>CAZEYA010000111.1:0-12704 GCA_964516515.1 uncultured Kineosporiaceae bacterium | reverse complement strand
GCACCGTACCGAGGCGACCGGAACGCGCGATCCGCAGCGCCGCGTCGATCTGCGGGCGCCATGGGTACTCCTCGGCGACCGCCACCCGGGCATTCGGCCCGATGTCGTCCCACAGTCGCAGCAGGTCGTCCAGGCCGGCCGCCGGCGGCGTCTCGGACAGCACCGGCACACCGGCGGCCACGCAGCTGCGGATCGCGTCGGCCGCGCCCGCCCATGGCGCGCACGTCACCACCAGGTCGCCCGGGTCGGTGCCGAGCAACGCGTCGAGGCTGGTCACGGTCGCGACGCCGAAGCGCTGCCCGACGTCGCGGCGATTGGACTCGCTGCCCGACGCCACGGCGCTCACCTCGAACGCCTCCGGCAAGGCCTGGGCGATGCGCAGGTAGAACCTGGCCCGCCACCCGGTACCGAGCACCCCGAAGCGGACCGGTCTGCCAGTGGCCATGTGGCTCTCCTTCCGGCGAAAGCATCGAGCATCATGACACGTAACAGAACGGCAACAGAGGAGCATGGGTCGACGTGGGGTCTTGACACTGTGCCGCCCGCTAGGCAGGCTGCCAACCCTGTAGGTTTCTGTTCGGTCGCTCACGATCCACCATCCGGGCTGGGACCGCACGCCAATGAATGAACATTGTCGCTCGAACGACGGTCGGCGCTGCTGCCGGCCCACAGGAGGCAAAGGTGCCCGCACGTTCCCGCTCGTCGGTGCTCAACGCACCGACCAGCTCGCTCATCCTTCCGTCGTCCCCCCTCTCGCGCCGCCGTGTCCTGCAGGGCAGCGCCGGTCTGGGGGCCATCTCCGCGCTGGGCGGCCTCACGGCGTGTGGCTCGGGATCTGGTTCCGCCTCAGGGGAGGTCACCCTCGGCTCCAACCGCGGTGACGAAGTCCCCCGCAAAGCCGAGGACGCGGTCATCGCGGCGTTCGAGGAGCAGTCCGGCGCGACCATCAGCGCCAACGTCCTGGACAACGAGACGTTCCAGGAGAACTTCAACTCCTACCTGCAGGGCGACCCGGACGACGTGTTCACGTGGTTCGCCGGTTTCCGTGCCCGCTTCTTCGATGACCAGGGCTTCACCGGTGACCTCACCAACGTGTGGGAGACCATCGGCTCGGGGTACTCCGACGCCTTCAAGACGGCGTCGACCAACGGCGAGAAGCAGATCTTCGTGCCGTTCTACAACTATCCCTGGGCGGTGTTCTACCGGACCGACGTGTTCGACGAGAAGGGCTACACGGTCCCGACGACTCTGGAGGAGTTCGAGGAGCTGTGCAAGCAGATACAAAGCGACGGCCTCGTCCCGGTCGCGCTGGGCGACAAGGACGGCTGGCCCGCCATGGGCACGTTCGACATCCTCAACATGCGGATCAACGGATACGACTTCCACATCGACCTGCTGGCCGGCAACCAGAAATGGGACGGCCCCGAGGTGCGGGACGTGTTCGACACCTGGGCGAAGCTGCTGCCCTACCACCAGGAGAACCCGAACGGTCGGACGTGGCAGGAGGCCGCGGCATCGCTGCAGACCGGAGAGGCCGCAATGTACGTCCTCGGTCTCTTCGTCGGTGAGCAGTTCGAGGAGGCCGACCGGGCCAACCTCGACTTCTTCACCTTCCCGGAGATCGACTCCGCCATCGGCTCGGGCGACATCGACGCCCCGATCGACGGCTACATGATGCGGGCCAACCCGCAGAACGAGGAGGGCGCCAAGGCGTGGCTGGAGTTCGTCGGCTCCGCGGCGGCGCAGGACATCTTCATCGCGACCAACCCCAACTCGATCGCGGCACACAAGGACGCCGACACGTCGGGGTACACGCCGTTGCAGCTCAAGGCGCAGGAGCTCATCTCCAGCGCGACCGGGATCGCGCAGTTCCTCGACCGTGACACCAACCCGGACTTCGTGTCGACCATCGTCATCCCCACGCTGCAGAGCTTCCTCGACAACCCGGACGACATCGACACTGTGGTCTCCGACCTGCAGACCGGCAAAGAGCGCATCTTCACCGAGTGACTGGCGCCTCTACCGTGACCAGCACAGCACCGAGCGCAGCACCGCCAGCACCGCCAGCGCCCGCCCTCCCGACCGAGTCGGGGGGGCGGGCGCGGCGGCGCCGTGGGCGGCGCCTGCTCAACACCCGCGACCGGATCACCCTCGCCGTGATGATCGGGATCCCGGCGCTCTTCGTCCTGCTCATCGTGTGGCTGCCCGCGCTGGGCACGGTGGCCTTCTCGTTCACGAACTGGAACGGGATCAGCCCGCTCGACACCATCGAGTTCGTCGGGGTGCAGAACTTCGTCGACGTCGCGGGTGGCGACTACCCGCCGTTCTGGATCGCCATGCGCAACAACGGTCTGTGGCTGCTGGTCTTCTTCGTCATCGCGACCCCGCTCGGCATGTTCATGGCCGTCCTGCTGGACCGTGACCTCAAGGGCACAGCCATCTACCGCAGCATCTTCTATATGCCGGTCGTGTTGAGCCTCGCCCTCATCGGGTTCATCTGGCAGCTCATCTACAGCCTCGACCAGGGTGTCCTCAACGCGGTCATCGAAAGCCTCGGTGGCCAGCCGGTTGACTGGTTCGGCGACAAGAACGTCAACATCTGGGCCGTCCTGGTGGCCGCCTCCTGGCGTCATGTCGGTTACATCATGTTGCTGTACCTGGCCGGTCTGAAGGCGGTCGACCCCACGCTCAAGGAAGCGGCCGCGGTCGACGGCGCCTCGGAGTTCCGGACCTTCTTCAGCGTTGTCTTCCCGGCCCTGGCACCCATCAACATCGTGGTCTTCGTCATCACGGTCATCGAGTCCCTTCGGGCATTCGACCTCGTCTACATCATCAACAAGGGCCGCAACGGTCTCGAAGTGCTGAGCACGCTGGTGACGGCGAACCTCATCGGTGAGGCGACCCTCGTCGGCTTCGGTTCGGCCATCGCGACGATCCTGCTCGGGTTGAGTCTCATCTTCATCATCATCTATCTCATCAATATCACCCGGGACGAACGGAGGGTCGGCAAATGAGCCTTGACAACTACCCGCCGGGCGCTATCGTCTCCGGTCATGAGGTACCCCGGCCGCCGCTGCCCCGGCGCCGGCGCCGGCGACGTAAGCCCATCACCGCGTGGCGCATCGGCCTCTACGTGTTCGTCACCGTCATGGCGCTGGGCTGGTTGTTCCCCGTCGCCTGGGCCGTATACAACTCGTTCCGCGACTACGCCTTCACTGCCGCGAACGGATACGTGTCGTTCGGCGGATTCACCCTGCAGAACTATGCCGACGCCTGGGAGCAGGGGAGCTTCGCCCGCTCTTTCCTCAACTCCGTCATCATCACCGTGCCGTCGGTCATCCTCGTTCTCTTCCTGTCGTCCATGGCGGCCTTCGTCCTCGCAAGGTTCTCCTTCAAGTTCAACCTCGCCATGCTCATCTTCTTCACAGCAGCCAACCTCCTGCCGCAACAGGCGTTGCTGATCCCGCTGTTCCGGGCCTACGTCCGGCTGGACCTGTACAACACGTACTACGCGGTAATCCTCACTCACGTGGCCTTCCAGATCGGGTTCTGCACCTTCGTGCTCAGCAACTACATGAAGGCCCTGCCCACGGAATTGACGGAGGCGGCATTCGTCGATGGTGCCGGCGTCTGGCGGCAGTACTGGCAGGTCATCCTCCCGCTGTGCCGCCCGCCGCTCGCGGCACTGGCGACGCTGGAGGTCACGTTCATCTACAACGACTTCTTCTGGGCGGTCGCCTTCGGCAGCAGGGGGGACAACTTCCCCGTGACGAGCGCGTTGTCGAAACTCCAGGGCCAGTTCTTCACCGACTACAACCTGCTCAGTGCCGGGTCGGTCATCGTCGCCATTCCGACACTCGTCATCTTCTTCGCGCTGCAGCGGCAGTTCGTCGCGGGCCTGACCCTGGGGGCCAACAAGGGATGAGCCTGCACGTCCTGCGCGGCGGCGGCGCCGCGCTGGTGGTGGACGACGCTGCGGTGGGCGGGTCCGGGTACCCGGTTGTGCTGCATTGGGGCCGCGATGTCGGGACGTTCGACGACGCGGACGCCGCGGCGTTCGCGCTCGCCTCGATGGGCGCGGTCGTGGCCAACCAGCCGGACACTGCCGGGCTGCCCAGCCTGCTGCCGGTCGAGGCCGACCAGTGGCGGGGGCGGCCGGGGTTGTCAGGACACCGGGCAGGCGCTGCGGTCCACCCGCGGTGGCGCGATGTCGCGGTGGTGCCCACCGAAGGGCAGTTGCGGCTGTCGGCTGCCGACCCCACGGCAGGTCTGTCCGTGACGACCGTGCTCCGGCTCGACGCGGCCGGTGTCCTGACCATCGAACACATATTGACGAACACCGCCCCGAACCGGACGACGCAGACCAGTACCGCCGAATCGGGCGAGGGACTGGATGTCTCGACGCTGCTGGCGTACCTGCCGGTGCCGCACGAGGCGGGTGAGGTGCTGGACCTGACCGGCCGGTGGTCGCGCGAGCGCAGCCCACAGCGCTCGGTCTGGTGGCACGGCGGCCGGGTCCGAGAGTCGCGTCGCGGCCGCACCGGGCACGAGGCGACCCTGGTGATGGCGGTGGGCTCGCCCGGGTTCGGCTTCCGCTGCGGCGAGGTGTGGGCGACGCACGTCGGGTGGAGTGGTGACCACGTCCATCTCGCCGAGCGCCACGCCGACAGCGCCGGCCCCTACGCCGGGCTACTCGGCGGCGGGGAACTGCTGCGGCCAGGTGAGGTGCACCTGTCGCCGGGGGAGTCCTACACGACGCCGACGGTGTACTTCGCGTGGTCCGACACCGGTCTGGACGGCATCAGCGCTGCATTCCATTCGCACATCAGGGCGCGCGACAGCCACCCCCGCCGGCCCCGGCCGGTGACGCTCAACGTGTGGGAGGCGGTGTACTTCGACCACCGGCTGGACCGGTTGCTGGCCATCGCCGAGGCGGCGGCGGCCGTCGGAGTCGAGCGGCTGGTGCTGGACGACGGCTGGTTCGGCGCCAGGCGCGACGACCACCGTGGTCTCGGTGACTGGTACGTCTCGACCGAGGTGTGGCCGGACGGGCTGCACCCGCTGGTCGACCGGGTCACCGAACTCGGCATGGAGTTCGGGCTGTGGGTGGAGCCGGAGATGGTGCAGTCCGACTCCGACATCGCCCGGGCCCACCCCGACTGGGTGCTGGCCGCTGCCCGGCTGGACGAGCCTGAGCGGTTACCACCACCATCGCGCCGGCAGCAGGTCTTCGACCTGACCAACCCCGAAGCGTGGGCGTATCTGCTGCAACGGTTGGACGCCCTGGTGGCCGAGTACCGAATCCCCTACCTGAAGTGGGATCACAACCGGGATCTGCTGGAGGCGGTCGGGTCGGACGGCCGAGCCGGGGTACACGCCCAGACACTGGCGGTCTACGCCCTGCTCGACGAGCTGAAGGCGCGCCATCCGGGGCTGGAGATCGAGTCCTGCTCCTCCGGCGGCGGCCGGGTCGACCTCGGTGTCCTGGCGCGCACCGACCGGGTGTGGGCCAGCGACTGCAACGACGCCCTCGAGCGCCAGTTGATCCAGCGCTGGACGCAGCTGCTGCTGCCGCCGGAGCTGATCGGCAGCCACATCGGGCCGCCGCGTTCGCACACCACCGCTCGGGTGATCGACCTGCCGTTCCGGGCGTTGACGTCGTTCTTCAACCACGCCGGCCTCGAATGGGACATCACCGAATGCGACGAGGCGGACCTGGCTCGGGTGCGACGCTGGATCCAGCTGCACAAGCGGCACCGTTCCCTGCTACACAACGGGGTGACGGTGCGTAGTGACGACGCGGCCGCGGGTAGCGAGGGATCGACGCTGCACGGCGTCGTGGCCCCCGATCGCAGCGAGGCGTTGTACGCCTGGATCGGGCTGGCGACATCGGCAGACGCGGCGCCTGGTCGGGTGCGCTTCCCGGGGCTGGACCCCGAGCGGCGGTACCGGGTCGAGGTGCTGGACCTGACCGGCGACGGCCTGCCCCCGGGCATGTGGCAGGTGCCCCCGCGGTGGCTGGCGGACGGCGCCGTCGAGCTGCCGGGCGCTGTGCTGGTCTCGCTCGGCCTGCCGATGCTCCCGGTGCACCCGATGCAGGGCCTGCTGCTGCACGTACGCAGCTGATGCCTCACGCTGCAGCCATGGCCTATCAGCAGTCGTTGGGCGTCATCAAGCGTTGCGTCGACCGCGGCGTGCTGCCCATGGCTGTGGTCGGCGTCGCCGTCGGCGGTGACATCGTCGACATCCAGGGCGTCGCCGCCCAGCCCGACGACGTGGTCTACCTCGCGTCGATCTCCAAGCCGCTCGTCGCCACCATGGTCATGCGCATGGTGGCCAGGGGTGAGATCGCCTTGGCCGAGCCACTGCCGGCACGGCCGGAGCTGACGTGGGTGCACGTGCTCACCCATAGCAGCGGTCTTCCGGAGGTCGCGTGGCCGGCCGCGCTGGCGGCTCGGCCACGTGAGGCGGCCGGTCTCGACACGGCGGCGACCGCCCCCTTGTTGTTCACTCCGGGTGCCGCGTTCTCGTACAGCACCCTCGCCTTCGAGTTACTCGCTCATGCGCTGGAGGACAGCTCAGGCCTCGACCTGGAGTCGCTGCTCAGGCGTGAGCTGACCGAGCCGCTCGCCATGGTCGACACCGGCTTCGCGCCTGATCGGGCGCGCGCCGTCGCCGTCGAGGAGATCACACAGGGTCTCGATGTCACCGCCAGGGAAGCCACGGACCATCTCATCGCCCTCCGTCTGGCCGGGGCGGGTCTGTGGTCAACGGCAGAAGACTTACTCCGCTTCGGCATGGGCGTCCTAACGGCCGAACACGGCCAGGGCCTGCTACCGACGTGGGCTGTCGACGTCATGGGTGTCAACCATGCGGCGGGTCTCGTGGACGCGGCGACAGGACAACTCGCTGACCAGGGAATCGGATGGCGGCGTGGCCGAATAGCTGGGCGGCAGTTGCTGCCCGGGCGGCGCATCCTCGAACATGACGGCGCTGCTGGTTCGTGTCTCTGGCTGGACCGCGATGCCGCCATGGTCGTGGTCATTCTCACCTCACGCCTGGGAGCCCCCGCCTGGGCGTGGCAGCGAGCTGTGACGGCCGCCTACGTCGAATGACGTCAACCCGGCAGAAGTGTGAAGGCGGCGATGTGTCGTGGCCGGACAACTGAGAAGTGGCGTCGATCGATGGTGATGATAGCGGTGATAGCGAACCGCTCGGCTGCCGCCACGATGGAGGCGTCCACGGTGCCCAGCCGGAGATCACGATACTGCGCCACGAGCTGGGCGACTCGCAGCCAGTCAGCTGCCGTAACGTGCTGCACGGACAACAGTCCGGTGGCGATGTCTCCCAAGAAGCGCAACTCGGCATTCGCGCCCAATCTCGTCGCTGCAAAGTGGGCGACTTCGGCGACGACCAGAATCGGGACCATCAGCTCGCCTTGATAGGTGTCCAGAATGTCGCGACACCCGACATGGTGCTGGTCGTCGGCGTCAAGCAGGGCGTAAAGCGGACCGGCGTCGACGAGAGCGGCTATGGAGTCGTCTCCTGGTCCAGCAGCTCCTCGATTCGTTCCGAAACATCGTGTGGTGGCCGCTGCGTCCGGTGGCGGCTGACATGAACTGTCGACGCCCCGAGCCCGGACCCCCCAGGTGCGCTTCGATCGCCTCGCGGGTCAGTTGGGACACCGTGATCTGCCGGCGAGCCGCCTCATGCCGCAGGCGGGCATCGCGTTGGTCAGGCAGTTTCAGCGTGGTCCACTTCGCGGTACGACGGTATAGCCGACACCCGATGACAGGGCTGTCACGACTCGTGACCATACCCAGCCACAGCTGCCATGATGGGGAGCAATGACCCCCGCCGACCCCTTGCCCGTCTCGACCGCTGCGCCCGCCGAGCGGCTGTTCTCGGGTATGCAGCCGACATCGGACAGCCTGCACTTGGGCAACTATCTGGGCGCCCTTGTCGAGTGGGTCAAGCTGGGCCGGACCCACCAGGCGTATTACTGCGTGGTCGACCTTCACGCGATCACGGTGGACACCGACCCGTCCGTGCTGTCACAACGGACGCGGGTGACCGCCGCTCAGTACCTGGCGGCCGGCGTCGACCCGGAGCGGTCGACGGTCTTCGTGCAGAGCCATGTCGCCGAGCACACCCAGCTGGCCTGGGTGCTCTCGTGCTTCACCGGCTTCGGCGAGGCGGGCCGGATGGTGCAGTTCAAGGACAAGTCGACGCGCCACGGCACCGACCGCACGAGTGTCGGGCTGTTCACCTACCCGATCCTGCAGGCGGCGGACATCACGCTCTACGACGCCGACGTGGTGCCGGTCGGTGAGGACCAGCGCCAGCACCTCGAACTGACGCGTGACCTGGCGCAGCGGCTGAACTCCCGCTTCGGCCCGACGCTCACGGTGCCTGCGCCGCATATCGTCGCGTCGACGGCGAAGATCATGGATCTGCAGGACCCGACATCGAAGATGAGCAAGTCCGGCGCCAACCCGAACGGTCTCATCAACGTCCTCGACGAACCGGCAGTGATCACCAAGCGGATCCGCAGCGCGGTCACCGACACCGAGCGCGACATCCGATTCGATCCTGAGACCAAGCCCGGCGTGTCCAATCTGTTGGCCATACTGGGAGCCGTGACGGGTCGCAGCGCCGGGGACGTGGCGTCGGACTACGGGGGCAAGGGGTACGGCGATCTCAAGGCGGACGTCGCCGACGGCGTCGTCGAGGCGTTGGCGCCGCTGCGGGGCCGGGCGGGCGACCTGCTCAAGGACCCGGCTGAGCTCGACCGGCTGTTGCGGCGCGGCGCGGACCGCGCGCGCGAGCACGCCGCGGCCACTCTCGCGCGGGTGTACGGCCGCGTCGGCTTCGTCGCGCCAGGCGCCACCGCCTGATGCCCGCCGACGACACGCTGGTTCCTGGGATGGAGCCGCCGGAGCCCGACGTCACACGAGTCGGCATCGCGATCGCCATACCCGACCCCTTCGGGGCGGAACTGGGGGCCTGGCGGGCGCGTTTCGGTGACCCGATGGCGCACACCATCCCGGCGCACGTGACGGTCGTGCCGCCGACGGACCTACCTGGGGTCACCGTCCCCGACGTTCTGGAGCACGTGCACCGGGCGGTGACCGGCACGCCGCCCTTCTCGCTGAAGCTGTCGGGCACCGGGACGTTCCGGCCGAGGTCGCCGGTGACGTTCATCGAGGTCGTCGATGGCGGCGAGACCTGCGACCAGTTGCAACTGGCGGTCCGCACCGGCATCCTCGACCGCCCGCTGCGGTATGAGTACTACCCGCACGTCACCGTCGCGCAGAACCTGCCTGAGTCGGCCCTGGACGAGGCGCAGCAGACCCTCGCCGGCTGGGCCTGCGGGTTCGAGGTGGGCCACGTGACGGTCTACGTCCACTACGAGGACGGGGTGTGGCGACCGGTCGAGGATGTCGCCCTGCCGCCGAGGTGAGTCGCGCGGCGGGCTGGGCGAGCAGCGCCTTCGGCTGGTACGTGGCGACGACGCCGTTCCGGGTCTGGCAACGGCTGAGTCAGGTGCGCGGCTCGATCCTCGTCTCGGGAATCGCCTACAACTCGTTCTTCTCGCTGTTCCCCCTGTTGGCACTCGTGTTCACGATCTTCGGTCTCGTGCTGCGCACCCGCCTCGACATCCAGGACAACCTCATCGTGTACCTCGGCAACACCTTTTCCGGCGTGTTCAAGAGCCCAGAGACTCCCGACGGGCTGATCGACCCCCTCGAGTTGGTGGCGGACATCACGAGCAACGGTTCCTTGACGATCACCGGGGTCGTGGCCCTGGTGACCCTCGGGTGGACCGGGCTCGGCTGGGTGACATCGCTGCGCCTGGGCATCCGGGCGGCCATGCACCTGTCGGTGCACGACTTCAACCCGGTCATCGCCAAGGTCCGCGACTTCGTGATCATGATCGTGCTGGGCGGCGCCGTGCTGGTCTCGGCCGTCGTATCCGTCACGATCCACACCGCGACCGAGGAGCTGCTCGTGGGCTTGGGGGTCGGCTCATCGATGGAGGGCCGGGTGCTGACCCGGCTCCTGGTGGCCGTGCCGATCCTCGCGCTCGACTTCGTCATCTTCTCGGTGCAGTACCGGTTCCTTGCGGCGTCGACGCTGCCGGCCAGGACGCTGCGGTGGGGCGCCCTTGCGGCTGCGGTCGGATTCGGTGCCCTCAAGCTGGCGTCGGGGTCCGCGCTGTCTGGGCTGCTGGGCGGGACGTCGATCACGGTGGCGACCTTCGGCGTCGTGATCGGTCTCCTCGTCTGGTTCAACGTGCTCGCCCGGATCACCTTGCTCGGGGCGGCGTGGGCAGGGTTGATGGCCGAGGAGAGCGATCCGACCTACGTCAACTTGCGCGCCGAGTACGACGGCAACGACCCCAAGTCGGCCAGACGCAACGGGGTGGCGCACCCGGAGGAGGCAGTGGCTGGTCCGGCGCAGGCGACGGCGGCATGGTCACGAGCACCCGGCGACTGGCGGGCGGTCCTCGATGATCCCTCAGGCCCGAGCGTGCGCGCCCAGGACCGCGCGGTGCTCGCCGCGGGCGTCGTGCTGGGCGCCACCGTCGTCGTCGGGGTCCGGGCCGCCGCCACGGCGGTCGGGACGGTGGTGCGGGCGGCACCTCGCGACGACGACGAGTCCAGTCGCGGCTAGTCTTGGGCACGTCAGCCGACATCGACGCCAGACATCAGGGAGGGCCAGCGACGCGAGCCGATTGAGTCGTGACGCGAGAGCCCCGAGCCGGATGATCCGGTGGCGAGGCGCCGAAGGAGCAACCGTCCCCGGAATCTCTCAGGCACCCGGACCGTCACGGCGAGGCACCTCTGGAAACGGACCGCGGTCTCACCGCGCGACGATCGACAGAGCGGGGATGACGATATCCATGCCTCGGCACGCTGGGGCGCCGTCACGACCGGGAGTGATCCTCGATGCTCGACACACTGCTCCGTACCGACCCGAACTACGCAGCCTCCGGACCACCGGACGAGGTGGATTCGGCGACCTTCGCCGACCGCCACGTCGGCCCCGACCAGGCACAACTCGCAACCATGCTCGCCGCGGTCGGCCAGGACAGCCTGGAGTCGTTGATGGCGGCGGTGCTGCCGATCCAACGACCTGTCGGCACGCCGCTCGACCTTCCCATCGCCCTGACCGAGGCCGAGGTGACGGCCGCCCTGCGCGCCCTCGCCGCGCGCAACCAGGTCAAGGTGTCCATGATCGGGCTCGGCTACCACGGCACCCACACCCCCGCGGTGATCCGCCGCAACCTGCTGGAGAATCCCGCCTGGTACACCGCCTACACCCCCTACCAGCCCGAGATCTCCCAGGGCCGACTGGAGGCGCTGCTCAACTTCCAGACGATGATCGCCGACCTCACCGGGCTCGCCGTCGCCAACGCCTCACTGCTGGACGAGGCGAGCGCGATGGCCGAGGCGATGCTGCTGACGGTTCGGGCCGCGAAGCTCGCCGACGGCGTGCGCCCGGTCGTGCTGCTCGACGCGGGCGCCCTGCCGCAGACGATCACGGTCGTACGGACCCGCGCTGAGGCGGTCGGTGTCCAGGTGCGGCTCGTCGACCTCGCCCGGTCCCTGCCCGCCGGTGACGAGGTGTCACGCGTCGTCGGTGTGCTCGCGCAGTACCCGGCGACCGACGGCTCGATCCGCGACCTGGCCCCGGTCGTCGCCGCGGCGCACGAGGCCGGCGCGCTGGTCGCAGTGGCCGCCGACCCGCTGGCGTTGACCCTGCTGCGCGCCCCCGGCGAGTTCGGGGCGGACATCGCCGTGGGGTCCACCCAACGCTTCGGCGTGCCCATGTTCGGTGGCGGTCCGCACGCGGCCTACATGGCGGTGCGCAGTGGGCTTGAGCGGCAGCTGCCCGGCCGCCTGGTCGGGGTGTCCGTGGATGCCGCCGGAGAAAGCGCCTACCGGCTCGCGTTGCAGACCCGCGAGCAGCACATCCGGCGCGAGAAGGCCACCAGCAACATCTGCACCGCACAGGCCCTGCTGGCGATCGTCGCCGGTGCCTACGCGACCTACCACGGGCCGGACGGGCTGCGGGCGATCGCCCGACGGGTGCACGGTCACGCCGTCCGGCTGGCGGCGGGCCTTCGAGGCGGCGGTGTGGCGGTGGTGCACGAGGCGTTCTTCGACTCCGTCCTCGCCCGGGTGCCCCGCCGTGCAGCCGACGTGGTGGCAGCCGCGCTGACAGCGGGGATCAACCTGCGGCTGGTCGATGCCGACCACGTCGGGGTCAGCTGCGACGAGGTGACGACACGTGCGCACATCGACGCCGTGCTCGGCGCCTTCGGGGTCGCAGCCGCTGCCGGGCACGCGCCCGACGCGGCTCTTGCGCTGCCGGCGGAACTGCTGCGGACCAGCGAGTACCTGACCCACCCGGTCTTCCACAGCCACCGCAGCGAGACCCGGATGATGCGCTACCTGAGACGACTGTCCGACCGGGACCTGGCGCTGGACCGGACGATGATCCCGCTCGGCTCGTGCACGATGAAGCTCAACGCCGCGGTGGAGATGGAGCCGGTCAGCTGGCCCGAGTTCGCCGACATCCACCCCTACGCGCCCGCCGCGCAGCGGGCGGGCACCACCGAACTCGCCGACCAGTTATCAGCGTGGCTTGCGGAGGTGACCGGGTACGCGGCGGTCAGCCTGCAGCCCAACGCCGGG
>CAZEYA010000110.1:8037-12758 GCA_964516515.1 uncultured Kineosporiaceae bacterium | reverse complement strand
CCGGTACCGGCCCATCGCCACCACCTCGCCGGCGGTGATCGGGAAGTCCCAGTCGACCGAGGCCGTCTGCGGGACGTAGGCGACGTGATCCAGTGCCGCGGCGCCCTCGATACCGGCGATGCGGACCCGGCCCGCATCGGCGGGAACCACCCGCAACGCGGCCTTGAGCAGCGTGGACTTGCCGGCGCCGTTCGGGCCGACGATGGCGGACAGCTGACCGGCGGGAAAGGTCGCGGCCACCTCCCACAGCACCGGCGCGGCGCGGTAGGACACCGTCAGGCCGCGGATGTCCATGGCCGGGTGCAACGCGCTCGGGATGGTCGCGACGTTCTCGATGACGTGCACCGCAGGTGTCATGGTGTACCTCCGAGGGCGGTGGCGATCCGGATCGAATTGGCCCGGACCATGCCGGGGTAGGTGGCTTCCGGCGTGCCCGCCGATCCGCCGGCGTCGGCGAACAACTCCGCCCCGATCACGGCGTCGTGCCCTCGTTCGGCGGTGGCCGCCAGCAGCGCGTCGATGGTCTGCCGGGGGACGCTGGTCTCGACGAACACCGCGGGCACCTGACGCTCGGCCAGCAAGGTGGCGACCCGCTCGACGTCTGCGGTCGTCGCCTCAGCGGCCGTGGAGATGCCCTGGATGGCGGCCACCTCCATGCCGTAGCGCCGGCCGAAGTACTCGAAGGCGTCGTGTGAGGTGACCAGCAGCCGGTGCTCGGCGGGAATGCTCGCGATGCGGTCGCGGACCTCGGAGTCCAACGCATCCAGTTCGTTCAGGTACTCCTCGCTGTTGGCCCGGTAGGTGTCGGCGTGCGCCGGGTCCAGCTCGATGAGCGTGTCGGTGACCGAGCTGACCGCCATGCGCCACAGCGCGACGTCGAACCAGACGTGCGGGTCGTACTGCTGGTCGGCGGGGTCGGTGCCGGGGGCGGGCAGCAGATCCTCACGCGCGATGGCGTCGGTGATCGCCAGGGTGGGCCGCCGGTCGGCTATGTCGGCGAGCAGGTCCGCCATCTTCCCCTCCAGGTTCAGCCCGCCATAGATCACCAGGTCGGCCTCCCGCAAGGACTGGACGTCGCCCGCGCTGGCCCGGTAGAGGTGCGGGTCGACACCCGGGCCCATCAGTGCCGTCACCTCGACCCGATCGCCACCGACCCGGACGGCCGCGTCGGTGATGAAGGTCGTCGTCGTCGTGATGGCGACCTTCCGGTCGCCGATCTGGACCTCGGCCCCGGTGGCCGCACTGCAGCCGACGGTGAGAACGGCCAGCAGCATTGCCGCCGCCCCAGCGCAGCTGGCCCTGGTGGCGGCCCCCGCCGCCTTGGTGAGCCCCCGTCGCCTCACGTGACCACCCGGCCATGCACGACGCGGGCCAGCGGCTCACCGAGCGCCACGTCGCCACCGTTGAGGCGCACCCACAACGGCCCGCCGAACGGTGCCTGCTCGATGACCTGCAGGGTCACGCCGGGCCGGATGCCGAGACCGGCCAGGTGTCGCAGCGCCGCCTCGTCCCGGTCGTAGATTCGTTCGACGACGAAACCGGTACCCCAGGGCACCGCGTTGAGCCGGGTACCCCAGGACTCCTGGTGCCCGTCGCCGCTGCGCGGGATGGGGTCACCGTGCGGATCACGGTCCGGGTGGCCCAGCAGGGCGTCGATGCGATCGAGGACGACGTCCGAGACCGCGTGCTCGATCATGTCGGCCTCGACGTGTACTTCGTCCCACGACAGCCCGAGAGTCTCGACGAGGAACGTCTCGATGAGCCGGTGGCGGCGCACGACATGACGGGCGTGGCCGGCGCCGTGGCTGGTCAGCGCTGCCCGGTGGTCGGCCGACCGCTCCAGCAGGCCGTGCTCGGTCAGCCGCTTGAGCATGCTGGAGACAGTGGGTGGGGAGACCCCCAGGTGCGTGGCCAGGGCCGACGTACTTACGGGTTCACCGCGGCCGGACAGCACGAAGATCGTCCGCAACGCGTCCTCGACCGCCGGGGTCGGGGACAGTCCGCAGCAGGCTGCGGAGGACCGGACATCCACCATTAGGCACCTCTCACATCGGCGTGAGCCTCATCTAATGCCAGAAACGACGAGGTGTCGAGTGCGGCGATGTCTCAATTCGAGACGCTTCGCCCGCGTCGGTCGACGTGCGTCGCCCCGGGCGGTGGTGTCCTATCGGTCAAACGACGAATGATAAGTCGCCTCGGTGACTCGGCTGTCTCAATAAGAGACGACCGGCACTCAACTGTCGCGGTCGAGGTCCAGCGCCAGGGCACGCATGAGAACAAGTAGCCGGTCCTGGGCTGCCGTGGTGCCGTTTCGGGCGCTGATCGTCATGCCGTTCCTCGATGCCACCAGTCGTACGTCGGCAGAATCTTCCTCGGAAATCATCGCCATGGCCCAACGGGGGAAGGACAATGAATCCACGGTGGCAGTGTCCACCACCTCCACGGCATGGTGTCGCGGATCCTGCAAGATGCGCGAGAAGAGTCGGCGAACCACATCCTCCTCGCCCTCGAGGGCTTGGCAGACCACATCCCGGTACAGCAGCAGGGCGCCGGTCACCTGTGCTGCGACATTGTTGAGCCGGGAGACCCGGAATATTTCGGCGTGCTCGGTCGTGCGGTGAAGAGGAAGGATGAGACTGTGGCTGCGGTAGATGAGACGAAAGGCCGGGGTGGCGCGCGGCTGTTCGTCGGCGATCGCCCGCAGTTGCCCAGCGAGGGACGCTGCGTCCTCGAACCCCCCGCCGACCTGCTTGTCGCCGCGCACGGCGCCGATCCTACCGCGCAGGTCAATAGCCCTTGCCGAAGCCCCGCGTGGCGCCACGCATGAGATCGAGCACCCGCTCCGCGTCCGGTGTCGAACCGCGCGGGGTGGCGACGGTGATGCCTGATCTGTTGGCGATCAACGGGATATCGGGCTCGCCGTGCTCAGCCACCTTCGCCATGGCCCATCGGCCGAATACACGGTCGGTGACCGTGGCGGTCTCCAGTATCTCGACATTCTCGTGCCGCTCGTCCCGCTCGATTTTCGCGAACAGATCGCCGACCACGCTCTCGTCACCCTCCAGCGTCTGGGCGAACCAGTCCTCGTACACCAGCAGGGCGCCCGTGACGCTGGTCTTGGTGTTGTTGGACCGGGCCACGCTGAAGATTTCGCCGTGCACCTTCTTGCGGTCATCGGCCGGTATCACGCTGTGACTCCGGTAGATCAAGCGGTACAGGTAGGTAGTCTCAAGCACCATTGCCTCCATTCATCGCGCCGGTGACTCGCCATTCAGCCACCATTGGCCGACCACCGCGAGGATCACGATAGGCGACGCCTCCGCCACACCACAAGGCTGGTTTGATGACGACGTCAATCGCGCAGGCGTCGCTGGAGGAAACGGCGCTGGGACTCGTTGACGGCCAGCGCCACGGCATCGGCGAAGGCCGCCCGTGCTGGCTCGGCTCGACCGGACCGGGCGAGCAGGTCGCCCCGGGCGACATGCCAGGCGTGGTAGGAACGCAAACCCGCGATGGATTCGAGGGCGCGCAGCCCAGCGGCCGGGGTGTCCGCTGCCGCCAGGGCAACGGCCCGGTTCAGGGCCACGACCGGAGAGGGATCGAGCGTCAGCAGGCTGTCGTAGGCGCTGACCACCGAGGCCCAATCGGTGTGCTCCGGCGTGGCAGCGTTGGCGTGCAGTCCGGCGATGACGGCCATCAGGACGTACCGGCTCGGGGGGGCGGCCAGCATGGCGCGACCGAGCATCGCGTTGGCGTGGGCGATCTCGTCCTGTCGCCAGGTGGACCGGTCCTGCGCGTCGAGCAGGACCAGTTCCCCGTCGCCGTCGGTGCGCGCGTCTCGTCGTGAGTGGTGGTAGGTCATCAGGGCCCGCAGGCCCAGAACGTCCGGCCGACTCGGGAGGAGACCATCGAGCAGGCCGACCAGGCGCAGCGCCTCGGCAGCCAGGTCCACCCTGGTCAGCGAGTCACCGCCGGCGCTGAAGTGGCCCTCGGTGAAGACCAGGTAGATCACCGACAGCACGGCCTCCAACCGGTCCGTCAGATCCGCGGGCAATGACAGCGGGATCGCCGCTGCCTTGATCTTGCGCTTGGCGCGCACGATGCGCTGCGCCAGGGTCGTTTCCGGGACCAGGTATGCGGCGGCGATCTCGGTGGTGCTCAGACCCAGGACGAGCCGCAAGGTGAGGGCCACCTGGGCGTCACGGTCCAGAGCCGGGTGGGTGCAGAGAAGGATCAGGCGCAGCCGCTCGTCCGGAATGATCACGCCACCGCTGAGCAATCGGCCGTCCGGGGTCCCCTCGACTCCTTCCCAACCCACCGCATTCCCCTCGCGCGCCGGATGGCCGACAGCGACCGTGGGGTCGCCCGCGGCGCCGAGCGCCCGCCGCGTCTGACCGGCCTCGTGCCGCAGCCGGTCGATCGCCGCGCGGCGCGCAGCCACCAGCAGCCACCCGCCGGGATTGGTGGGAACCCCGTCGCGAGGCCAGGTGCGCACCGCGTTCTCCAGGGCCGTCGCCACCGCCTCCTCGGCCAGGTCGAGGTCGCCGTAGCGACGGGCGAGCAGGGCGAGCACTCGCCCGCCCTCCTCGCGGATGGCGGCCTCCAGCGCCGCCGCCATCCCTCGGACCGGTGGCGCGCTGATGCCGCCCTCGGTCAGCTCCCCGCTGCTCACATTTGGTCGGCTCACATTTGGTCGGCTCACATTTGGTCGGCTCACATTT
>CAZEYA010000110.1:0-7937 GCA_964516515.1 uncultured Kineosporiaceae bacterium | reverse complement strand
GCTCACATTTGGTCGGCTCACATTTGGTCGGCTCACATTTGGTCGGCTCACATTTGGTCGGCTCGGAACGTGGTAGGCCGGACCTCGATGGAACCCGCCGGCACGGGGAGCTTCTTCGCCCACTCCAGCGCCTCGTCGAGGTTCTCGGCCGTGATGAGGTAGAAGCCGCCCAGCTGCTCCTTGGTCTCGGCGAACGGTCCGTCGGTGATGGTCGGCTCCGCGACACCGAAGCTGCGGCGGATCGTCGTGGCGGTGGCGGTCGGCTGCAAGCCGGCTCCGGCGACGAAATTGTCCGACGCGCGCAACTCGGCGTTGTAGTTCATCCAGCCGCTGAGGAACTGCTGGAACTCCGGCGAGCCGGGGGCGGGCGCAGGGAAGCTCTCGTCGCCGTGGATGAGGATGACGTAGTCCATGTCGGGTTCCTTTTCTGTGGTGCCGCGGGCGGTTCCTGCGGTCGCCACGATGACGGAGCAGCGCGCAAGGATCGACAGCAGTGCCAAGTGACATGGGTCACAGTAGTCGACGGCGGCAACCGACGGGCAGGTCATACCCTGGTGCGGTGTCCATGACCACCGGCGCGCCGCGTCCTGAGCTGAGCCCCCGCGGTCGGCTGGGCCCGACCGACCGAGAGCGTGCGCTGTCCGACATCGCCACGCGCGAACTCGACGTCGTCGTGGTGGGCGGTGGCGTGGTCGGCTGTGGTGCCGCACTGGACGCCGCGACCCGCGGGCTGTCGGTGGCGCTGCTCGAGGCCCGTGACTGGGCGTCCGGGACGTCCAGCCGCTCCAGCAAGCTCATCCACGGTGGTCTGCGATACCTGGAGATGCTGGACTTCGGCCTGGTCCGCGAGGCGCTGCGCGAGCGCGGCCTGATCCTCACCCGGCTCGCCCCGCACCTGTGCCGACCGGTGCCCTTCCTGTTCCCGCTGCAGCACAGGGGCTGGGAGCGGGCGTACGTGGGCGCCGGCATCGCCCTGTACGACGCGATGGCGATCGGCGGCGGGCACGCTCGCGGGCTGCCCTTTCATCGGCACCTGACACACAAGCAGGTGATGGCCCGCTCGCCCGGCATCCGCCGCGACGCGATGATCGGCGCCATCCAGTACTACGACGCCCAGATCGACGACGCCCGGCACACGATGGCGCTGGCCCGGACGGCGGCGATGTACGGCGCGTCGTGCGCCAATCGGGTCCGGGTCATCACGTTCCTGCGCGAGGGCGAGCGGGTGGTGGGGGTGCGTGCCCGCGATCTGGAGAGCGGTGAGTATCTGGATGTCCGCGCCCGGCAGGTGATCAACGCCACGGGGGTGTGGACCGACGACACGCAGTCCCTGGTCGGTGAGCGCGGCCAGTTCAAGGTGCGCGCCTCCAAGGGGATTCATCTTGTCGTGCCCCGGGACCGGGTCCAGTCCAGCAGCGGGATCATCACCCGGACGGCCAACTCGGTCCTGTTCGTGATCCCGTGGGGGCGGCACTGGGTGATCGGCACCACCGACACCGACTGGTCGCTGGACAAGGCGCACCCCGCGGCGTCCAGTCGCGACATCGACTACCTGCTCGAGCAGGTCAACAAGATCCTCGTGACCCCCTTGACCCGGCAGGACGTCGAGGGTGTCTATGCGGGGCTGCGGCCATTGCTGTCGGGAGAGTCCGATCAGACCAGCAAGCTGTCCCGAGAGCACGTGGTGGCCCACCCGGTGCCGGGGCTGGTGGTCGTCGCCGGTGGGAAGTACACGACCTACCGGGTGATGGCGGCAGACGCCGTGGACGAGGCTGCCCGGGCGCTGCCGTTCCGAGTCCCCGACTCGATCACCGACCGGGTTCCGCTGGTGGGAGCGGAGGGCTACCAGGCGCTGTGGCACGCTCGGCTGCGGCTCGCGGCCGAGTCCGGTCTGCACGTCGCCCGGATCGAGCACCTGCTGCGGCGCTTCGGCGACGACGTCATCGACATCCTGGCCATGGTGGCGGCAGATCCCGAGTTGGGCAGGCCGTTGCCAGGAGCCGAGGATTACCTGCGGGCCGAGATCGCGTACGCCGCCAGTCACGAGGGCGCTCGCCACCTCGACGATGCGCTGGCCAGGCGGACCAGGGTCTCCATCGAGTCCTGGGACCGCGGCGTTGCTGCCGCGAAGGACACCGCGCAGCTGATGGCCGGGATCCTGGGCTGGACCGCAGAGCAAGTGGACCGGGAGGTCGAGCACTACTTGGCGCGGGTCAGCGCGGAGCGGGCCAGCCAGGAGCAGCCCGACGACGAGACCGCGGACGCCATCCGGCTCGGCGCGCCCGAGGTCGTGCCGCTCGCATGACGGCCACGACGGCGCTCGTCTCCGGATCTCCAGGCGTCACCGACACCGTGGCGCGGTCGCGGGCCGCGCAGCGGGTGTGGGCCACCGTCGACGTCCGGGACCGCGCGGCGGCCCTGCTCCGGTTGCACGACCTGGTGCTTGCCCGCCGCGAGGAGCTGACCGCGATCGTGGCGGCGGCGACCGGCAAGAGCCGACGGGACGCCTTCCTGGAGATCGCCGCCGTCCTCACCATCGCTCGGTACTACGGCCTGTCGGCGCCACGCATGCTGCGGCCCCGCCGGCGGATGATCACCGGTGTGTTCGTGCCGGGATTGATCACGGGCGTCGAGCGGCGGATCCCGGCCGGGGTGGTCGCCAACATCGCCGCCTGGAACTTCCCGCTGGTCTTCCTGTTCGGCGACACCGTGCCGGCGGTCGCGGCGGGCAACGGCGTCGTGCTCAAGCCCGATCCGCGCTCGGACGAGGTCGCCGCTGCCGTGTTGTGGCTGATGAGCGACGCCGGCCTGCCGGACGGGCTGGTGGGCGCGGTCACCGGCGGCACGACCGAGTTGGGGGAGGAGCTGATCGACGCCGCAGACCACGTCCTGTTCACCGGCTCCACCCGGGTCGGGCGATTGGTGGCCGAACGCGCGGGACGCAACCTCACCGGGGTCACGCTGGAGCTGGGCGGGAAGAACGCGATGTACGTCGCCGAGGACGCCGATGTGGCCGCCGCGGCCGAAGCAGCCGTGCGTGACTGCTTCGGTGCGTTGGGCCAGGTGTGCACTGCGACCGAGCGGATCTATGTCCATGCCGACATCCGCGAGGCCTTTGTGCGGCGCTTCGTCGAGCGCACCCGCGCGCTGCGGCTCGGTGTCGAGCCCGAGGCAGATCTCGGTCGGTTGACGTCAAGCGAGCACCTGGCCACCGTCGAGGCGTTCGTCGCCGATGCGGTGAGGCGGGGAGCGACGGTCCTTGCGGGCGGCAAGGCCCGCCCGGACCTTGGCCCGGCCTGCTACGAACCGACGATTCTCGCCGACGTGCCCGCCGACGCTCGGGTGAGCGTCGAGGAGACCTTCGGACCCGTCGTCTTCGTCACTGAGGTGAGCCACGACGAGGCGGCGCTCGCGCAGATCAATCTGGGTGACGCGGGCCTGATGGCGTCGGTGTGGACACGCGATACGGCCAGGGGCCGCCGGCTCGCGGCTCGGATCCGCGCCGGCACCGTGGTCGTCAACGAGACCTATCACATCGCCTGGGGGTCGCCTGGCCTGCCGCTGGGCGGGCTCGGCACCTCGGGGCTGGGACGGCGATTCGGTGCCGACGGGTTGCGTGAGGTGACCCGGGCGCAGGTGACGCTGGTGCACCGTGGCGGGTTGGTGCGCCGGGTGGTCGACCGGCCCGCGCCACAGACCGAGGCCGTGCTGGTGGGCATGGCGCGGGCGATGCGGGCGCTGCGATGGCCATGACTGTTCCCCCGGCCGAGGTCGTCGACGTCGCCATCGTGGGAAGCGGCTTCGGCGGGTCCGTGGCGGCGTTGCGGCTGTCGGAGAAGGGGTACCGCGTTCTCGTCCTGGAGGCCGGCCGCCGGTTCGCCGACGCCGATCACGCCAAGACGTCGTGGAACCTGCCCCGTTTCCTGTGGGCACCCCGCCTGGGGTGGTACGGCATCCAGCGGATCCATCGGCTGCCCGATGTGGTGCTGCTGGCCGGCGCCGGTGTCGGCGGTGGATCGCTGAACTACGCCAACACGCTGTACCGGCCGCCGCCGGTGTTCTACCGCAGCGGCTCCTGGGCCGGCGCCGCGGACTGGGAGACCGAGTTGAAGCCGCACTACGACATGGCCGAGCGGATGCTCGGCGTGGTGGTCAACCCGTGCCGGGGGCCGGTCGAGGACGCGATGCGCGCCACCGCCGAGGCGCTGGGGGTCGGCCACACGTTCCACCCCACTCCGGTCGGGGTGTTCTTCGGCGCAGCGGCGGGCCAGGGCACCGCGGCACCGGGTGAGCAGGCAGCCGATCCCTTCTTCGGCGGCCAGGGGCCCGCGCGGCGGGCGTGCACGCAGTGCGGCAACTGCATGGTCGGCTGCCGGGTGGGCGCCAAGAACACGCTGCTGAAGAACTACCTCGCGCTCGCTGAGCGGTTGGGGGCGCGGATCGAGGCGCTGCGGACGGTGACCCGGATCGAGCGGCTGCCGGTTGCCGGGGGCGAGGTTGACGGTGTTGGCGACGCGAACGATGCGAACAGGGCGAGCGATGCGGCGCCGCGGTGGCGGGTGACGCATCAGCGCACCGGTGCGCCGGGCTTGGGCGCGCTGTGGCGTGACACTCAGGTGGTGCTTGCGCGGCACGTCGTCATGGCGGCCGGGGCGTGGGGGACGGCGAAGCTACTGCACCGGATGCGGGCCACCGGCACGCTGCCTGACCTTCCAGCGGCACTCGGCACGTTGACCCGGACCAACTCCGAGGCGCTGCTCGGCACCGTCGCAACCGCCGTCCCTGCGGGGCAGGACCTCAGCCGCGGGGTTGCCATCACGACCTCGTTCCACCCCGATGCCGACACCCACGTCGAGAACTGCCGCTACGGGGCTGGATCCAACGCCATGGCGTTGCTCAGCGGAATGCTCGTCGACGGCGGAGGATCGATCCCGCGCTGGCTGCGCGCCCTGGGCCGGGCAGTACGTCACCCGGGCCAGGCGCTGCGGAGTCGCTGGATCTATCGCTGGAGCGAGCGGGCAGTCGTCGGTCTGGTGATGCAGACCCGCGACAATTCGCTGACCGTGTCCCCGGTGCGGCGCTTCGGCTCGTGGGGGTTGACCTCACGGCCCGGGCACGGCGAGCCCAACCCGACGTGGATCCCGGCGGGATATCGGGCCGTGCGCCTGTTGGCCGAGGAGCTTCGGCAGCGGGTTGGGACTCCGACCGACGTGTTCGGTTCGGTGGGTGACGCGTTCAACGTCCCGATGACGGCGCACTTCCTGGGCGGGTGCCCGATCGGCACGGACCTGGCGACCAGCGTGCTCGATCACCGCCAGCAGGTCTGGGGGCATCCCGGGCTGTTCGTGCTGGACGGGTCGGCGATCTCCGCCAACCTGGGCGTCAATCCGTCGCTGACCATCACCGCGCAGGCCGAGCGCGCGATGGCGTTGTGGCCGGACAGGTCGACAAGTGATTGACCTCACACAATTCGACACCGTGAAGTGAATCCGATCTGACCGGGTATCGACCGAGTTCCCCTGTTACTAAATCGTGACATCACAGAGTTGGGTGGCTGTGTCCGCCAGGCGCTAGGTTCGCTCGCGACGCGGCCTTTGTCGCATCCCTCAACGTAAGGAGCAGCTCCATGCGCATTCGCGCGCTTGCAGCGGTGGCTGTCGCCGCCGTCGTCGTCGTCCCGGTCGGTATGGCCAGCACGGCCAGTGCCGCCCCCGGCGACGCCCTGGTCACCGTCGTGCACGGGATCGCCATCCCCGACTTCGAGGTCGTCGACGTCTATGTCAACGGCGCGTTGACCTTCGAGGACCTCACCTTCGGTGATGTGCTGGACGCCGAGCTGCCGGCGGGCTCGTACGACATCGACGTCACGCTCCCCGACGCTCCCATCGGAGAGGCCGCGCTGTCGGACACCTTCGAAATCACGGGCGACGTCTCGATCGTTGCCCAGGTGGACGCCCTCGGCGCGCCTGTACTCGTTACCTACCCGGATGACTACTCGCCGACCGCCGCTGGCCAAGCCCGCGTGGTCGTGCGGCATGCCGCAGAAGCCGCCGACGTATCGGTCGATGCGAACGGCGCCGAAGTGATCGCGAGCTTGAGCAACGGTAACAGCGCTGCTCTCGAGGTCCCTGCCGGGACCTACTCCGTTGTCACAAAGCTCGGCGGCAATCCTGTCGAGGGCCTCTCCGCCGAGGGCCTGGCCCTTCTTGCGGGCAAGGTGTATACGGTGTACGCCGTTGGTGACGACATGACGTTCGAGACCAGCGGCTACAGCCTTATCGTCGATGTCGTCGATGTCGGCGAGGACGTTGCTACGACGACGGCTCCGTCGACCACCACCGCGCCCGCCACCACCACCAAGCCCGCCATCCCCACCGCGGTCCCCGCCGGTGACGGCAGCTCTGGCTGGTCCGGCCCCCTCGGCCTGCCTGCGCTGATCGCCATCACGCTGGCTGCCGGCCTCGCTGTGGCTGCCGGCTTCGCGCTGCGCGGCAACGCCACGCACCGCCGCTGAACCGCGGCTCCTCCGGTCAGGCCGGGTGGCTCCCCTCGGGGAACCACCCGGCCTGTGCGTTTGAGCAGCTGGCACGGCAACCGGGGTTACCAAATAGTTATAGAAGCAGCGAAACCCATTTGTCGGACTGCGCTAGCTTCGGCCTGTCTTGGACTCCGGTCCACCTCCATGTCAGGAGCATTCATGCGCGTGCGCGCACTCATAGCGGTTGCGGCCGTCGGCCTGTTCATCCCGCTCGGCCTCGCCCCGCCAGCCAGCGCAGCCCCGGGTGACCCTTCGGTCGCCGTGATCCACGGCATCGCCGACCCGTTCTTCGAGGTCGTCGATCTGTACGTCGACGACACCAAGTTCGACGACGTCACGTTCAAGGACAGGACCCGCACGACGCTGGCGCCCGCCCGGTACGCCGTGGGTATCGCCGGACCCGATTCGACGAGCTCAGCCGACGTGGTGCCGATCTTCTCGCGCAACTTCGATGTCTTCGGTGACACGTCGATCGTCGCGCAGGTGGACGAGATCGGGTTCCCTGTCATCGAGTCCTACCGCGACGACCTCACGGCCACGGCGGTGGGCAAGGCCCGTGTGGTGGTCCGCCACGCCGCCGCCGCGGACGTGGTGTCGATCAACGCCAATGGCGCCGAGGTCATCGCTGCCCTGCGCAACGGTCAGAGCCAGTCGCTGGAGGTGACCGCGGGGTCGTACACCTTCGAGGCGAAGTCGGGGGCCGACTCGATAGAGGGCCTCAGCGCCACGCTCGACCTCAAGGCCGGGACCGTCTACACCATCTATGCCGTGGGCGGCAGCTTCCTGCCCGAGCTGGTCGAGGTCGACCCGGATGTGGCATCGAAGGTCGCCGAGCTCGACGAGGAACTCTCAGTCGAGGACGGCGTACCGGATGAAGAGGAATGGGAGTTCCCGGAGATTCCCTACAGCCTGATCGTTGACGAATACAAGGCGGGCGAGGTCGCCCCGGCGACCACGGCCACCGCCACGTCGCGGCCGCCGATCCCGACGGCGGTCCCTGCGGGTGACGGCACCTCCGGCTGGTCGGGCCCGCTCGGCCTGCCGGCGCTGATCGCCATCACGCTGGCTGCCGGCCTTGCGGTGGCGGCCGGATTCTCGCTGCGGCGTGGCAACGCCACGCACCGCCGCTGATCGACAGCTCATCAAGCCGAGACCGGCGGTTCCCTCGCGGGGCCGCCGGTATCGGCGTGTCGGGACGCCTTGCCGGAGGCGTCGTCCTCCTGGCCGTCGCCCTCGCGGGTTGCGGGCAGCAGGACCCGCTGCCGCAGTGGGACGGTGACGTCACGCCTGTGCCGTCCGGCGCCACCGCAGCCGCCGCGCCAACGATCGCGGCTCCACCGGCACCACAGCCGTCAGAGCCACCCCCCACCACCCCCCGACCGCGGTGGGGGGGTGGTGG
>CAZEYA010000109.1:6524-12762 GCA_964516515.1 uncultured Kineosporiaceae bacterium | reverse complement strand
GTCCGATTACCGCCGTGCGCCGCTGGTGCGAGGCCGAGCACGACGACCCGCGCCTCGGCGTCGCCGAACCCGGCGAGCGGACGGCCCCAGTAGGGCTCGTCGGCGTAGGCGCGGCGTCGCAGCTCGGCCACCGACTCACGCCAGGCGACCAGCCGCGGGCAGCGCCGGCAGCTGACCACCTCGGCGTCCAGCGCGGCCAGCGCGGTGGGATGGGTCGCGGTCACCGAGCGGTCGGCCAGGCCGTCGACAAGGCCGTCATCGGGCCAGCAGCGAGGCAGCGATCCCGTCGAGGATGTCCTGCTCGCTGACCAGGACCTCGGCGAGCCCGGCCCGCTCGGCGACCCGCTCGACGACGGCAGCCCAGATCACGGCGCCAGCGCCGATCACGTCGACCCGGCCCGGGTGCATGAACGGCCAGGTGGCCCGCTCGGCGCGACTCGCCCGGATCACCCGGTCGCACACGGCGAGCATGCCGTCGACGGTGTGCCGGCTGGCGTGGATGGCGCTGGAGTCGTAGCGCGGCAGGTCAAGCGCGGCAGCGGCCAGTGTCGTCACGGTGCCGGCCACCCCGACCAGGGTGCGGATGCGGGCCAGCGGAACCTCGGCCTCGACCCGGTCCAGCGCGGCGTCGACGTCGACGCGGGCGGCGGCGACCTCGGCCGGAGTCGGCGGGTCCGAGCGCAGGTGTCGTTCGGTGAGCCGGACGCAGCCGACGTCGACCGACAGTGCCGCCGCGACCGTGACCGCGGGGGACGCACCGGATCCGCCACGGTCATCGGACCGGCCGGAGGCACCGGATTCGCCAGTCGTACCGACGCCTGGGACAGCGGCGCCAGGGGCGGCGGCGCCAGGAGCACCGAGGACCACCTCGGTGGAGCCGCCGCCGATGTCCACCACGCCGAACGGTGCCGGGTGCGTCTCGGCGAGCGCGTTGGTCGCGCCGGCGAACGACAGCGCGGCCTCCTCGGCGCCGGTGACGACCTCGGGAACGACGCCGAGGCGCAGCTCGACACCGGTCAGGAAGTCGGCTGCGTTCTCCGCGTCGCGGGTCGCGGAGGTGGCGACGAAGCGGATCCGCTCGGCGCCCGACTCTCGGATCATCTCGGCGTAGGAGTCCACGGCGGCGAACGTCCGCTGCAGCGCCGCGGCATCGAGCCGGCCGGTGGCGTCGACCCCGGCGCCCAGCCGCACGATCTCCATCCGGCGCGCCACGTCGACACCCCGCACGGCGGACGTCGCCTCATCACGCGTCAGATCGGTGATCAGGAGTCGGATGGAGTTGGTACCGCAGTCAATCGCGGCGACACGCGGCATGGCGGTAAGCCTGCCACGCTGACGCCCATGCCCACCGCCCGGCTGCGCCCAGTCGCCGATGCCGTCGTCGTCGGGTCAGGACCCAACGGCCTCGCCGCCGCACTGACCCTGGCCCACGCCGGCTGGCAGGTGGAGGTCGTCGAGGGATCGAACACGATCGGGGGCGGGCTGCGCGGCGCAGAGCTCATCGAGTCGGGCGTGATGCACGACCTGTGCTCGGCGACCCACCCGTTGGCGATCGCCTCGCCGTTCTTCACCCGGGAGTGGGACCTGGCCTCGCGGGTGGCCCTGGTGCAACCGGAGGTGCCGTTCGCCCATGCGTTGGACGGGGGCCGGTTCGCGATCGCCGAGCGCAGCCTGGCGGACACGGCCGAGGGCCTGGGGGGCGCCGCCGACGCCGCCCGGTACCGCCGGCTCCTCGGACCGCTGGTCGAGCACGCCGACGCCCTGGCCGAGCTGTTCACCTCCCGGCTGCGAGGCGTGCCCCTGCGCGCGGACAGCCCCGCGTTGCTGGCGGCGCTGGCACCACGACTGCTGGCCCGGTTGCCTGCGACCATCGCGCGGTTCTCGCAGCCGCAGGCGCCCGCGCTGCTGGCCGGCAATGCCGCGCACGCTGTCCGGCCGCTGGGCGGCATCGACGCCGCCGCCGTCGCCTACCTGCTGACCGCGCTGGCGCATGCCGGCGGCTGGCCGATCGCGCGCGGCGGCAGTCAGCGCATCGCGGACGCCATGGCGCACGACCTGCGGTCACTGGGCGGGCACATCCACACCGGGCGCTGGGTGACCTCGCTGGCGCAGTTGCCAGCGGCGCCGGTCGTGCTGCTCGACCTCAATCCACACCAGGTGGCCTCCCTCCTGCCGGCAGACGCGGACATGGCGGCCCGGTGGTGGCGGTGGTGGGCACGGCGCTACCGCTACGGCCCAGGAGCCTGCACGGTGCATTACGTCACCACGGACCCGATCCCATGGCTCGACGCCCGCGCGCGCCGTGCCGGCACGATCCACGTCGGCGGGTCGTTCGCCGAAGTGGCGCACGCCGAGGCGAGGGTCGCCGCGGGTGGACACAGCAATCGGCCGTTCATCCTCGTCGGGCAGCCGACCGTGGCCGACCCGAGCCGGGCGCCGGCGGGCCGCCACGTGGTGTGGGCCTACTGCCACGTTCCCAATGGCTCGACCGTCGACGCCGAACCGGTCATCACCGGCCAGATCGAGCGATTCGCGCCAGGGTTTCGTGACACCGTCGTGGGCACCCACTCCCGTACCGCCGCGCAGCTGGCTGTGGACAACCCGATCCACGCCGGCGGTGACATCGCGGTGGGGGCGGCCAGCGTGCTGGGGATCGCGTTGCGGCCGGTACCCGCGTGGAATCCCTACCGGACACCGGTCCCGGGGGTGTACATCTGCTCCTCGGCGACGCCGCCGGGGCCCGGCGTGCACGGCATGAGCGGGTACTGGGCGGCGCGAGCTGCCCTGGCCGACCGCGCCCGCTAGCCCCTTGCAGCGCCCACGTCGCGGTCGGTCAGGCGTCGGCAACGCACCGGCCGGTGGACCACCACGCGCCGAGAGCCTCCCGCACCTCGTCGCCCAGCGGGTTGACACCCGGGCCGGCGGCCAGGGCGTGACCGAGCAGCGCGTGCAGGCACTTCACCCTGTCGGGCATGCCACCGGCGCTGGTGCCGTCGATCTCGGCCACCACCTCCACGGAGTCCCGATCAGCCAGATACGCCTCGTGCGCCGCCCGGTAGCCCGCCGCCAACTCCTCCTCAGCGGCCAGCCGGTCGGTCATCTCGCGCATCAACCCTCCGGCCTCCAGGGTCCCCACCGCGGCGGCCGCCCGCGGGCAGGTGAGGTAGTAGTGCGTGGGGAACGGGGTGCCGTCAGGCAGCCGGGGGGCGGTGCGGAGGACGTCCGGCAGGCCGCACGGGCAGCGGTGGGCAATGCCGAGCACACTGCGCGGCTCCCGCCCCAGTTGGGCGGCGACGGCAGCGAGGTCGCCGGGCCTCACCCGCGCAGCCCCTCCCAGAGCTCTCGGTACCAGGGCGCCTCCACCGGCGTCTCAGCTTGGGCCGGCGACAGCGGCACCGGCTGAGTGGCTGCCGCCGGGGGCATGACGACGTAGGTCGTCTCCCCCGGAAAGGCGTAGTGCAGCCGCTCCCGGGCCTGTGCGGCGATGTAGGCGTCGTCGGACCACAGCTCCTGCTGCCGCTGCAGGTCGGCGACTGCGGCCTCGCGCGCCGCGATGTCGGCCTGCACCGCCGCCTGGTGCCGCTCCTGCTCGACGTAGAGCCGGACGTGCGGCGCCAGGCTGATCGCGCACAGCACCAGCAGCACAGCGAGGACGACGATGCGCCTGGTGCGCAACAGTGCCCCGTTGCGGCGCCCATCAATAGTCGGCACAGCGGCTCGGCCCGTCACCCCGGCGCGGTGCGGGGTGGATCGGGGCCGTCGGGAATCCACCCGGGCCGGCGGGGTCGGGCGTGCCATGGTCGTGCCGGCTCAGTCCCGGCGAAACCGTGGGAACGCCGACGCGCCGGCGTACACGGCAGCGTCGTCGAGCTGGTCCTCGATCCGCAGCAGCTGGTTGTACTTGGCCACCCGGTCCGATCGCGCCGGGGCGCCGGTCTTGATCTGGCCGGCGTTCGTGGCGACCGCCAGGTCGGCGATCGTGGTGTCCTCGGTCTCTCCCGAGCGGTGACTGATCATGGTCCGGTACCCATTGCGGTGGGCCAGGTCGACCGCGTCCAGGGTCTCGCTCAACGTCCCGATCTGGTTGACCTTGACCAGCAGCGCGTTGGCGGCGCCCGCGTCGATACCCCGCTGCAGCCGGGTGATGTTGGTGACGAACAGGTCGTCGCCGACGATCTGGGTGCGCGAACCCAGCGCCTCGGTCATCATCGCCCATCCCTCCCAGTCGTCCTCGCCCAGCGGGTCCTCGATGCTGACCATGGGGTAGGCGTCGACCAGCGTCGTGTAGTACTCGATCATCTGCTCCGCGGTCCGCACCTGGCCCTCGAAGCGGTAGCCGCCGTCAGCCGCGAACTCGGTCGCCGCGACGTCCAGTGCCAGCACGAGATCGCTGCCGAGGGTGAACCCGGCCTTGTCGACCGCTGTGGCGATGAGGTCCAGGGCGTCGCGGTTGGTCGGCAGCGCCGGCGCGAAGCCGCCCTCATCCCCGAGTCCGGTCGACAGGCCACGGTCCTTGAGCACTGACTTCAACGCGTGGTAGGTCTCCGCACCCCACCGCAGCGCCTCGGCGAACGAGGGCGCCCCGATCGGGGCGACCATGAACTCCTGAATGTCCACGCCGGAGTCTGCATGGGCGCCACCGTTGAGGATGTTCATCATCGGCACCGGCAGCAGGTGGGCGTTGGGGCCCCCCACGTAGCGGAACAACGGTAGCCCGGCCGAGATTGCGGCCGCCTTTGCCACCGCCAGGGACACTCCGAGGATGGCATTGGCGCCCATGGTGGCCTTGTTGGGGGTGCCGTCCAGGTCGATCATGGCCTGGTCGATCGCGCGCTGGTCGCTGGCGTCGAGCTCCAGACCCAGCAGATGCGGCCCGATGTCGTCGAGCACGGCGTCGACCGCACCCTCGACGGACTTGCCGTTGTAGCGGCCGCTGTCACCGTCACGCCGCTCCACCGCCTCGAAGGCACCAGTCGAGGCACCGGAGGGCACCGCGGCGCGTGAGACGGTGCCGTCGTCGAGTTCGATCTCCACCTCGACGGTGGGATTGCCCCGCGAGTCCAGGATCTGACGGGCGCCGATGGCGTCGATCAATGCCACAACTACTCCTTGGTTGCTACTGCAGCGTCGGATTGGGGTGTAACGGATCGGAACAGGCGGCACGGCGGGCCGGGATGGCCCGAGCGCCGCCCACGGTAGTCGGCCCGCTCGCGTCAGCCCGGGCAGCACGCCGATGTGACCCGATATGTTGCCGCCGCAGTGCGACCCGCTCAGCCGCCGGAGGTGGAGCTGCCCAGGGTCTCGGTCACAGTGACCGTCGCGGTCTGGCTGGCCGTGTCCGTGGGAGTGGGCGCATTGCCGGTGTCGGCCCCGGTTCCCGCGGCGCCCTGCCCGGCCTGCGAGACGACGAGCGTGATCGACGTGCCCACCCGCTGCGTCACACCCGCGGCGGGCCGCACCTCGATGACCGTGCCCTGCGGCTCGCTGGCGGGCACGGTCTCCACCGCGACCTGGAAACCGCGCTCGACCAGCAGCTGATTGGCGCGGCTGCGGGTGAACCCGACGACCCGCGGCACCACGTTGCTGCCGCTGGCGATGTCGAGGGAGACCGCTTCGCCTTCGTTGAGTACCTGGCCGAATTCCGGCGTCGAGGAGAGCACCCGGGCTTCTGGTTGCGCGGAGTCCTGCTCGTTGAGGTTGCCCGCGGTCAGGCCCGCCTCCTCCAGGGCCAGCAGCGCGGCAGTCAGCGTCAGCCCTTCCAGTTCGGGCACGGTGACGGCCGCGGGGCCGGAGGAGATCACGAGGACCACCTCCGATCGCCGTGGCACCTGCTCACCCTCCCCCGGGTCGGTCCTGATGACGGCATCGCGGGGGATCTCCACCGAGGACTCGGGCAGCGGCTCGACCGCCACGACGAGGCCCAGTTCCTCCAGCTGGGTGGTCGCCACCTCGACACTCAGCCCGGTCGTGGGCGGGATCTCGACGTCCGAGGAGCGGACTCCACCACCGAATTGGATCACTCCCCCGACCACCAAGGCCGCGATGCTGAGCAGCGCGGTCACCCCGGCCACCCACCAGGCGCGGCGGCGGAAGCCGGCCGCGGAGATCGAGCCAGGCGTGGCTTCGGCGGGGGTGGCGCCGGTGGCAGCCATGCCGGCCGGGGCGGCCGTGGCCGGCGCGCCCACCGACTCCGTCGGCGACTGCGTTGGCGACTGCGTTGGCGACTGCGTTGGCGACT
>CAZEYA010000109.1:0-6424 GCA_964516515.1 uncultured Kineosporiaceae bacterium | reverse complement strand
GGCGACTGCGTTGGCGACTGCGTTGGCGACTGCGTTGGCGACTCGGTCGCGACCACCGCCGAGACGTTGCCGGTGTCCACGCCGGTGTCAACGTCGGTGGGAAGCAGCCCCGAGGCCACTCGCGCCGTCGGCAGCTCGGTGATGTCCACGTCGTTGCCGTCGGCGGAGGCGAGCCCGCCCACGGCAGCCGCGCGGGCGGCGGCGGAGTCGACCTCAACGAGGATGCGCAACAGGTCACGCCGCAGCTCGGCGGCGGTCTGCGGCCGGGCCCACGGATCCTTCTCGAGACAGCGCAGCACCACCTCGTCGATGGCCGGGTCGATTCCGGGCCGCCGCGACGAGGGCCGCGGCGGCGCCTTCCTCAGGTGATCAGCGACCACCGATCTCGCACTGCCGACGAACGGCGGTGATCCGGTCAGCATCGCCATCAGCACGCAGCCGAAGGAGTACAGGTCCGACCGGGCGTCGACAGTGCGGCGGCGCGCCTGCTCGGGGCTGATGTAGGCGACCGACCCGTACCCGGAACCGGCGTCGGCCTCCGGCCCGCCAAGGGCCTGAGTCCCCGACCGGACGGCCCGGGCGATGCCGAAGTCGGTCACCTTGACCGCACCGGTGGGCAGGATCATCAGGTTGCCCGGTGTCACATCACGGTGGATCACGCCGCGTTCATGGGCATGCGCCAGCGCGCTGCACACGTCGACCCCGATCTCCACCGATCGCTCCACGGTCAGCGAGGTGCCGTCGGCCAGCAGCGACGACAGCGGGACGCCCTCGATCATCTCCATCACCAGGTAGGGACGGGTCTGACCGTCGACGACCGCCTCGCCGACGTCGTAGACGGCGACCACACCCGGGTGACTCAGCCGGGCACTGGCCATGGCCTCGGAGCGGAACGCCTCGACCAGCTGCGGATCGTCCTCGGCGTGGCTGCGGAGCATCTTCACCGCGACCTCGCGACCCAGTCTGACGTCGCGGGCGCGGCGCACCTCGGCCATCCCACCGGTGCCGAGCACCTCGCCCAACTCATACCGCTCGTCCAGTACCTGCCACGCCTCGATCACGACAAGGCTCCGCCCCGCGGCGGGCTCAGGTGGACGCCGTCGTCACCTGCAGTGCCGTACACAGGACGACGGTACTCAGTGTGCTCGTGCATCGGCGCGCGACGGACGAACCTCGCGTTGGCCGTGCGCGAACGGACCCGGCTCGCCGGCGTTCTCCTCGATGCGCCGCAGCACCCCACGCAGCGCCGCCTCGGCGTCGATGCCCTCCTGACGCGCCGCTACCACCAGCGCGAACAACTGGCGTCCGAGGTCGTCGGCAGCCGCGTCCTCGGCCGGTACGCCCACTGCCGCAGGCCCCAGGCCTGCCCGCTGCAACCGGCCGGCGACCTTGTCGGCCCGGGCCAGGGCGGGCAGCCCGGCCGGAATCCCCTCGAACAGGCCGCGATCCGGTTTCTCGGTGGATTTCAGCTGCTCCCAGCTGAGCGCCACGGACTCAGCTGTCGCACCGGCGCCCGCCGCGTCTGCAGCCACCTCGAACACGTGCGGGTGTCGCCGGATCAGCTTGGCGAGGAGACCACGGGCCACGTCGTCGATGTCGAACGCGCCTCGCCCGGCCGCGAGCCGGGCATGGAAGACGACCTGGAGCAGGACGTCGCCCAGTTCCTCCGCGAGATGCGCGTCGGCCGCTTCCTCGACAGCTCCGCCCCCCGTGGCCCGGCCATCGACGGCTCCGCCCCCCGTGGCCCGGCCATCGACGGCCCCGCCCTCAATGGCATCGACGACCTCGTATGCCTCCTCGATGAGGTAGGGCGCGAGGCTCGCATGTGTCTGCTCGGCGTCCCACGGGCAGCCACCGGGACTGACCAGGCGGTCGATGACCGCCACGACGTCGGCGAGGGCGTCGCCGCTCACCGGGATGCGGGGGCGCTCGGTTCCGCGCTCGGCACCGCGGCCGGATCGCCCGGTGCCCCTGCCGGATCGCTGGGCGACGCCGTGGCGAGCCACGGATTGTCGGGCGGGCCGATGACGAACTGGCCGGTTCCGGTGGTCGTGGCCGTGCCGTAGCGGGGGTTGACCTCGATATCGAGCCCGTTGAGCAGCTCGGTCATCGCCTGGTCGCCCTCGGGCGTGCCGCGGAGCGCGCCGGCCATGACGACCGTCCCGAGTACCTCCAGGGCGGCGGTGTCGAAGTCGCTCACCGAGATGCCGGACTGCTCCAGCTGCGGCCCCAGCTGGTCACGAACGTCCTGCTCGGACAGCACGCTGCCGCCCAGCTCACGCGTCACGCGCCGGACGTCGTCACCGATGACGAGCAACGGGATGACCTGTCCGGCAGCGGCCAGCCTGCTGTTGTCCTGGGTCAGCGGGGCCAATTGCCGGGCGATGTCGTCGACCTCGGAGACCGAGTAGGACGTGCCGTCGGCGACCGCCGCGGTGCCCGGACGCGCGGCGGTGGTGCAACCGGCGGCCAGAGTGACGACAAGCGCTCCGGCGATGGCGAGCGCGAGGGTGACGCGGCGCATCCTCATCCCTTCCTGCCGGCCAGGACCGGTTCCGGCGCGGCGGTCCCCGCCGACGGCGGGACGACATCGGTCACGACCTTGCGCACCCATTCGAGCAGGGCGGCACCACCGTCGGACTGCGTGGCGCCACCGCCAAGGGAGCCGGGGCCACCCGACCTCGGGACGGGCACCAGGATGGTACTGGTGCCGGGCTTGACGACCGAGCCGGGATAGAGCCGGTCCAGTCGCATCCGGGCGCTGTCGAGCAGGTCGAGCGGGCCCAGCCGCAAGTACCGGCCGGCGACGGCGACATCACGCAACCCCAGCCCGGCGAGCTGGACCCGGAACCGTGCGACGCTGAGCAGGGCACGGACCGGGTCGGGCAGGACACGCTCGGGGCCCTCGGCACCGAAGCGGTCCGCCAGCTCCTCGGCCACGGCGTCGACCTGGGAATCGTCGGTCGCCCCGGCGAGTCGCCGGTACAGCTCCAGCCGCAGCCGCTCGGCGGGGACGTACTCGTGCGGCAGGTAGGCGTCGACCGGGATGTCCAGCGTGGTCTCGGCGCGCACCTCGGGCTCATCGCCCGCCATGCCGCGCCGGAAGTCCTCGACGGCCTCGGCGACCATCCGTAGGTACAGGTCGAATCCGACGCCGGCGATGTGGCCGGACTGCTCGTCGCCCAGCAGGTTGCCGGCGCCGCGGATCTCGAGGTCCTTCAGCGCCACCTGCATGCCTGAACCCAGGTCGGTGTTGGCCGCGATGGTCTTCAGCCGGTCGTGGGCGGTGTCGGTCAGCGTGTGGGCGGGGTCCCACAGCACGTAGGCGTACCCGCGCTCGCGGCCGCGGCCGACCCGGCCCCGCAACTGGTGCAGCTGCGACAGGCCGAGACGGTCGGCACGGTCGATGATCAGGGTGTTGGCGTTGGAGATGTCCAGACCGGTCTCGATGATCGTGGTGCAGACCAGGACGTCGAAGCGGCGCTCCCAGAAGTCCACGACGGTCTGTTCGAGCTGGTGCTCCGGCAGTTGGCCGTGGGCGACCCTGATCCGCGCCTCGGGGACGGCCTCGGCGAGCTTGGTCGCGACCCGGTCGATCGACTCCACCCGGTTGTGGACGAAGAAGACCTGACCCTCGCGCAGCATCTCGCGGCGGATGGCGGCGGCCACCTGACGGTCGTCGTACGGGCCGACGTAGGTGAGGATCGGGTGGCGTTCCTCCGGCGGGGTGGCCAGCGTGGACATCTCGCGGATGCCGGTGACGGCCATCTCCAGGGTGCGCGGGATCGGGGTAGCCGACATCGCGAGCACGTCGACGTTGGTCCGCAGCTTCTTCAGCGCCTCCTTGTGGTCGACGCCGAAGCGCTGCTCCTCGTCGATGACGACCAGGCCGAGGTCGCGGAAGGTGATGCCGGCGCCGAGCAGCCGGTGGGTGCCGATGACCACGTCGACACTGCCGTCGGCGAGGCCGTCGCGGACGGCCTTGGACTCCACCTCGGAGGAAAACCGTGACAGCCCGCGGACCACCACAGGGAAGCCCGCGAACCGTTCGGAGAACGTCGACACGTGCTGTTGGACGAGGAGGGTGGTGGGCACCAGTACCGAGACCTGCTTGCCGTCCATCACGGCCTTGAACGCCGCCCGCAGCGCGATCTCGGTCTTGCCGTAGCCGACGTCACCACAGACCAGCCGGTCCATCGGGACGGGCTTCTCCATGTCGGCCTTGACCTCGTCGATGCACGAGAGCTGATCGGGGGTCTCGGTATAGGGAAAGGCATCCTCCAGCTCGCGCTGCCACACCGTGTCCGGGCCGAAGGCGTGTCCGGCGGAGGCCATCCGGGCGCTGTAGAGCTGGATCAGCTCTCCGGCGATCTGCCGGACCGCCTTGCGGGCGCGGCCCTTGGTCTTCGCCCAGTCCGCCCCGCCCATCTTCGACAGCGTCGGGGTCTCCCCGCCGACGTAGCGGCTGACCTGGTCGAGGGAGTCCGTCGGCACGAAGACCCGGTCGCCCGGCTGGCCGCGGCGGCTGGGGGCGTACTCCAGCACGAGGTACTCGCGCTGCGCGCCCTGCACCTCGCGCTGCGTCATCTCGATGAACCGGCCGACGCCATGGCTCTCGTGCACGACGAAGTCACCCGGCGCCAGGGTCAGCGGGTCGATGGCGTTGCGCCGGCGCGCGGGCATCTTGCGCATGTCCCTGGTCGAGGTCTTCTGGCCGGCCAGGTCCACCTCGGTGAGGACGGCGATCCGGTGCTCCTCGGACACGAACCCGTGGGTCAGAGCAGCGCAGGTGACGTGCACCACGCCCGGCTGTGGCTCGTCGGCGAGCGTGTCGGCCAGCCGCGCCGGGACACCGTGCTCGCCGAGCACCTCGACCAGCCGGGCGGCCGGACCGTGACCGGCCATCGCGACGACCACCCGCCAGCCCTCGGCGATGTGGTGGGCGAGGTCGCTGGTGGCAGCCGCCATGTCTCCGCGGTAGCCGCGCACGTCGCGACTGCGGAACTCCACGACCTCGACCTCCTCGACGCCGCGCAGGTCGGCGTCGGCGGGCAGCGCGGTGGTCGACCACCAGGGCAGCGCGCGCCGGGTCGCGATCGCGCGCAGCTCGGAGATCTTCCGGTAGCCGCCGGCGGCGAGTTCGCGCAGGTCGATCGGAGTGGCGGCACCGGCGGTGGCGTTGTTCCAGGCCGCGTCCAGGAACTCCTCGCCGGTCGCGATGAGGTCCGCTGCTCTCGTTCGCACGCGTTCGGGCTCCACGGTCAGCACGAGGGTGTCTTCGCCGACGACGTCCAGCAGCGTCACCAGCTTGCCGCCGAGGACGGGCAGGAACGACTCCATGCCTTCCACGCCGATGCCCTCGGCGACCTTCTCCAGCAGGTCCCTGGCGCCGGGCAGTACGTCGGACAGGCCGCGGGCGCGTTCGCGCACGGCCTCGGTGAGCAGCAGTTCCCGGCACGGCGGGGCGGTGACCGAGGCGACCCGGTCGAGGCTGCGCTGGTCGGCGACGGAGAAGGTACGCAGTTCCTCGATCGTGTCGCCGAAGAACTCGATCCGCACCGGGTGGTCGTCGGTCGGCGGGAAGACGTCGACGATCCCGCCGCGGGCCGCGAACTCACCGCGCCGCTCGACCATGTCGACCCGGCGGTAGGCGGTGGCGGCGAGGTCGCGGATCAGGGTGTCGACGACGACCTCGTCACCCTCGCCGAGCTGCACCTGCGGCAGCCGGTCGAGACCCTCGGCGAAGGGTTGCATCAGGGCTCGGGCGGGGGTGACGACGACGCGGGGCGGGTCATCGCCGCTGATCCGGCGCAGTGTGGCGAGCCGGTGGGCGACGGTGTCGCTGCGCGGGCTGAGGCGTTCGTGCGGCAGCGTCTCCCACGCGGGGAAGGTCGCGACGGTCGCCGGGTCGAGGAACGCCGCGACGGCGGCGGCGATCTCGTCGGCCTCGCGGGCGGTGGCGGTGACGACGAGCACGGGGCGGCGGGTGGCGATCGCCGCGATCGCCGGCGGCTGCGCGCCGGACGACGCGATGAGCTCCAGGCCGGCGGGGGTCGCGGTCGTGTCGCGCGGCAGCGGCAGCGCTGTCAGCAGCGGGTCACCGACGGCGCGGCGCAGCCCACCCAGCACGGCCGGGGCGGCGGCGAGGGTCAGCGGTCGTTCGGCGATGGTCACGCCTGGGGAGTTCATACGGACGGGGCCCTTCGGGCAGCGCACACGGGGAAGCACCTCGTGGGGTGCTGGCCCAGCCTACTGCGCCCCTCCCCGGCCCCGACCCCACCGCCATTTGTGGACCAATGGCGGTGGGTCGGTGCCCACGGACGCACGTTTGTCCACAAATGGCGGTGGGTCGGTGCCCACGGACCCACGTTTGTCCACAAATGGCGGTGGGACGGTGCCCACGGACCCACGTTTGTCCACAAAT
>CAZEYA010000108.1:0-12828 GCA_964516515.1 uncultured Kineosporiaceae bacterium | reverse complement strand
CGGCGCGTTCGTTGCTGACCGTCACCACCGAGCCGGAATTGCTGCACGCGGTCAAGGCGGCGGATGCGGCCGGGGAACGGGTGCTGCTTCTCGGGGGCGGGTCAAACCTCGTGATCGACGACGCCGGGTGGGACGGCGTGGTCGTCCACATCGCCACCCATGGCATCCGGCACCCGGACGCTGATGTCGCGTCGTGCGCCGACGCCACCCTGGTCGTGGCCGCCGGGCACTCCTGGGACGACCTGGTGGCCTACGCCGTCGACGCGGGTCTCGGTGGGATCGAGGCGCTGGCCGGCATCCCAGGTTCGGTCGGGGCGACGCCGGTGCAGAACGTCGGCGCCTACGGTCAGGAGGTGTCGCAGACGATCGCCGCGGTGCGGACATGGGACCGGGGCGAGCGGCGGCTGCGGAGCTTCGCGACCTCCCAGTGTGAGTTCGGCTACCGCGACTCGATCTTCAAGCGCACCTCGCGTGACGGTCCCGGCGGAACCGACCGCTACGTCGTACTGGATGTGACGTTCCAGTTGCCGCTGGCCGACCTGTCCCTACCGGTGGCCTACGCGGAGCTGGCTCGCCGGCTGGGGATCGAGGTCGGGCAGCGGGCACCGCTACGAGAGGTGCGTGAGGCGGTGCTGGAACTGCGCCGCGGAAAGGGGATGGTTCTCGACGAGGCTGATCACGACACATGGAGCGTCGGATCCTTCTTCACCAACCCGATCCTCGATGCGGCGATGGCGGCTGGGCTACCCGAGGCGGCGCCGCGCTGGGCGGCCGGGCCCGACCGCGTCAAGGTCTCCGCCGCGTGGCTGATCGAGCATTCCGGTGTCGGCAAGGGCCACGGCCTGCCCGGCCCCGCCGCGGTCTCGACCAAACACACCCTTGCCCTCACCAACCGGGGCGGGGCCGGCAGCTCGGACGTTCTGGCGCTGGCGCGGGAGGTCCGGGCCGCGGTATCAGAGGCATTCGGTATCACCCTGGACCCCGAGCCGCGCCTGGTCGGGGCCGAGTTATGAAGGCCGCCCGAGCCGCCTTCTCATGAGGACATCCGGCGGATGCCGCGTTCGAGGGCGATCGTGACAGCGCGGGTGCGGTCATCGACGCAACGCGGTCGACGTCGGGCCCAAGCGTCGGGCGTCTCACCCGTCACCCTTCGGCAGCCACCGGAACGTCAGCCGGGCGAGCACCAGGCCGGCCACCAGCCAGACCGCCATGACGATGGCGGTCTGCGGGGTCTGCCACGAATCCTGCGCCTCGAATGCTGCCGGGTTGTCGGGCAGGAACACCGATCGCATTCCTTGCGCGATCCACTTCAGCGGGAAAAGCGACGCGACGTTCTGCATCCAGTCCGGAAGTTGATTCCAGGTGAAGTACACGCCGGAGATGAACGACAGGATGATGACCGGCAGCGTCACCATGACCGACGCTGATCGGGTATTCGGCGGAATGGAGGAGTAGGCGATGCCCAGCGCGGTGCCGCTGGCCGACCCGAGCAGCACCAGCCAGCCGAAGCGCAGCCATGTGTCGGAGTCGTTCGGCATCGGGATGTCGTAGAACGTGACGGCGACTATGAGCAACAGCCCGAGCTGGATCACGGTCGTGACCACCACCTGGACGATCTTGCCGATGAAGTAGGCAGCGGCTGGCATCGGAGTACCCCGCAGCCGCTTCAGGGTGCCGTTGTCGCGCTCGATGGCGATCTCGATGGCGAGCGTCTGGAAACTGGACAGGAACACGCCCACCGCGACGATCCCAGGCAGGAAGAGATGGGCGAACGTGATGGATTGTCCCGGTCCGACCTCGATGTCCTGCGAGCCGAACGCACTCGCGAAGATGACCAGCAGGATGATCGGGAACAAGAAATTGAAGATCAGCGACTCCCGCTGCCGGAAGTAGCTCTTGATCTCGACCGAGGAGCGGGCGGCGACGATGGTCGGCAGGCGGTTCATGCGGACACTCCCTGACGCTGGGTGCTGTGCTGGGCCGGCGTGCTCTCGCTGCCTCCGACCAGCTCGAGATAGACGTCCTCCAAGGATGTCCGGCGGACCTGCAGGCCGGGGATCTCGCCGTCGTATGAGGCGGCGAGGCGCAGCACCTCGGCGGTGGGGTGCTCGCTCTGAACCTGTTGGGGGGGGCCGCCAGCGTCCTGCCACGTGATCACTGCGGCTGACCGGGCATCGCCGCCCAACTCGCTCGCCGGGCCGCATGCCACCAACCGCCCAGCGGCGATCACCGCGATCCGGTCGGCCAGTCGCTCGGCCTCGTCGAGGTAGTGCGTGGTCAGCAGGATCGTCGTGCCATCGGTGCGCAGGTCCTCTATGAGCGACCAGAACTGCCGACGGGCGGCCGGGTCGAATCCGGTGGTCGGTTCGTCGAGGAACAGCAGTTCCGGTTGCCCAATGATCCCAAGGGCGACGTCGAGCCGGCGGCGCTGCCCGCCGGACAGTGACGCGATCCGGGCCTTGCGCTTCTCGCTCAGCCCGACTCGCTCCAGCACGCTGTCCGGGTCGGCGGGGTCGGGATACATCCGCGCATAGAGCGAGGTGGCCTCGCTGACCGTCAGGTCACCGGCGTCGCTCGCCGTCTGCAGCACGATGCCGATGCGTGCCCGCCACGGCAGGCTCCCATGTTTGGGGTCGGCGCCGAGGACCGAGACGCTGCCTGCGTCGGCGTGGCGGTGGCCTTCGAGGATCTCGGTCGTGGTGGTCTTGCCGGCGCCGTTCGGGCCAAGAAGAGCGAGGATCTCGCCCCGCGCCACGTCAAGGTCGACGCCGTCGACGGCGGCCTTGGTGACGCCGCGCGAGACCTTGTACACCTTGCGCAGGCCGCGGACCCGGATGGCGACCTCGTCGTCGGGCAGATCGAGAGTGCCGAGCTGTGTCATGGCTCAACCCTGCTCTCTTCGCGGTGCCGACGGCTAGGACCAGGGGACCGAACCCGCTGTCCACCGCCTGATGGACACGCGATCCGGGTTCCTGTGGTGTGGTGTGAGTCACGCTTGACCCGCGTATAGGGGAAATGTTGCGTACGGTCGGGCGCATGGCCAGAGTCCAAGGCTACGTGCCCGACGACCTGCACGAACAGCTCAAGGCGGTGGCGGCCGCGGGCCAGGGACGAACGATGCCCGGATCGCGTTCCGGAGAGGGGTGACTCAGCCCTCGGCGACGAGGCGCTGGAAACGGGCCACCCCCTCGGCGAGGTCCTCGTCAGCCAGCGCGTAGGACAGCCGGAGGTACCCGCTCGGTCCGAACGCCTCGCCCGGGACGACGGCGATCTCGGCCTCCTCCAGCAGGATTGTGGCCAACTCCGCCGACGTGGTCGCGGTGCGTCCCCGCAGCGAACGGCCCAACAGGCCCGTGACGGACGGGTAGGCGTAGAACGCGCCGCGCGGCGTCGGTACCGTGATGCCCTCGATCTCGGCCAGCATCGAGACCATGGTGCGGCGGCGGCGGTCGAACGCCGCCAGCATCTCGTGGACGGCGTCGAGGGGGCCGGACACCGCGGCGAGCGCCGCCCGCTGCGCGATGTTGCAGACGTTCGACGTCAGGTGCGACTGGTAGTTGTCGGCCGCTGCGACGACGTCTCGAGGGCCGATCAGCCAGCCCACCCGCCAGCCGGTCATGGCGTAGGTCTTGGCCACGCCGTTGACGGCGATCGTGGTGTCGGCCAGCTCGGGCACCAGCGTCGTGATCGACGGGGCCTGCGCGCCGTCGTACAGCAGGTGCTCGTAGATCTCGTCGGTGATCACCCAGATGCCGTGCTCGACGGCCCAGCGCCCAATGGCGGCCGCCTGCTCCGGTGGAAGAACGGCGCCGGTCGGGTTGGCGGGGGAGGCGAACAGCAGCACCTTGGTCCGCGGCGTCCGGGCGGCCTCCAGCTGCTCGACACTGACGAGATAGTCCTGCGACTCGTCGGCGAACACCTCGACGGGCACGCCGCCGGCGAGGCGGATCGACTCCGGGTAGGTGGTCCAGTACGGCGCGGGCAGCAACACCTCGTCGCCCGGGTCGAGCAGGGTGGCGAAGGCCAGGTAGACCGCTTGCTTGCCGCCGTTGGTGACCAGCACCTGGTTGGCGGCGATGTCGACGCCCGCGTCGCGAGCGGTCTTGGCGGCGATCGCCTCCCGGAGCTTCGGGTGGCCGGCGTTGGCGGTGTAACGATGCATGGCGGGATCGGAACACGCGGCGATGGCCGCCTCGACGATGTGCGCAGGGGTGGCGAAGTCGGGTTCGCCGGCGCCGAAGCCGATCACCGGCCGTCCGGCGGCCTTCAGTGCATTGGCCTTGGCGGTGACGGCGAGGGTGGCGGACTCGGCGATGGAGGAGGCGCGGCCCGAGAGGCGGGCGCCGGCGGTGACGACGGGCATGGTCCCATCCTGCCGGAGCTGGGCCGCTCGCCGCCCGTGGGTTTCGGCCACCAGTTGGCGAGACTGCTCGCTGGTCGACCGCAGCGGTTGTGACGACGTATGCTGGCTGACTGGCGTTCCACACGCCCTGCTGCGGCATGCCGGAGCGAGGCGGTGGCACGTAGGGCAGTGGCGCAATTGGCAGCGCACCGGTCTCCAAAACCGGGGGTTGTGGGTTCGAGTCCCTCCTGCCCTGCCCCGCTCCCGTCATCCGGCGGGCGTGGACGTCCGCACAGGATCATCGAAAGGCGGCAGCCGTGACCCAGACCCGAGACACCGATCGGGACTCGTCCCCTCGGGGGCGCCGCGGTGGGGTGTTCAGCGGACTGTCGCTGTTCCTGCGGCAGGTGGTCGCGGAACTTCGCAAGGTGGTGCGCCCCACTCGCGAGGAACTGGTCGCCTACACCAGCGTCGTCCTCGTGTTCGTCATCGCCATCATGATCTATGTGTCAGTGATCGACTTCGGCTTCGGCCGGCTTGTGCTGTTCGTGTTCGGCGGCGGTGGGGGCTGAGGCCCGACACCCAGGTCGGCGCTCCGACGGTCGGCCAGACCGCACCCGCCCGCGTAGAAGAGAGACGTTCCACCCATGACTGACCAGACCGACTACGACGTGCCCGCGGGCGCTGTCGACACTGCCGATGCCCCCACGAGCCTGCCTGACGAGAGCCCGACTGCCGTCGATCCGCTGGAGGAGTTCCGGGCTGGGCTGCGTCGCGCGGTCGGCGAGTGGTACGTCATCCACTCCTACGCAGGCTACGAGAACAAGGTCAAGCAGAACCTCGAGAGCCGGGTCCGGGCCTTCAACCAGGAGGAGAGCATCCACCAGATCGAGGTGCCGATGGAGGAGGTGCCCGAGATCAAGAACGGTCAGCGCAAGATCGTCCGCCGGGTGCGCATCCCCTCCTACGTGCTGGTCCGGATGGACATGACCGACGCCGCCTGGGGCGTGGTGCGCCACACGCCGGGTGTCACCGGCTTTCTCGGTTCCGCCCACCACCCGGTGGCGCTGACCCTGGACGAGGTGGTCTCGATGCTCGCGCCGACGCTGGAGCGCCCTGCCGACGCCCCCGGCCAGTCGGCCGCTCCGGTGGCCGAGGTCGACTTCGAGATCGGTGAGTCCGTCACCGTCATGGACGGGCCGTTCGCGACCCTCCCGGCGTCGATCTCGGAGATCAACCCGGCCTCGCAGAAGTTGAAGGTCCTGGTATCCATCTTCGGTCGCGAAACGCCCGTGGAGCTCTCGTTCGACCAGGTCTCCAAGCTCTGACCCCGTCCTCCCCCCGTCTCATCCCAGTAGAAGGATCCGAACGTGCCTCCCAAGAAGAAGCGAAAGATCGTCGGTATGATCAAGCTCCAGATCAAGGCCGGCCTCGCCAACCCGGCGCCGCCCATCGGCCCTGCGCTGGGTCAGCACGGCGTCAACATCATGGAGTTCTGCAAGGCGTACAACGCGCAGACCGAGTCCCAGCGCGGCAGCGTGGTGCCGGTCGAGATCACCGTCTTCGACGACCGCTCGTTCACCTTCATCACCAAGACCCCGCCGGCCGCCGAACTGATCAAGAAGGCGGCGGGTGTCGCCAAGGGCTCGGGTGAGCCGCACAAGACCAAGGTCGCCCGGCTCTCCGGCGACCAGGTGCGGGCCATCGCCGAGATGAAGATGGAAGACCTCAACGCCAACGACGTCGACGCCGCCAGCAAGATCATCGCTGGTACCGCCCGCAGCATGGGCATCACTGTCGACAACTGATCGACTCGACAAGTGATCGATCGGCACCACCAGCAGCACCGAACAATTCCATGCACCACGTGGGAGGGCCGCGCGCGGCCCGTCGACCACGACTCCCAGACCACACAGGAGCAACGACATGAAGCGCAGCAAGAAGTACACCGCGGCGGCCGAGAAGATCGACGCGACGGCCCTCTACACGCCCGTGGACGCGGTCAAGCTAGCCCAGGAGACCTCGGTGACCAGCTACGACTCCACGGTCGAGGTGGCGATGCGGCTGGGGGTCGATCCCCGCAAGGCCGACCAGATGATCCGCGGCACGGTCAACCTGCCGCACGGCACCGGCAAGACCGCACGGGTGCTGGTCTTCGCCGGCGGTGACCGGGCCGAGGCCGCGACCGCCGCCGGCGCCGACTACGTGGGTACCGACGACCTGATCGAGCGGATCCAGGGCGGCTGGCTGGACTTCGACGCGGTCGTCGCGACGCCGGACCTGATGGGCAAGGTGGGCCGGCTGGGCAAGGTGCTCGGCCCGCGCGGCCTGATGCCCAACCCCAAGACCGGGACAGTGACGATGGACGTGGCGAAGGCCGTCACCGACATCAAGGGCGGCAAGATCGAGTTCCGTGTCGACAAGCACGCCAACCTGCACTTCATCATCGGCAAGACCTCGTTCGAGACGCAGCAACTCCTCGAGAACTACGCGGCCGCGATGGACGAGGTGGCGCGGCTCAAGCCGTCGGCCGCCAAGGGCCGCTACATCAAGAAGGTCACCGTCGCGACGACCATGGGCCCCGGCGTGCCGGTCGACCCGACGGCACCGGCGATCGTCGAGGGCGCCACCGCCTGAGCGTGGGCCATCGACCACCTGGCTAAGGTCCGATCATGAGCGACGCGAGGGCGGGGAACTCAGGTCGCGGCACGCCGATTCCTGTGATCCTCGACTGCGACCCCGGCCACGACGACGCCATGGCCATCATGTTGGCCGCGGCGCACCCTGCACTGGACCTCAAGGCCGTCACGACCGTCGCCGGCAATCAGACGCTCGACAAGACCACGCTGAACGCTCGACGAATCGCGACGGCGGCGGGTATCAAGGGCATCCCCGTCGCGGCCGGCTGCGATAGGCCGCTGTCGGGACCACCGATCCTCGGCGACTACATTCACGGCCCCAGCGGCCTCGACGGGCCTGCTTTCGGCGACGTCGAGGTGCCGTTGGACGAGCGGCACGGGGTGGCCCTGATGCGCGACCTGCTGACGTCGAGCCAGCGGCCGGTGACCATGATCGCCACGGGACCGATGACGAACATCGCCACGTTGCTGCGCGACCACCCGGAGGTCACCGAGGGGATAGCCGAGATCGTCTTCATGGGCGGATCCACCGACCGCGGCAACTTCTCGCCCTACGCGGAGTTCAACATCGCGGCTGATCCGGAGGCCGCGGCCATCGTCGTGGGGTCGGGTCTCCCCGTGACGATGTGCGGGTTGAATGTCACGCACCAGGTCCTGGTCAGCGACACGGTGCTGGGCCGATTGCGGGACGTCGACACACCTCTGGCCGCACTGTGCGTCGATCTCGTGACGTTCTTCGCCCGGACCTACCGAGATGTCTTCAGGTTCGAGTACCCGCCGCTGCACGACCCGCTCGCGGTCGCCCGAGTCATCGACCCGTCGCTGGTGACGTGCGAGCCGGTACACGTGGCGATCGAGACGAACGGCGAGCACACTCGCGGGGCCACCGTGGTCGATCTGCATGGGCGCACCGGATCGCCGGCCAACGTGCAGGTGGCCGTGGGAGTCGACGTCGAGGGCTTCTGGGACCTCATGATCGGCGCCATTCGAGCCTTGGGCTGATCCGCCGCACCTGCCATGACCTTCCATTCCTGCCCACGATTTGCCCGCGGCGAGCACCGTGCGTACAGTCTGATTGCCGAAGACCGCTGGTCGTCGCACTAGGTCCTGCCCAGGTATCGAGTGAGGCGGAACGTCCCGATAGTCGGGCGGCCCGCGCAGGCACGTGACCAGTCCCAACACCAAGAGTTGGGCTTGGCGCCCCGTGCCGCTGCGCCGGGGCGTTTCGCATGTCAGGGCACCCGCGGGCCAGGCGCACCCCAGCCTCCCCCGGGAAGGACCCACATGCCCACCGAAGCGAAGGCCGCGGCCGTTGCCGAGTTGACCGACCTGTTCCAGCGGTCGTCGGCCGCAGTTCTGACCGAGTACCGCGGCCTGACGGTCTCGGAGATCACCCAGCTGCGACGCGCCCTCGGCCAGCACGCCACGTACGCCGTCACCAAGAACACCCTGGCCCTGCTGGCGGCCCGTGCCGCGGGAGTCGACGGCCTGGACGCCAATCTCAAGGGACCGACCGCCATCGCCTTCGTCACCGGTGACGTCGTCGAGGCCGCCAAGGGCCTGCGCACCTTCGCCGGTCAGACTCCGGCCCTGGTCATCAAGGGCGGGGTGCTGGACGGCAAGGTCATCGACGTCAGCCAGGTGTCGAAGCTCGCCGACCTCGAACCCCGCGAGGTGCTGCTGGCCAAGCTGGCCGGCGCGATGAAGGCGCCGCTGTCCAAGGCCGTCTACATGGCCAGCGCGCCGCTGGCACAAGCCGCCCGGACCTTCGATGCGCTGCGTGCCAAGCTCGAGGCCGACGCTCCTGCCGCCCCTGCTGAGGCACCAGCAACTGCCTCAACCAGCGACGAAGCCACACCCGACGCCGACGTCGCACCCACCGCCGAGGCGCCCACCGAAGCCACCCCGGCCGACACCGCCGCCGACGCCTGACCCACCACAGACCACTCACGCATCCACTGCAGTAGCCAACAAGGAGACAGACCATGGCCAAGATGACCGCTGACGCCCTGCTCGACGCGTTCAAGGAAATGACCCTCATCGAACTGTCGGAGTTCGTCAAGAAGTTCGAGGAGACCTTCGAGGTCACCGCGGCCGCCCCCGTCGCCGTCGCGACGGCCGGTGCCACCGGCGGCGGTGGCGCCGAGGCCGCCCCGGTCGAGGAGGAGCAGGACGAGTTCGACGTCATCCTCGAAGCCGCTGGCGAGAAGAAGATCCAGGTCATCAAGGAGGTCCGCGCGCTGACCAGCCTCGGCCTCAAGGAGGCCAAGGACCTCGTCGACGGCGCCCCCAAGGCCGTCCTGGAGAAGGTCGCCAAGGAGGCCGCCGACGCGGCCAAGGAGAAGCTGGAGAGCGCCGGAGCAACCGTCACCGTCAAGTGACGCCGGGCTCCAGCTCGCAGCCGACCAGCAGGTCCCGGCGGTCGGTCAGCAGGAGCAGGCTGGTCGAATTGACCGCGATGCCCGTGCTGCACCACTCTCGGTATCGGTGACTCAGCAGCGGTCCACCCGGACCGCGACAGCAGGCGCATAGCCCGACGACCAGTGCTGGTCGCCGGGCAGTTGCGCATGCCATTTGCACTTTGCTACTCAAGCAGCTAGTCTGCATCTTTGCCGTCACGCCAAACCCTTGACCCGCTCTGTCGGGCCAGGCGAGGCGTGCGCCTAGTTGAGCCCGCAGGCCCGTGGAAGGAACCCTCTTGGCCGCCTCGCGAACCGCTCCAGCACACCGTGCTATGCCCATCCCCGTCAAGCGGCGTCCCTCGTTCGCCAAGATCCGCGAACCGCTGGAAGTCCCCGACCTCCTGGCGCTGCAGACAGACAGCTTCGACTGGCTGCTCGGTAACGAGCGCTGGATCGAGCGTGCCGCCACGCAGGAGCTGCCCCATCTGAAGTCCGGGCTGGCGGAGATCTTCGAGGAGATCTCCCCGATCGAGGACTTCTCGGAGACGATGTCGCTGTCGTTCCGCGACCACCGCTTCGAGCCGCCCAAGTACACCATCGAGGACTGCCGCGAGCGGGACATCACGTACGCCGCGCCGCTCTTCGTCACCGCCGAGTTCATGAACATGAGCACGGGCGAGATCAAGAGCCAGACGGTCTTCATGGGCGACTTCCCGCTGATGACCGATCGCGGCACCTTCATCATCAACGGCACCGAGCGGGTCGTGGTCTCGCAGCTGGTCCGCTCACCCGGCGTGTACTTCGAGCGGGTACCGGACAAGACCAGCGACAAGGACGTTTTCACCTCCAAGATCATCCCGAGCCGCGGCGCTTGGCTGGAGTTCGAGATCGACAAGCGAGACGCCGTCGGGGTCCGTGTCGACCGCAAGCGCAAGCAGAGCGTGACCGTGTTCCTCAAGGCACTCGGCATGACCGAGGCCGAGATCCGCGAGGAGTTCGCCGGCTTCGATTCGATGCTGGCGACCCTGGACAAGGACGGCACCGCCGACACCGACGGCGCGCTGCTGGACCTCTACCGCAAGCTGCGCCCGGGTGAGCCCCCCACCAAGGAGGCTGCACAGACGCTGCTGGACAACCTGTACTTCAACCCCAAGCGCTACGACCTGGCCAAGGTCGGCCGATTCAAGGTCAACCGCAAGCTGGGCGTGGAGGCGCCGCTCTCGGCTTCGGTGCTGAGGCTGGACGACATCGTCGCCACGCTGAAGTTCCTCGTCACGCTGCACGCGGCCGGCGGCACCTCGACCACCATGCCGGGCAGGCGCGACGGCCAGGACGTCTCGTTGCGGGTCGAGGTCGACGACATCGACCACTTCGGCAACCGCCGGATGCGGACCGTGGGCGAGCTGATCCAGAACCAGGTCCGCACCGGTCTGTCACGGATGGAGCGGGTCGTCCGCGAGCGGATGACCACCTCCGACGTCGAGGCGATCACCCCGCAGAGCCTGATCAACATCCGCCCCGTGGTGGCGGCGATCAAGGAGTTCTTCGGCACCTCGCAGCTGTCGCAGTTCATGGACCAGAACAACCCGCTCGCCGGCCTGACCCATAAGCGGCGACTGTCCGCGCTCGGCCCCGGCGGCCTCTCGCGGGAGCGCGCCGGATTCGAGGTGCGCGACGTCCACTCCTCGCACTACGGCCGGATGTGCCCGATCGAGACCCCGGAAGGCCCGAACATCGGCCTGATCGGATCCCTCGGCACGTACGCGAGGATCAACTCCTTCGGTTTCGTCGAGACCCCGTATCGCAAGGTCCACGAGGGCGTCGTCAGCGACGAGGTGCAGTACCTGACCGCGGACGAGGAGGACAACTTCGTCATCGCTCAGGCCAACGCGCCGCTGGATGCCAACAGCCGGTTCGCCGAGGAGCGCGTGCTGGTCCGGTCCAAGGGCGGCGGCGTCGACTACGTGCTGCCGGACGACGTGGACTACATGGACGTCTCGGCCCGCCAGATGGTGTCCGTCGCCACCGCGATGATCCCCTTCCTGGAGCACGACGACGCCAACCGTGCGCTCATGGGTTCCAACATGCAGCGCCAAGCGGTGCCGCTGGTCCGCTCCGAGGCGCCGTTCGTGGGCACCGGCATGGAGCTGCGGGCCGCGGTGGACGCCGGTGACGTGGTCGTCGCCGACCAGGGCGGGGTCGTCACCGAGGTCGCCGCCGACGCGGTGACGATCATGAACGACGACGCCACTCACGTCACCCACCGGGTCCGGAAGTTCACCAGGTCCAACCAGGGCACCTCGTACAACCAGAAGGTGCTGGTCGACACCGGCCAGCGGGTCGAGGCCGGCACCATCCTCGCCGACGGTCCCGCGACCGACGGCGGCGAGATGGCGCTGGGCCGCAACCTGCTGGTGGCGTTCATGCCGTGGAACGGTCACAACTACGAGGACGCGATCATCCTGTCGCAGCGCCTCGTGCAGCAGGACGTGCTGTCCTCGATCCACATCGAGGAGCACGAGGTCGACGCCCGCGACACCAAGCTGGGCCCGGAGGAGATCACCCGCGACATCCCGAACGTCAGCGAGGAGATCCTCGCCGACCTCGACGAGCGCGGCATCATCCGAATCGGTGCCGAGGTCGTGCCCGGCGACATCCTCGTCGGCAAGGTCACGCCCAAGGGCGAGACCGAGCTCACGCCCGAGGAGCGGCTGCTGCGCGCGATCTTCGGTGAGAAGGCCCGGGAGGTCCGCGACACCTCGCTGAAGGTGCCGCACGGCGAATCCGGCACGATCATCGGGGTCCGGGTCTTTGATCGCGACGAGGGTGACGAGCTCGCCCCCGGCGTCAACCAGCTGGTCCGGGTCCACATCGCCCAGAAGCGCAAGATCACCGACGGCGACAAGCTGGCCGGCCGGCACGGCAACAAGGGCGTCATCGCCAAGATCCTCCCGGTGGAGGACATGCCTTTCCTGCCCGACGGCACCCCGGTCGACGTCGTGCTCAACCCGTTGGGTGTGCCCCGCCGGATGAACATCGGCCAGATCCTCGAACTCCACCTCGGCTGGGTGGCGTCGCGAGGCTGGAAGGTCGAGGGCAATCCTGACTGGGCGGACCAGCTGCCGGACCAGGTCCGCGAGGGGGTACCCGGCACGCCGGTTGCCAGCCCGGTCTTCGACGGTGCCCGGGAGGACGAGATCATCGGCCTGCTCGGCTCGACGCTGCCCAACCAGGACGGCGACCGGATGGTCGACGAGACCGGCAAGGCACAGCTGTTCGACGGGCGCACCGGTGACCCGTTCCCGGAGCCCGTGTCGGTGGGCTACATGTACATCCTCAAGCTCCACCACCTGGTCGATGACAAGATCCACGCCCGCTCGACCGGCCCGTACTCGATGATCACCCAGCAGCCGCTCGGTGGTAAGGCGCAGTTCGGTGGCCAGCG
>CAZEYA010000107.1:0-12830 GCA_964516515.1 uncultured Kineosporiaceae bacterium | reverse complement strand
TGCCGGAGCCTCCGCCTGTCCCCGAGCCGGGACCGGTATCACCCGAGGTTCCGGCGCCGGTCGTGGCGGCGGCCGAGCACCCGCGCCCGGCGCCGGTGCCGCCGCGCCCGCGCCCTGATGCGCCCACCCCGGCAGCCTCGCAGGAGGCGACGGACCTGCTGCGGGGCGCTGTCACATTCGGCCGGGTCGACGCCGACGGCAGCGTCTACGTGCTGACCGCCACCGGTGACCGGAAGGTGGGCGAGTTCCCCGACACCGCCCCCAACGAGGCGCTGGTCTACTACGTCCGCAAGTACGAGGAACTCGTGGGCCAGGTCGACCTGCTCGCCCAGCGGCTGCGGGCGACCGACATCTCGGCGAAGGATGCCCGCGCTGGGCTTGCCAAGATCCAGTCGGCCACCGCCGAACCCGCCGCGGTCGGTGACCTCGAAGGCCTCACGCGGTGGGTGTCGCAGCTGAAGTCGGAGGTCGACCGCAGGATGCGGGCCGCCGACGCCGAGCGCGCGGCCGCCCGCACCGCGGCGCTGGCCGAACGCGAGATCCTGGTTGCGGAGGCGGAGAAGATCGCCGCAACGGACCCCGCCAAGATCCATTACAAGAGCGCCGGCGACCGGATGCGAGAGATCCTCGAGGAGTGGAAGACCCGCCAGAAGAACGGTCCTCGGCTGGACAAGCCGAGCGAGGATCAGTTGTGGAAGCGGTTGTCCGCCGCGAGGACCGTCATCGACAAGGGGCGACGCCAGCACGCCTCGGAGATGGCCGAGCAGCGCGGCACAACCCGCCGCACCAAGGACGTGATCATCACCGAGGCGGAGGCGCTGGCCGCCTCGAAGGATTGGCGTGCCACCGGTGACGCCTTCCGGGGCCTCATGGATCGCTGGAAGGCAGCCGGCAGGCTGCCGCGAGCCGACGACGACGAGCTGTGGGCGAAGTTCCGTGACGCCCAGGAGCGCTTCCACACCGCGCGTACCACGGCCATGTCCACGCAGGACGAGGAATACCGCGGCAACCTCGCGGTCAAGGAGGCGCTGCTGTCCCAGGCCGAGGCGCTGCTGCCGGTCACCAACGCGGAACCTGCCAAGCGCCGGCTGCGCGACATCCAGGACAAGTGGGATGCGGCGGGCCGGGTGCCGCGTGGTGACCTCGATCGGATCGAGAAGCGGCTGCAGCACGTCGCGGACACGATCCGGGCGGCGGACGCCTCGCGGTGGACGGCCACCAATCCCGAGGCTTTGGCCCGGGCAAAGGACGTGGTGCGCCAGCTCGAGTCGGGCGTCGCCAAGCTGCAGGCGGAACAGGCGAAGGCCGAGGCTGCCGGAGACGCGCGGGGGGTCGGGCGCGCCACGACCGCCCTGGAGGCTCGCACCGCCTGGTTGGACCAGGCTCGCAAGGCGCTGGCCGACCTTGGCCGCTGACCACGGCCTCTCCGACCGGGCGCGGTGACGCCCGGCCGGCAGTCAGCCGTGGGGCCGCGAGACCCCTGCCGTCACCCGGTAGACGTCGAACACGCCGTCGATCTGTCGCACTGCGTTGAGCAGGTGGTCCAGGTGCTCGGTGTCGCCCATCTCGAAGGTGAACTTGCTCAGCGCGACGCGGTTCTCGCCCGTGGACACGGCAGCGCTGAGGATGTTGACGTGCTGGTCGGAGAGCACCTTGGTGACGTCGGAGAGCAGGCGGCTGCGGTCCAGCGCCTCCACCTGGATCTGCACCAGGAAGACGCTGGATGCCGTCGGTGCCCACTCGACATCGATGAACCGCTCGGGTTCGGCCAGCATCGAGACCACGTTCGTGCAGTCGACGCGGTGCACCGATACGCCCTGCCCCTTCGTCACGAAGCCCGTGATCTGATCGCCTGGCACCGGCGTGCAGCAGCGGGCGAGCTTGACCCACACCCCGGAGTCACCCTTGACCGTCACCCCGGCGTCGGTGACCCGCGGCCGCGACAACCGCCGGATCGGGCTGGAGACCTCGGCCAAGTCCTCCTCGGCACCGGCCTCTCCGCCCAGGGAGGCGACCAGCTTCTGAACCAGTGATTGCGCCGAGACCTGCTGCTCGCCCACCGCGGCGTACAGCGCCGAGACATCCGGGTACCGCAACTCGTTGGCCAGCGCGACCAGCGACTCGTGGGACAGCAGCCGCTGTACCGGCAGGTTCTGCTTGCGCAGCACGCGGGCGATCGCCTCTCGCCCGGCGTCGACCGCTTCCTCGCGGCGCTCCTTGGAGAACCACTGCCGGATCTTGTTCCGCGCCCGTGGCGACGCGACGAAGTTGAGCCAGCCGCGGCTGGGGCCGGCGCTCTCGGCCTTGGAGGTGAAGACCTCGACGACGTCGCCGTTCTCGAGCTTGCGCTCCAGCGGCACCAGGCGACCGTTGACGCGCGCGCCCATGCACCGATGCCCCACCTCGGTGTGCACGGCGTAGGCGAAGTCGACCGGGGTGGCACCCATCGGCAGTGACATGACGTCGCCCTTAGGCGTGAACACGAAGACCTCGGCCGCGCTGACCTCGAAGCGAAGGCTGTCGAGGAACTCACCGGGGTCCGCAGTCTCCGACTGCCAGTCGAGGAGTTGCCGCAGCCACGTGAGATCGCTGCCGACCGGCACGCCCCGGGTGCCATTGGCGCGCGCGGCCGCCTTGGCGTCGTCCTTGTACTTCCAGTGCGCCGCCACCCCGTACTCGGCCCGGCGGTGCATCTCGCGGGTCCGGATCTGGATCTCGACGGGCTTCCCGCCGGGACCGATCACGGTGGTGTGCAGCGACTGGTACATGTTGAACTTCGGCATGGCGATGAAGTCCTTGAAGCGCCCCGGCACCGGATTCCATCGGGCGTGCAAGGTGCCGAGCGCGGCGTAGCAGTCGCGGACGGAGTCCACCAGGACGCGGACACCGACGAGGTCGTAGATGTCGGCGAAGTCACGGCCGCGGACGATCATCTTCTGGTACACGGAGTAGTAGTGCTTGGGCCGCCCGCTGACCTCCGCCTTGATCTTCGCCGACCGCAGGTCCTGGGTCACCTGCTCCCGGACGGTCTCCAGGTACTCCTCGCGGGCCGGGGCGCGATCGGCCACCAGCCGGACGATCTCGTCGTAGACCTTGGGGTACAGCGTCGCGAACGAGAGGTCCTCGAGTTCCCACTTCATGGTGTTCATGCCCAGCCGGTGTGCCAACGGGGCGTAGATCTCCAGCGTCTCTCGGGCCTTACGCTCGGCTGAGGCGGCCGGCACGTATCGCCAGGTCCGTGCGTTGTGCAGCCGGTCGGCCAGCTTGATCACCAGGACCCGGATGTCACGGGCCATCGCCACGACCATCTTGCGTACGGTCTCGGCCTGAGCGGCGTCACCCAGGGTGACCTTGTCGATCTTGGTGACACCGTCGACCATGCTGGCGATCTCCCAGCCGAAGTCGGCCTCCAGCTGTTCGAGGGAGTAGCGGGTGTCCTCGACCGTGTCGTGTAGCAGGGCCGCGGCGAGCGTCGACGGTGGCATCCCGATCTGGGCGAGGATCGTGGCGACCGCGATGGGGTGGGTGATGTACGGGTGACCGGACTTCCGCTTCTGTCCGGCGTGCGCCCGGTCGGCGACCTCGAAGGCCCGCTCGACCAGTGTCGTGTCGACCTTGGGATCGGCCGCCCGCATCGCGACGAGCAACGGCTCCAGCAGGTGATTGACCGAAGAACGCGTCGACCCGAACCGGGCGAGCCGGGAGAACATGCTGATCGCGGGGATGGGGCCCGTGGTCGAGGTGTCGCCGGGATATCCACTGGGTTCGTGATCATGGCGGTCGAGGGGCAGCTGGACGCTCTCACCGTTGGGTCCGAGCGCCTCGGGCAAGGGGCTGTGACCGGCGTGCAGGCCCGTCGAGGCGCGGGCGACCACGGCGAGTGGTTCGGAGCCGCCGTCCTGCGCGTCCACCTGAGCCTCCTTCGTTCAAAGGTCAAGTGTAGGCAGACGTCTCTGCGACCAGGAAGCAGACACCCTTCGCCGTCAGCGGCGACGGCCGCGCCGGGGTTGTGGTCGCTGGCCACCGCCGGCTGGGGTCCGCAGCGGCAACCGTCGTGACCGATCGTGACCGGGCTCCGGCTCGCCGTCGAGGGCGCCGGCCACCTCCGCGTCGTCCTCGTCCACGCTGGCGCCGGCCGCCACGCTGACGCCAGCCGCGGAACTGCCGTTGGCGACAGTGGGGCTGTCGGTGCTGTTGGCGGGCATCGGCGAGGCGGCGGCCGGGACGAGCACCTTCTGGGCAGGGGTCTTCTGCCGACGTGCCGCGACCCGCTTGGCCTGGGCGAGGATCGCGGGCTCCCGCTCTCGCAGATGCACGAGCAGCGGCGTGGCGATGAAGATCGACGAGTAGGTCCCGAGGGCCATGCCGACGAACAGCGCCAGGCTGAGGTCACGCAGGGTGCCGGCCCCCAGGATGAAGGTGCCGACGAACAGGATCGCCCCCACCGGCAGCAACGCGACGACGCTGGTGTTGATGGACCGGATCAGGGTCTGGTTGACGGCCAGGTTGGCCGCCTCACCGAATGTCCGGGTCTGGCCCTCGACGACGTGCTCGGTGTTCTCGCGGACCTTGTCGAAGACCACCACGGTGTCGTACAACGAGTACCCGAGGATGGTCAGGAAGCCGATCACGGATGCCGGAGTCACCTCGAAGCCGACCAGCGCGTAGACGCCGATCGTCGCGACGACGTCGTGGATCAGTGCGACCAGGGCGGCGACGGCCATCTTCCAGGTACGGAAGTACAGCGTGATGGCAATGGCCACCAGGACCAGGAACACCAGCAGCGCCTGGATCGCGCGCTGCGAGACGTCCTGTCCCCAGCTGGGTCCGATGAAGCTGGATGTCACCTGGTTCTGGTCGACCGCGTAGGCGTCGACGAGCGCCAGCCGCACCTCGTCGGTCTGCGCGTCGCTCAGCTCGCCGGTCTGGACCCGCAGCGAGTTGGTGCCGACGGTGGAGACCCGCACTTCCGCGACCGGGTCCACGGTCTGCACCGCGTCCTCGGCGGCTGACTGGTCGATCTGACCCGCGATGTTGCTGACCCGGAACTCCGACCCTCCGGAGAATTCGATCCCCAGGTTGAAGCCGCGGAAGACGAACGCCGCAATGCTGATCAGCACCACGACCGCCGCGATCATGTACCAGAGGCGCCGACGACCGACGAAGTCGTAGGAGACCTCGCCGGTGTAGAGGCGGTTACCCCAGGAGTCCATCGATGGTCTGCGGCTCATGTCACGGCTCCCGACACGGATCGTGGGCTGGGGGGTGGCGCTCCCGCTCGACCCGGGGGGAGCTTGCGGGCGCCGCCCCGAACCGCGTTCCGAGCGACGACCGACCCCAGATGTTCTGGGTCGAACCCGCTGAGTTTGTGGCCGGAGGCGAAGAACCGCGTCCGCGACAGCAGCGTGACCATGGGCTTGGTGAACAGGAACACCACGATGAGGTCGATGATCGTCGTCAGGCCGAGGGTGAAGGCGAAGCCGCGCACGCTGCCCACCGCCAGCGCGTAGAGCACCAGCGCGGCCAGGAACGACACGGCGTCGGAGGCGACGATCGTCCGCCGCGCCTTCTCCCAGCCGACCTCGACCGCGGTGGCCACGGTCCGGCCGTCGCGGATCTGATCTCGGATGCGTTCGAAGTAGATGATGAAGGAGTCCGCGGTCACCCCGATGGCGACGATGAGGCCGGCGACCCCGGCGAGGCTGAGCCGGTAGCCCTGCCGCCAGGACAGGAACAGGATGAAGCCGTACGTCGCGATCGCGACGACCGCCAGTGACGCCAAGGTGACCAGGCCCAGCGCGCGGTACTGGATCAGGCTGTAGATGACCACCAGGACCAGCCCGATGGCACCGGCCAGCAGGCCCCGCTGCAGCTGCTCCTCGCCCAGCGTTGCCGAGATCTGCTCTTCGGTCTCGACCCGGAACGTGATCGGCAGGGCGCCGAACTTCAACTGGCTGCCCAGGGTCTGGGCAGTCTCCTGGGTGAAACCGCCGGAGATCTGGGCGGTGCCCGCCGTGATGGGCTCGTTGATCCCGGGCGCGGACACCACGACGTTGTCCAGCACGATGGCGAACCGGTTGCGGGCGTCCCCGTCGGGGGGGAAGCCGAAGAGTCGCTCGGTGATCTCGGCGAACTGGCGCGTGCCGGTGCCGTCGAACTCCAGTTGGACGATCCACTGCCCAGTGGTGAAACCCTGTGCGTTGGTCTCCAGCGTCCCTGCAGCCTCGGTCACGCTGGTCCCGAAGACCTCGACCGGCCCCAGGACGTACTTCTCGAAGCCATCGGTCGAACAGGTGACCAGCGGCAGGTCGGGCTCGGACTCGAAGCCGCCGGCCGTCGCATTGTTCTCCAGGCAGTTGAGGTCGATGAACTGCTGCTGGATGTCAGGGGTGATCCACGCCAGGTCCGAGCCGTCGGTCGGGGTCGCCGACGGCTCCGGCGCCACCGAAGAACCTGCGGACTGGTCAGGTGCGGGGGCCGTGCCGACTGCGTCGCTCGGGGCGGGAACCGACGTCGCCGCTCCGCTCGCTGCCGGCGTGACCCCGCCGGCAGCGGCCTGGGCTGCGCCCACCTGGGGCAGATCGATGCCAGGGCGGCCCTGAGTCGACGCAGCCGCACCGGCGGTCGGCTCGAGGACGGGGTTGACGCTGGGTACCGCACTGGGCTCCAGGCCGGGTATCGCGCTGGGGTCAAGGCTCGGTACCGCGCTCGGGTCGCCGGACGGCGCCGGCTGGGGAACCGAGAAGCCCTGTGCCACCTGCAGCACCGGCCGGAAGGTCAGCTGGGCCGACTGCCGTACCAGGTTCCGGGTCTGCTCGTCCGGCTCACCAGGCAGGGCCACCAGGATGTTGCGACTGCCCTGCCGGGTCACCTCGGCCTCGCTGACACCGCTGCCGTCGACCCGCTGCCGGATGATCGAGACCGCCTGATCGATGGCCTCACCACTGATGGCGCCCTCGGTCTGCGGCGTCAGGATGATCTGGGTGCCACCCTGCAGGTCGAGCGCGAGTTCTGGCGTCCACTTGGCGTCGTCCCAGTACCAGCCACCGGCGACGACGCCGAAGACGATCCCGAGGAGCACGCCGAGGGTGGCGAGGGCACGCCATGGGTGCGAGCGGCGATTCTGTTGGGTTGCCACGAAGTCTCTCTGTCTGGTTACCCGGGAGTTCCGGCGGGCTGCGGGACGGGTGCGCCCGAGTCCGGTCGGTGCGAGCCCCGACCGAACGGCGAGTCTAGGCCAGCCCGGGTTGCGGACCGACCCGTTCGAGCGTACGTCCTGCGGCTGTGGTCACGCGTCCAGCGTCAACTGATCCGGATCGATGCCGGGCTGGACGACGGGGAGGACCGGTGTGAGGCCGAGGTGCTGCCATGCCGGGGGCAGCGCGACCCGGCCGCGAGGTGTCCGTGCCAGGAACCCCTCTCGGACGAGGTACGGCTCCGCCACGGTCTCGACGGTCTCCGGCTCCTCGCCCACGCTCATCGCCACCGTGGTCAGGCCGACCGGGCCGCCGGCGAAGCGGACGCACACAGCTTGCAGCACTGCCCGGTCGAGGCGGTCCAGACCGAGGGAGTCCACCTGGAACAGCTCAAGCGCCGCGCGTGCGGCCGGCAGGTCAACCTCGCCGGTGCCGTGCACCTCGGCGTAGTCGCGCACCCGGCGCAGCAGCCGGTTGGCGATGCGAGGCGTGCCGCGTGACCGCGAGGCGATCTCGCGGGCGGCGTCCGTGGCGAGGTCGATGCCGAGCAGCCGTGACGACCGGGTCAGCACCACCACCAGATCCTCGGCGTCGTAGTAGTCGAGGTGCCCGGTGAAGCCGAACCGGTCCCGCAGCGGCGCCGGCAGCATCCCGGACCGGGTCGTGGCACCGACCAGGGTGAACATCGGCAGTGGCAGCGGGATGGCGGTGGCGCCGAGGCCCTTGCCGACGATCACGTCGACCCGGAAGTCCTCCATGGCGACGTAGAGCATCTCCTCGGCCGGGCGCGCCATCCGATGGATCTCGTCGATGAACAACACGTCGCGCTCGTCCAGGGATGACAGGATCGCGGCCAGGTCACCGGCGTGCTGGATCGCCGGCCCGGACGTGATCCGGACCGACGCCTCGGTCTCGCCGCCGATGATCATGGCCAGCGTGGTCTTTCCCAGCCCGGGAGGACCTGCCAGCAGGATGTGGTCGGGGGCGCGCTCGCGGCGTCGCGCCGCCTCCAGTACCAGACCGAGCTGGCTGCGCAGCACGGGCTGCCCCACGAACTCCTGCAGCGTGCGCGGCCGCAGCGCCTGGTCGATGGCCTGCTCGCCCGGGGCCGCCGCACCGTCCAACGCCGGTTCGCGGTCCAGGGGCATGCCGGACAGCGCGACCGCATCGAGGCCCACGCCGACCTCGTGCTGCGTCATGATCCGGCCAGGTGTCGCAGCGCCAGGCGCAGCATGCCCGCCGCATCGCCGCTCGAATCAGCGCTCGGACTCGCGCCCGGGCCGCCACCGTTGCCTATCGCGGCGACCGCGTCGGCTGCCTGTTTGGGCGACCAGCCCAAACCGGTCAGGGCGTCAACGACCTGCCCCTCGGCGCCGACCGGCACTCTGGCCGAGTGCGCCACGGCCGGACCAGCGCCGCCCGTGGGCGGGCCCAGTCGGTCACCGATTTCCAGCACGATGCGCTGCGCGCCCTTGCGACCGATGCCCGGCACCCGCATCAACGCCGGGAAGTCCTCGGCAGCGATGGCCACGCGCAAGCTCTCCGGATCGTGGACGGCGAGCATCGCCAGCGCCAGCCGTGGCCCCACCCCCGAGACCGTCTGCAGCAGTTCGAAGGTGTCCCGCGACTCGTCGTCGGCGAAACCGAACAGCGTCAGGGAGTCCTCGCGGACGACCAGCGACGTGGCCAGCCGCGCCGTTCCGCCGACGCGAAGCAAGGCGAGCGTGCCGGGTGTGGCGCTGACTAGCAGGCCGACACCTCCCACCGTGATGACGACCGCATCCAGCCGCAATCCGGTAACGCTGCCGGTAACCTCGGCAATCACGTGTGAGCCCCGACCATCGGGCCCGACCATCCAACGAACATGCGTACGAAGCTACCGGGTGGGTCGGACACCGGCGACCAGGCTCGCCGCGGCTGCCATTCGGGTGAGCGACCGGCCACGCCACAGATGGCACAGCGCCAGCGCCACGGCGTCGGAGGCATCGGCAGGCTTGGGGGCCTCGGCCAGGCCGAGCAGCCGCGCGATGGCCAGCTGCACCTCCCGCTTGCCCGCCGACCCCGTCCCGGTGACGGCGGCCTTGACCTCCGAGGGAGTGTGCATCGCCACCTGGCGACCGGCCTGGGCGGCGACCAGCAGGGCGATCCCGGCGACCTGCGCCGTGGCCATCACGGTGCGGACGTTGTGCTGGCTGAAGACCCGCTCGACCGCGACGACCTCGGGCAGGTGCTCCCCGAGCAGCGCACTGAGGCCGTCGTGGACGGCCAGCAGCCGCAGCGCCGCATCCTGGTCGGGGCTGGTACGGATCACCCCGGCGATCACCAGGCAGGCCCGGTGACCCGCTCCGCCGTCGACGACGGCGAAGCCGCACCGGGTGAGCCCGGGATCAACGGCCAGCACCCGCATGCCCTCAGCGTCGCCGCCCGGACAACGCTATAGCCGCAGGCGCGCCGCACCTAGCCGACCAGCTCCAGCTCGGCCAGCACCTCGTCGCTGACGTCGATGTTGGCCCAGACGTTCTGCACGTCGTCGCTGTCCTCCAGCGCGTCGATGAGCCGGAACACCTTGGCTGCCTGTTCCGCGCCCAGCGCGATCTGCGTCGCCGGGATGAACGACGCCTCGGCCGAGTCGTACTCCAGGTGCGCCTCCTGCAGCGCGGTGCGGACCGCCACCAGATCGGTGGCCTCGCTGATCACCTCGAAGGTGTCGCCGAGGTCGTTGACGTCCTCGGCGCCGGCGTCAAGGACGGCTCCCAGGACGTCGTCCTCGCCGAGCCCGCCGTTCTGGTCCTTCGGCACGATGACGACGCCCTTGCGGGTGAACAGATAGGAAACGCTGCCCGGGTCCGCCATGGTGCCGCCGCTGCGCGTCATGGCCACGCGCACCTCGCTCGCCGCGCGGTTGCGGTTGTCGGTGAGGCACTCGATGAGCACCGCGACGCCGCCCGGGCCGTAGCCCTCGTACATGATCGTCTGGTAGTCCGCCCCACCGGCCTCGGCGCCTGAGCCGCGCTTGAGTGCCCGGTCGATGTTGTCGTTGGGCACCGAGGTCCGCTTGGCCTTCTGGATGGCGTCATAGAGCGTCGGGTTGCCCGCTGGGTCACCGCCGCCGGTTCGCGCCGCCACCTCGATGTTCTTGATGAGCTTGGCGAACAACTTGCTGCGCCGGGCATCCACCACGGCCTTCTTGTGCTTGGTCGTCGCCCACTTGGAGTGACCGGACATCGCTGAGCGTCCCTTCCGTGTCCTGCTTCGGCCGGTACGGCGGGATCACCCCCCGGGCGTGACGGGAGTCAGATGCGCGACGACACCGATGAACATGCGATGCACGCGATCGTCGCCGGTGAGCTCCGGATGGAAGGCCGTGGCGACCAGGGGGCCCTGCCGGACCGCGACGATCCTATCCCCGACCCGCGACAGGACGCGCACGTCAGGCCCGGCGTCCACTACTTGCGGCGCCCGGATGAACACCGCACGAAGCGGCGGCCCGTCGATCCCGGTGAGGTCGAGGTCGGCCTCGAAGGAGTCGACCTGCCGGCCGAAGGCGTTGCGCTCGACGGTGATGTCCATGCCGCCCACGGTCTGCTGGCCGGGAGCACGGTCCACCAATCGGTCCGCGAGCAGGATCATCCCGGCACACGAGCCGAGCACCGGCATGCCAGCGGCCACCCGCTCCCGAAGCGGGTCCATCAGGCCGAACGTCCGCAGCAGCCGGTCCATCGTCGTGGACTCCCCGCCCGGCAGCACCAGAGCGTCCACCGCCGCGAGCTCGGCAGGGCGCCGCACCGTGATGACGGTCGCGCCGCTCCCGCGCAACATCCGGACGTGCTCGGCGACGTCGCCCTGCAGGGCGAGGACTCCGATGATGGGCCGCTCGGTCACCACAGCAGGGTAGGGATCACGCTTACCGTCCGCTTACAGCGTCCGAACGCCCGCGACACCTCACTCCTCGACTGTCGTATGTGCCGAGGCCGGCATCCGACAACCACGAGGACCATTGCCATGCGTAACCACGGACATCACTCCGCCCGGCGGCACTACGTTGCCCTGGCCGCAGTCGCCGCCAGCGCCCTGCTGATCGGCGTGCCCGACGCCAGCAGCGCCGACGTGGCCGGCACGGTCGCGGCTGGGACCTAGCCCAACATCGTCTACATCCTCACAGACGACCTTGACGAGCGAACAACGCCCTACTGGGACGTACTGCCCAAGACTCGGCGGTTGCTCGCCGACAACGGTATGGCGTTCACCAACTCCTTCGCGCCCACTCCTATCTGCTGCCCGGCCCGGTCGACCATCCTGACGGGACAGCTGGGTCATAACACCGGGGTACTGACGAATCAGGGTGACCAGGGTGGTTGGGCGACGTTCGTCCGCAACGGCGGGGAGGACCGCACCGTTGCCAAGGCGCTGTCGGAGCAGGCCGGCTATCGAACCGCCCTCATCGGCAAGCACCTCAACGGGTATGGCGTGGGCAACGCCCTTGACTACCCGGTCGAGTACGTCCCACCCGGCTGGTCCGACTGGTACGGCTCGGTCGAGGGAAACTTCTACACGGGCTACAACTACATCCTCAACGAGAATGGGCACCTCACCACGTACGGCGCGTCGGAGGCCGACTACTCGACGGATGTGATGCGGGACAAAGCTGTCGCGGTCATCCGCGACGCGGAGGTCGAAGACGACGACCAGCCGATCTTCATGTACCTGGCGTCCACCGCACCCCACCAGCCGCTGCCGCCGCCGGTCCGGTACGCGGACAACCCCTACGCCGACTCGACAGCGCCCGCGCAGCCCAACTTCGCGGAGGCGGACCTCTCGGACAAGCCGCTGTGGTTGCGCGCGTCCGGTGACACCCGCGCGGCCGGGGTCGCCGCCAACAACGACGAGGACTGGCAGAACCGGATGGGATCGCTGTACGCAGTCGACGACATGGTGGCAGCTGTCGTGGCCGAGTTGCGGACCAACGGCGAGCTGGACCACACCTACTTCGTCTTCACCTCGGACAACGGCTACAACCTCGGAGCCCACCGGCTGCCACAGAAGATGGTCCCGTACGAGGAGTCGATCCGGGTCCCGCTCGTCATCGCCGGACCGGGCATCGACAAGGGCCGGACCATGGCTTTCGCGCTACAGACCGACATCGCACCGACGTTGTACGAGATGGCGGGGCTGCCCTCCCCGTCCTTCGTCGACGGCAGGTCATTGGTCCCGCTCCTGGCCGGGGAGACCCCCGAGGACTGGCGCCAGGATTTCCCCGTGCAGTACGTGAACAACCTTGCCAGCCGCGGGCCGGAGGTCGAGGTATCCCCAGGGACGCCGGCGGAACTCAGTGCCTTCCTCGGCATCGACATCCCCGGATACCGCGCCCTGCGCACCGAGCGCTACCTCTACGTGGAGTGGTACGACGAGGAGAACGCGGAGCGGCTGCACGAGTACGAGCTCTACGACCTCGTGGCCGACCCATGGCAACTGGACAATATCCTCGCGACCTCTGAAGGCCGCGACGCGACCGAGGACCTGGTCGCTGCGCTCGATGCACGACTGGCGGAGTTGACCGCGTGCGTCGGAGAGTCCTGTAGATAACAGGGCGGCAACCCTGCGGGTCCGACGGCGGGCTGTGGATGAGCGACGCGC
>CAZEYA010000106.1:0-12917 GCA_964516515.1 uncultured Kineosporiaceae bacterium | reverse complement strand
TGTCAGACGGAGTTGCTAAGAGCTACTGGCCTCAACTCACCCTGACAGACAGGGCGCGACCACGTCATCCACCCCGAAACTCGTGAACGGGATGCCGTCCGCGACCAGAGCATCCTTGAAGACCTTTGCGGCCGGGTGATCGGACGGCTCGAGCAGCAGCTCGACCCCGTCCGGGACGGCGGGCGACACGACGGTTGAACAGCGGTGCTCGCCCACGGGACGTCGGTCTTCTTCACGAAGCCCAGCACGTCCGTGTAAAGCGTGAGGGCCCTGGCCTGATCGTCGACGAAGACGCTCGCGGTGTGATCTGGATCATGGTGTTCCCTTCCGGTCAAGCCAGTCTCTCTGCTCATTCAGTGGTGCGGGATTCAGGTGATGGATGCTCGTGCGCCCGACCCGGTCGATGCTGAGCAACCCGGCCTCGCGGAGCACCGCGAGATGCTTGCTCACCCGGGTGCACGGTTCGAACAGCGACTGGTCGTTGCGCTCGCTCAACTCGTCGATGAGGGCACGCCGGATCGGGTCAGCGACTGCCCGGAACACGTCCTCCATGGGGCGTGTGTCCTTTGCTCCTCTGTCAAGCGGCGAGTCGATGGGCGTCGGTTTGGTTGGTGATAGCGAGGTCGGTTCGTAACGCTGTGTAGACGACGTCGGAGAGTCGGCGTTGGAGGATGCGTAGTGCTTCCATGCCTCCCGTCGCCGGCTGCTCGGCGTCGTTGGATCATGGCTTTGGCGCCGGGATGGCAGCGCATTTGGGTCATGGCCATGCGGTGCAGGGCAGCGTTGAGTTGCCGGTTGCCGGTGCGGGAGAGCCGGTGCCGGGCCTTGTTGGACGACCACACCGGCAGTGGTGCGGTCCCGTTGAACCGGGCGTAGGCGTCTTTGGATGTGAACCGGTCGATCCCGGCGGTCTCCCCAAGGATCTTCGCCGCGGTCAACGGCCCGACGCCGACGACAGCGAGCAGCGTCGGAGCCATGGCCTGGATCAGGGTGGTGATCTCAGCTTCGAGGTCGTCGATTTCCGTGGTGAGATCCCGTAGGCGTTCGACCAGGCGGCGAGCCAGCCGTGCGACGGTGTCCTCGTGGCCGATGAGGTGGGTGGTGATGGTGTCATAGGCGCTGGCCCGGTCCAGGCTGCGGGCGGTGGGCAGGTTCGGCTCCCGCAACGCAGCTCGGGCCACAGCCAGGGCATCGATCGGGTCGGACTTGCCATACGTCCGGGCGGAGTCATGGATGTGCGCCATGAGTTTCGGCGGGACCCGAACGATGCGATCACCAGAGGTCAGCAGGTCGCGTTCCAACCGGCGGGACAGGTGCCGGCAGTCCTCCGCCGCCACGCCGATCAACCCAAAGGTGGTCCGGCGAGCCGCATAACGGACAGTAGCCACGGAGGCGATGAACTTTGTGGAGCGAGCTCGCCGGACCACCACCAGCGTGACACTGGGAAACTTTCTGGGTGGGGTCGGCGTGACCTCCACGGCCTGGGGCCGTGCGTTGAAGTTGATCACTTATGGGCACACAGACAGTGACGATGACGGCGGACCGTTCGGCGTGACATCGTCGTCCCGGACGGTGTGGCCGAGCAGCTTCTGGCTGCGGCGAAGGCCCAGGGGGTCTCGCTGACAGGGCCGGGTGGGTTGTTGACCGGTCTGACCCGGCAGGTCCTACATCGGCAGCTTGGGGGGGGACGCCTGACGACTCGTGAGGCGTCAGGCCGAGCGTTCCTCGCCGCTGATCGTCGGGAACGGCCTGACCGAGAACGCCACCTCGACGGGCACCCCGAAGAACTCGGCGATGCGCAGCGCCAGGTGCAACGACGGGCTGTACTCGCCCCGCTCCAGGTAGCCGACGGTCTGGTAGTGCACACCCAGCGCCTCGGCCAGCTCGCGTCGACTCACGCCCTTCTCGACACGGAGAAGGGCGATGCGGTTGTGGACGGTCTCGCTCACCGGACGAACTGGCCGGCCCGTTCCCGGGCGCCCTTGACTGCCGAGCCGGACTGTCGCCGTGCCATGCGGCGCAGGACGACGGTCGCGACGAGGAGGCCCACGACCGCCCAGGCACCGAGCACGGCGAACGTCTCGACGGTCCGCCACGTCCCGGTGATCTCCAGGGCGGCCGCACTGTCGGGCAGGAAGACCGATCGCATGGCGAGCCCCGTCCAGTACATGGGGAACACCTGGGCGACGACCTGGACCCACTGCCACAGGACCTGCATCGGGAAGAAGATCCCCGAGATAGTGAAGAGGGCGATGACGGGGAAGAAGCCGTAGGTCCCCATCTTCTGCGTGTTGGGGACGACGGCCCCGAGGACCAGTCCGACCGGCAGCGCGGCCACCATCGCCAACAGCCCGAGCGGGACGAGCAGCAGCCAGTCGGCGGCCCCCAGTCGGACGGCGTCATCGAACAGCAGCGCACTGGGCACGAGGATGACGAGCAGCAGCGGCAGGATGCTGAGCGAGTGGTAGACGACCTGGCCGGTGACGTAGCCCACCAGACCGTGCGGGGTGGCCTTCGCGCGCAGCAGGGTCCCGTCCTCCTTCTCCATGACGAGGGCGAACGCCGGGCCGATGACCATGCCGAAGACGAGGAATCCGCCGAGGATGCTCGGCAGCGCGACAGTCGGATACAGCAGATCGGTGCCCTCGACCTCACCGGTGCGGTTGATCCACAGGTAGGCGAGGACGCCGAGGCCGACGAACAGGTAGTAGCCCTGGTCCTGGCCGCTGCGCAGGCCCAGCACGAACTCGGTCCAGCCGCGGCGCAGACCGACCCGCACGGCGTGGGCGACGGGGTTCACGCGACCACCTCCAGCGGGCGCTCGCCCTCACCGGCCCCGGATGGCGTCGACTCGTCCCGGTGGACCATGGCAAGGTAGGTGTCCTCCAGCGTCGCCCGACGAACCTCGAGGTCGCCGACGGCGTCACCGTGCTCGGCGAGCAGCTGCCGAACGAAGGCCGTCGCGTCCTCCGCCGCGTGCACGTAGTGCGTCCCGTCGAGGCTCCATCGGATCTGCGCCTCGCGTCCCAGGTCCCGGGCGAGCTGGTCGGCGCTGCCGTCGGCGACGATCCGCCCGCCGGACAGGATGAGGATGCGGTCGGCGAGCTTCTCGGCCTCGGCGAGGTCGTGCGTGGTCAGCAACACTGTCGTGTCCTCGAGATCGGTGAGCCGGTGGACGAGGTCATGGAAGTCCCGGCGCGCCTCGGGATCGAAGCCGGCGGTCGGCTCGTCGAGGATCAGCAGCTCGGGCCGGCCGACGATGCCGATGGCGACGTCGAGGCGGCGACGCTGGCCGCCGGAGAGCGTGCCGATCTTCCGGGTGGCCAGGCCGTCGAGGCCCACCATCGCCAGGAGCTCGTCGACGTCGTAGGGGCGCGATCGGTCGGGTGTCGAGTACGGGCGGTAGTAGTCACCCAGGTGAGCCAGCAGGGCCCGGGGACTCCAGCGGGCATGGTCGCGCCACGACTGCAGGACGATTCCGAGGCCGGCCCGCCACCGATCGCCGGCCGTCGCCGGGTCGGCGCCGAGGACGCTCACCTCACCGGCCGACCGGGCGCGAAAGCCCTCGAGGATCTCGATGGTCGTGGTCTTCCCCGCGCCGTTGGCCCCCAACAGGCAGACCACCTCTCCCCGGCGCACGCCGAACGAGACGCCGTCGAGCACGTCGGTCGCCCCGTACCTCATCCGAAGGTCGCGGACCTCTACCAGACGTTCTCTGTCGCGCATGGACACCTCCCGTGGGTCGTCGATGCGCTGATAGTAGTCCTGCTACATCAAGAGCACTAATGCTATGCGGGTGGTGTCGCTTGTCGCGGCGTGTCAGCAGCGGGTGGATGGCCGGAGCGGTGACCTGCCAGGAGGTCGTGCCCTCGGTGTCAGGCGATCTCCAGTGGTCCGCGGTCGAACCGGCGGAGCCACAGGTGGGCGAAGGCCACGACGGCCGCGGCGGTCACCGCGTACACGCCCAGTGTCACCGGCACTCGCGCGTCCCCCGCTCGCACCGCGACGCCGAGGCCCCAGCCGTATCTCAACCCGTCCTCGGCGCTGCCATGGAAGGCATGGACCTACCCATCTCCAGCCGTGTCGGGCAGGCCACCGCCTCAGCAGGCACCCCCACGCCAGCCTGCAAGCAGGCCTTGACCTCTTCCTCGACGGCCTCTCCCAACGGCTGCAGATGGTCACCGACGACGCCAGCGCCGCCCACAGAACGTTCGCCGCCAACCACGAGCACTTCAAGTAGCGCCCCAGGCAAGCGACACACCGTTGAAGTTCTCACGTCGTTCCTGAACGGCCGGCGTGTCGGTTGACGCTCGGTCACCGGACGGTCGACCGCGTGACCGCCCGCCGCGCCACGGGCAACAACCGCAACGCCCTGGCCACCACCACGGCGTTGCCCGCCTCCACCCCCGCGACCTGGACAGCACCAAAGCGCCGCGCCAGACTCCCCTGAACTGCCCTGCGTGTCTCGGAGTGTGGTCTCACTACAGTGTTCCGAGAAGGAGTGTGGATCATGGCGACGAAGAAGTATCAACAGTTCAGTCCGGAGTTCCGTGAGGAGGCGGTGAAGGCGGTCATCGAGACGTCTCGACCGGTCGCGACGGTGGCACGGGAATTGACCATGAGTGAGGGGACGTTAGCGAATTGGGTATCGAAGTACCGGGTTGAGCACGCTGGTGACGAGCCGGCGTTGACTCTCACGGAGCGGGCCCGGTTGCGTGAACTGGAACGCGAGAACCGTGAGGTTCGGATGGAGAACGAGTTCCTGAAAAAAGCGGCGGCGTACTTCGCGCGCGACCCTCGGTGACCGAGCGGTATGAGTTCATCGACTCGTGCCGTTCGGGTGACCGAGCTCGTGGCTGGAAGTACGCCTACCCCGTGACAAAGATGCGCTCCTGGTTGGGTGTCTCGGCGTCGGGTTTCCACGACTGGCGGGCCGTCCGGAGTCGGCGACCGCCCGCAGGCGCCGTCATCTCACCGACCTGGTGGCCACCATCCACGCCGACTCCGAGCAACGCTGCGGCTACCGGCGGGTCCACGCCATGCTCGCCCGCGCCGGTGTGCGCACTGGTCTGGGTCTGGTCCGGGATCAACCCACCACCACCAGCGGATTCGGGTCTGAGCAGATCCTCGACGATGGCTGCCAGTAGGTGGACGGGCCGGGTCGCGTCGAGCTCCAGGGTCGCGCCGCGACGCAGAAGCGGTTCGACGTCGCGGAAGTTCGCACGGATTTCGGCCTCGTGCTCGGGGGTTCATCCATAGGGGTTGTTAGTCCGGGAGCGCACTCGCGCGAGGAGGACGTCTAGGGGCGCGCTCAGCAGCACGACCTCGTGGAAGGAGCCGTAGAACCCCACCTGGTTCTCGACAGTTCCGCCGACGGCGACCGTGTCGTTGGACGCCAACAGTGCTGCCATCCGCGGCTCGTCCCACAGCCCCTGGTCGAGCGTCCACCCGTCGTAGTCAGTGTCCACAGTGGCATGCCCGAGCGATGCGAGCGCATCGAGCAGAGTTGTCTTCCCCGCGCCCGACATCCCGGTAATGAGGACCCTTGCCATGACCTGGTCAGCGTAGGCCGCGATTCCCGGCGGCGCGGACAGCTACGGTGCTGTCGGGGGCTGCCAGGACTGCGTGGGTCAGAACAGGGCGGGAATGCTGCGGGCCGCGGTGTAGAGCGCGACGGCGACGAGCAGGACGGCAAAGGCCCTCGTCAGATGTCGGGGCTCGACGCCGGAGGTGATGCGTCCGCCGAACAGACTGCCGACGATGGCGGCCGCCGTGAACCCGGCGATGAGAGCCCAGTCGAGGTCAGGGGCCCCGGCAGAGAGGCGGGCTGTCAGGGCAGTGGCGCTGTTGACGGCAATGACCAGCAGTGAGGTGCCGACGGCCACGGGCATGGGGAACGACAGCGCGAGGACGAGGGCCGGGACGAGGACGAAGCCTCCGCCGACACCGAAGAACCCGGTGATCAGGCCGACCGCGGTCGCGGTGAGGACGACCTTGGCAAGGCGCGAACAGGCGCAGGTGAGTGGGTGAAAGGTCAGGATGGGCTCGGCGGTGGGGTCCTCGGAGCTTCCGACAGCCCCCGGCCGTAAAGACCGCCGAAACATGAGGGTGGCAACTACGAGCATCAGCCCCGCGAACGCGGTCAGCAGGACCTGTGGGGCGACGCGGGAGGCCAGCGCGGACCCTGCGAATGATCCTGTAGTGCCCAGGGCGCCGAACATGAGCCCTTGCCCGAAGCGGACCCGTCCGGCACGGCTGTGTGGGACCAGGGCGATGAGGGAGGTGAGGCCGACGATGAGCAGCGAGCTGGTGGTGGCCGTTCTCGGGTCCTGGCCGAGGACATAGACCAGGGCTGGGACGGTGAGGATGGAGCCGCCGCCGCCGAGCGCGCCGAGCGCCACGCCGATGAACAGCCCCAGGGGGATTGCCAGAGGTGACACGGGCGGTGCTGCCCGGATCAGCCGCGGCCGAAGAGTCGGTCGAAGAACGACCCGCCGCTGGCGGCAGCCTTCTCGTCCGCGCTGTGGCCGGGGCAACGGTCAGCGTGGGGGACGCCCGCCATGACCTGGTCGACGTGCTGGCCGCAGCCGGCCCAAGTGGTCTTGCCGCAGACCTTGCAGTTGGCGGGACGGCACATGGTGGTTCTCCTTCAGGTGGTGATGATCAATCCGGACGCCGCGGCGTTCTCGCCGAAGCTGTCGTCGACGGTGACCACGGGGATGCCGCGAGCGGCCAGGACGGATGCGGCGATGCAGGCGCGGTAGCCGCCGGCGCAGTACACCCACACCTCTCCGCCCGGAACCTCGTCGACGCGTTCGAGGAGTTCGTGCAGGGGGATGTTCACGGCACCGTCGACGTGTCCATCGGCGTACTCGAGTGCGCGGCGGACGTCGAGGACGGTCACCGGTCGGTGATGGCGGACCTGGGCGAGGTCAGCGAACACGGCGCGCCCGAACGCCCCCAGCAGGTCGTCGGTCCACTCGTCGGGGGCGCCGGTGGCAGCGCCTGCGAGGTGGTCGATACCGATGCGGACGAGCTCGCGCTGCGCTTCGGCGACCTGCTCCGGGAAGTCCCCGAGGAGGGTCAACGGGGTGCCCCAGGGGATCAGCCAGCCCAGGTAGGTGGCGAACTGGCCGTCGAGCCCGAAGTTCAGCGTGCCGGTCACATGGCCGGCGGCGAACGCGGTGCCGGTGCGCAGGTCCACGACCCACTCACCGGCATCGATGCGAGCAGCGAGGGTGTCCTTGTCCGCGGTCTCGGGAGCGGACAGATCGGGGGCGCCCGGGCCGTTGCTGTTGGCCGGGGCCATGTGGGCGTAGTAGGCCGGGTAGGCGTCCAGGCCCGCCAAGGTGTCGGCGACCCAGCGCTCCTCGTCCTGGGTCAGGGCCGGGTTCTGCCGCTTCTCCGCGCCTATGGTGGACGCCGTCGCGTCCCCGGTGGACCCGGCTGAGCAGAACGACCCGAAGCCGTGGGTGGGCAGGACGTGGGTGTGCTCTGGAAGCTCGTCGGCGAGGCGGCGCGCGGAGGCGAACTGGTGGTGGACCAGGTCGTGGGTGTGGTCGTCGCCCAGCAGGTCCGGTCGGCCGGTTGCCCCGAACAGGAGCGATCCGCCGGTGAACACGCTGACCGGCTCGAACCCTTCGCCGGAGGCCTGCGCAGCCTCAAGGGCGTAGGCCAGGTGCGTGTAGGTGTGGCCGGGAGTGGCGATGGCGCGCACCCGCATGGTGGGCGAGGCGTTAACGATGTCGCCGGCGCTGATGGCGGAGCGGTCGAAGGCGACGTCGTCGGTGGCGTTGACGTGGTACCGCGCACCGGTGGCGAGAGCGAGGGCGAGGCCGCCGGTCACGTAGTCGTTGTGGATGTGCGTCTCGAACACGTCCGTGATGCGCACGCCAGCCTGCTCCGCGAGGTCCAGGACGCGGTCGATGTCACGCTGCGGGTCGATGACGATAGCCACCTGCCCGTCGTGCGCCAGGTAGGAGCGGTCACCCAGGGTCGGGGTGTCGATGGGGATGATGACCGGCGTCGACACGGACGTGGTGGGCGCGCTCATGGCTGGCGTTCCTTCCCGATCAGCAATCCGAGCAGGGCTCTGGGTGGACGAAGCGACAGCGGGTCGGTCGGGAACCGGTCACGACCAGACATCGCCTCTGATACCCACCGGGGTATCTAACGTGGCCAACGGTAGTACCCCCCGGGGCATTCCGTCAGATTGAGAGCGATGGTGTGATGTACCCCACGGGGTATCCAGCGAGGATCCGGGAAGGGTCCGGGCCGGTCCTGCGCTGTATACCCCGGTAGGTATACTCAACTCGGTAGACCAAGGAGAAAACGTGAGCACCCAGACCCTGACCGGTCAGAACTTCGAATCCACCATCACCGCCGGGAGCATCGTCCTCGTCGACTTCTGGGCGTCCTGGTGCGGCCCGTGCCGCCAGTTCGCGCCGGTCTTCGAGGCCGCCTCGGTCCAGCATGAGGACATCGTCTTCGGCAAGGTCGACACCGAGGCCGAGCAGACCCTCGCCGCTGCTGCCAAGATCACCTCCATCCCCACCCTCATGGCGTTCCGCGACGGCATCCTGGTGTTCAGCCAGCCGGGCGCCCTCCCTGCCGCAGCGCTTGAGCAGGTCATCGACGGCGTCAGCGCCCTCGACATGGCTGCCATCCGTGCCCAGCTCGCCGCCCAGACCCAGCCCGCCTGACCATCCGCCAGGACCAGCACCACACCAGAACCTCCAGACAACACCGAAGGAGCACGTCGTGGACTACGCCATCAGGACCACCGTTGAACAGCCGTTCGACCAGGCGCTCGCAGCAGCGCGGGCCGTCCTGGCCGACCAGGGTTTCGGAGTCCTGACCGAGATCGACCTCGCGGCCACCCTGAAGGCCAAGCTCGACGTCGACATCGCGCCGCAGGTCATCCTCGGCGCCTGCCGGCCCCCACTCGCCCACGCTGCCATCCAGGCGGAGCCGTCCATCGGGCTGCTCCTGCCGTGCAACGTCGTCGTCCGGTCGCTGCCTCACGGTGCGACCCTGGTCGAGGCCATGGACCCCGAAGTCATGGTGACGATGACCCGCAACGAGAACCTCGTGGACGTTGCCACCGAAGCCCGCGAGCGGCTCACCAACGCCCTGATCGCCCTCCACGGCACGCTTACCGACTAGACCTGCTCTAGCCACCGTCCCATCGACCCACGCTCCCGTGGGCGCCATACCGAAGGACACCCGATGGTCACCCTCAACACCGACGACATGACACCTGTCATCAACCGCCTGCGCCGCGCTCAGGGCCAGCTCGGCGGCGTCATCCGCCTCATCGAGGAAGGCCGTGACTGCAAGGACGTCGTGACCCAACTGGCCGCGGTCAACCGTGCGCTCGACCGCGCTGGGTTCGCCATCGTTTCTTCCGGCATGCGCGAGTGCCTCACCTCACCCGACGGCATCAGCGCCGAGGATCAGGCGATGATGGAGAAGCTCTTCCTCACGCTCGCGTGAGCGGGCCTCTGACTGAGGAGCTCGGCACTCTGGGTCGTGGCAATGGACCTGTTCGTCGGTGATGGCCCCTCCAGGTCATCCACAGGTTGAAGCATGCTCCACGTCGACCTGAGCAAGATCAAACCGACCCTGGTTGAGGCGGCTCCTGACGACGGCGCCACGCCGTGCTGCATCGCTGTGGAGGCGCATGCTCACAGCTGACGCGCGGAGCCTTGAAGCAAGCGCCGGACGGCCGCCCTCGACAACAACAGGGTGATGATCAGCAATGTCACCGAGAAGAAGCCGCCGAGGCTGACGCGGTCGCCGAAGATGAGGTTGACGGCCTCCAGGACGAGGAACTTGCTCCCGAACACGACGGCCTACACCATGATCGCCGCCACCACTTTGCCGATCGGTCTCGACGCTCGGCGAAACCGCGCGACGACCAGCTTCTTGGCCACGAGGACGACCTCGATAACACCTTTCAGCACGACGGCCGTGAGCAGGGACAGGGTGAAGGTCTCGCTGACCACAGTGGGTAGGTACTGCCCGAACAGGTTCAGGACGACCACATAGACGAAAACGTCGATCACTGCTGCCGCGCCTCGCGGCTCTACTGGCGCGACAGCGTTCTCGTCCCGAGCAGGCATGTGATCATCGTCTTCGGTCGTCGGCGGAAAGATGCGCGCAGCGCCGTCGGTTCGTGTTGCGCCCACCCTAGCCTTGGTCCCGATCACGGTCGTGCATCTTGGACCCAGGCCGACCGACGCATCTCACCCCTCGTAGGGGATATGGCCTCGTGCACCCCCATCCCTGATGCCGGGGGTCGGAACCTGTCCGCTCGTCTGAGGGGGCCGCAGCCCATTTGCGGCCCCCTCAACGGGTCCAGCAGTCCCGACCGGTGGGCGAGCACGGCGGCTTGCGTGCGGTCACGCGCGGGCAACTTGACCAGAACGGCACGTCTCAGCACCTGAGCCTGCAGGCTCAGGGCGCTCAGGCCGTGGGAGACGACGTCGTGAATCTCTCGCGCGATCGCCAGTCGCTCGTCGGCGGTGGCCCGCCGGACCATGTCCTCCCGGCTCGTCTCGGCCTCGACGGCACGTCTGCACGCGGCGGACGCCCGGCCCGCCGCCTCTTGGAGCGCGAGCCCCAACAACCAGGGACCGATCGTGAACACCAGCTTGAAGACGAGCGAACTGGGGAAACCCTCCGGGTCCGCCACCAGCACGGCGGCGGTGTACGCGACGACGACTCCCCCGAGCCACGGCTGCCGGGACGCAGCGGCCCAACGTCCGGCGGCGAGCATCCGCAGCATGAGAGACAGGATGAAGGGGCTGTCCCCGGAGGACTGGGACTCCCCAGCACGGCAGGCGCCACGATGGCGACGAGGGCGAGCCCCGCCGGCCACACCGCTGCCCGCAGGGCGGCAACGGCGATCGCCATGACGAGGATGGCGCCGACCCTCACTGCGGGTTCGTCCGCACGCGGCGTGTCGATCAGCGCCCAGGCCACCAAGCTCGCTGACGCCACCGCGCAAGCCACCCGTTGATCGGGCCTCACGAGCGCGCGTACCTCCATGATCATGAGGCTACGGAGCGGCAAGTACGGGAGTCACCCTCGGTCGACGGGGTCGACAGCGGGCTCGCGCCCCGATCGAAGGAGGTCGGCCACGGTCCCGCGACCGTCGGGCCGCCGAGGCGCGCGGGTCGCGGTCCTCCCGGACTCGCGTCATGACCACGAGCATCGCTCCCGCCGCCGAACCTGGCACCGCCCGGCCGATCAGAGTCGCCCTCGCCGCCTGCGCCCTCGCGGTCGCCGCAGTCTGGCTCCCGGCCGCGTTCTGGCAGGCCGTGAACCCGACATGGACCGCCGACAACGAGTCGGCCGTCGGTCTGACGCGTGAAGTCCTGATCACCGCCTACCTCGCGCTGTCGGCGGCCGCCGCGTTGCTGGCCGCGCGCTGCGGGCTGTTCCCCGCGTCCCGGCCTGGCTGATCGCGGCCGGATACGGCCTCGTCCTCGTCGGGGTCGTCGCGGGCCCGGTGCTGAGGAGCCGGGCTGGTTCTTCGTGTTGGCCGGGCCGGGGAACCTCGCCGCCATCGTCGGGTTCGTGTGGGCCGGCATCTGGGGCTGGAGGCGTCACGTCATGCCCGTCTGGGCCGCCCTCCTGCTGGTCCTGGGCGGGTTGACAGCCGTCCTTTTGAGCGAGTTCGGTACCGGGCTGCTCATCGGGTGCTTCTGGGTGTAGGCCGCCACATGGGCACTTCGTGTGCGCGGCGCGCCCGCGTCATGATCGCACTGGCCGGAGCGCTGCACATGATCCAACGGGGTCCCCCCAACTCCTTGCGGTGGTGCGGTTGCGCCCACACCCGCTCGTCGGGGCCCAGTGGGACGACGCCGGTCGGGTTGATGTCCCGGTGGGTGCCGTCGTAGTGCTGCTTGATCTGCACGAGCGGGCCAGCATCGCGAAAAGTCACCTGCCGCAGGCCTGTCGACTGCCAGGCCGTCAGAGGACCCCACGCCGGGTCGATCATCGGGACTCATGATCGTTACACCCATGTTGCTTGGACACCCGCCACGGGCCGGTCACGGCCGTCTACAGCCGGACAGCACTCGGGCCCCACCCTGAGTGCGGAGTGGGGCCGTGACCTGGTACTCCGCGCTGTGGTGCTGGTGGTGTCAGGTGATGGATTCGAAACGTAGGCCGAGCCTGCGCTTCACCGACCGGCGGCTAGGCGGCTGCCCCGCCTCTGTGACCTGCGGCGATGGCGCGTAGTGCGAGGTTTGGCACCAACCTCGTGGGGCGGATGTTGCGCGGCGCCCCGATGAGCGCCGCCGGATGCGGATCTGACCCGGTCCCGATCTGCCGTGACACACTTGTGTGTGTCGAAGGGAGACCCTAGTGACCGCCGATCCGCAGCATGTGCCCGACCAGACTCGGTGGGAGGACCTCTCCACCGAGGAGCTCGTCCGTCGCTCCGGCGTGCAGCCCGTCACGGACATCGACGCCATGGCCCACCCCGAGCTGTGGGATTCCGACGAACAGTTTGAGGACTTCATCACGGACTTGTACGCCTCGCGACGCACCGACCTCGGCTGAGCCTGGGTGCCAGGCGCGCAACAAACACCACCGTCCTCTTTGTCGCCCTCGATCAGCAGGACCAAGGTCCCTCCCTTGCCGCCCTCGATCCAGAATTCACGTACCGTTCACCCGATAGGTGGAACCACGTAGATGTTGAGCTCAACCATCCCCGCCGGGAAGGGCTCCAAGAGCCTCGCGAATTCTTCCGGTAGATGGTGGATCCACAGCGAGAAGGCCGGCGTACCGTACTGATGAACTGCTCCGGTGAATCCAGAGAGTAGCTCTTCTGGAAAGGTGGCGATCACTTCTTTCAAGCTGTCGAACGTCGGGATATGCCAGGGGCTCGGCTGCACCCTGAACGG
>CAZEYA010000105.1:0-12934 GCA_964516515.1 uncultured Kineosporiaceae bacterium | reverse complement strand
CGGCCGCCGTGATCACCCTTTCGAGTGCCCGGCCGACCGCCACCGGGTCGCCGGCCACGCTGATCCGCCACCGGCCGTCGACGTGCTCGGGATCGCCGATGTGCGCGGTCACTTCGCCGTCGCGGGCGAGACGCGCGACGGCGACCGCGCGGCGCAGCGTGTCGGCGGGGTCGCCGGGCAGCGCCGCAGGTGGTGGCCCGTGCTCGGCGCGCACCGTCGCGGCAGCGGCCTCGGACATGCCGAGTGCGGCGTGAACCGCCTCGACGTCACCGCGACCGAACCAGTCCGTCCCCGGTTCGCGCAGCAGCCGCGCCGCACCCGGTCCGTCCTCGGCCGTGACCAGGGCGGCCAGACCGCGCACCACGGCCACCGGTGTCGCGGTCACCTTGCCCTTGACCAGGTCCGCGGCGGCCGCGACCTCGTCCGCCAGCGCCCGCACCGTGACATCCATGACACGGCCGTCGGCATCGGGCGAGCCCCGTGCGTCGTCGACCGGTCGCAGACCCGCGACCCCCAGCGCGAAGTCGATCTGCCCGTCCCGCCACGGCCGCCCGGCCGTGTCGGTGATGACGACGGCCGGACGGTGCGACCCGGCCGCGAATCCTGAGCCGGCAGCGATGTCGCGCCGGAGTCGGCGGGCCTGGTCGTCGGGGTCGTCCGGCAGCCGGAGCACCCCACCCCCCGGCCCGGTATTGGATTCGTCGACGCCGGCGGCGGCCATCACGGGCCCGGCCACAGCACGTACGATCGAGGTGATGCCACGCGGGGTGGCGCGCACGGCGACGACCGCCCGGGTACCGAGGGAGATCGCGGCCGCTCGATCCCCCGACCACAGCCCGAGCGACTTGGAAACGATCTTGCTGGACACACACACCACGTCCCCGGGGGCCAGCGTGATGCCCGAGTAGCCGCACCCGGCGAGGATGACGGCCGCCAGGTCCTCGCCCGCCCGCACCTCACCGATGCCCGCGACCCGCAGCAGGCTCAGGTCACTCACCTCGGCTGATCGCCCGCCGCGGCGGCCGCCGTGGTCGTGAAGCCTGCAGCTGTCAGGCCCGCGGCCGCCAGCGCCTGCGTGGCCATCGCGGCCGCGGCGACGGCATCGGTCATCAGCAAGGGTGTGCCGATCACCCGCACCCCGGGCGGGGCCGCCGCCGAACACGTGGCCGCGTCCTGCGGTGCCACCAGCCAGGCATCGATCAGGTCGGCGTACATCCCTAACACTCCGGCAGCGCTGATCTCGACTCCGAGCGTCCGCAGACACGACTCCGCCATTCCGCGCACCGCCCTGCCCGAGACGATCGGCGAGACCCCGACGACGGCACCCGCCCGGTCGCGCAGTGCCGACCGGACCCCCGGCACGGCCAGGATCGGTCCGACCGAGACCACGGGATTGCTGGGGCCGATGATGACGATGTCGGCATCGGTCAGCGCCTCGATGACACCAGGGCCGGGCCGCGCCGACTCGACACCGACGAACTCGAAGCGCTCGGCATCCGGCTCGCCGTGCCGCCTGACCCACCATTCCTGGAAGTGCACCGCCGTGGGCGGCGCCTGGGGGTCGTCACCGGGAACAAGGACGTGCGTCTCGACCCGGTCGTCGCTCATCGGCAACAGCTGGACGCCTGGTTGCCAGCGCCGGCACAGGATTTCGGTTACCTCCGACAACGGCACGCCGTGACCCAGCAGGCGGGTCCGCAGCACGTGCGTGGCGATGTCGCGGTCGCCAAGGGTGAACCACGTCGGCTCGGCGCCGTACTGCGCCAGTTCACCGGCCACCGTGAAGGTCTCCTCGGCGCGGCCCCAGCCCTGTCCCGGGTGGATGCCACCGCCCAGGGTGTACATCACGGTGTCCAGGTCAGGGCAGACGCGCAGGCCGTGCAACGTGATGTCGTCGGCGGTGTTGCCGATGACCGTGAGCTGTGCGGCAGGTGCCGCCAGCCGCAGCCCCTCCAGGAATCGCGCCGCTCCGATCCCGCCCGCCAGCACCGTGACTCGCATGCAGGACATCCTGCCGCACGCAGATGATTACTGTGCGTGACATGTCCGATACCGCTATCACGATTCGGCTTGACTTCAGGCAATGACACACATGTAATTCCACTGTGGTGCTTCGATAGGGCCCAACAGCGCAACGTGCGGTGGTCCGGATGAAGGGTGAAGGAGGCGACGATGAGCCTGGTGGCGGATCTTCGAGTTGGCAGCGACGGCGAAGAGAGAAGCGTTCGGCGCCGCCGTCGGGCAAGGGCCGCTGAACTCTACGCCGCCGAGGCCGGCCCTACTCCGGTCCCCGGCCTGCCCGCCCGGGGATTCGCCGAGGAGCTTCGGGTCGTGGACGGCTTCCGGAGCCGGGCTGGGCTGGTCGCCGACGGGGACCTGGCGCCCGACGACCTGGATCTCATCGATGGCGTCGACGAGATCGACGTCCTCGACGAGATCGACGCCGAGGACGACGCCGACAACGATGACATCGACGGCCCGATCGGAGCGGTCTCGATCGGGGCGGTCATGCTGCTGGCCGGGCTGCCCGATGAGGCCGATCCCGCGTGGAAGGACGAAGCGCTGTGCGCCGAGACCGATCCGGAGGCGTTCTTCCCCGAGAAGGGGGGATCGACCAGGGAGGCCAAGCGCGTCTGCGCCTCGTGTGACGTCCGCGCCGAATGCCTGGACTTCGCGCTGACCAACGACGAGCGGTTCGGCATCTGGGGAGGTCTCAGCGAGCGCGAGCGACGCCGGTTGAAGAAGCAGGTCGGGTGAGCGCATCGGTCACCGGAAGTCCTGGGCCGGCCGTCGCGGCCGATCCGGCAGCCGCGACCGGGCGCCTTGTCGTCAGGCAGCGCCGCAGCGAGGAGGAACGCCCGGCGGGTGTGCACCGCCGGAACCGTCACGGCACCGCAGAGGCTGCCCCGGCGCCCGTGGTTGCCGTCCTGGTGGCTCACGACGGTGAGGTCTGGCTGCCCAGGTCGCTGGCCGCCGTGCGGGCCTCGACCGTGCGGCCGTCAGTTGTCGTCGCCGTCGACACCGGTTCGGTCGACGGCACACCGGCCCTGCTGGCCGCGGACGCCGCGGTGGACGACGTCGTCACGCTGGATCGCAACGCCGGCGTCGGTGCCGCGGTCGCCGCCGGCCTGTCCCGCGCCGTGGCCTTGGTGGCACAACTGCCCGACGCCCCGGCGTCGACCTGGCTCTGGCTGTTGCACGACGATTGCGCACCCGAACCGTCAGCCCTGGCCTATCTGCTCGATGCCGTGACCGGGGCACCCATGATCGCCGTCGCCGGACCCAAGCTGCTGGACTGGACCGACTCGCGGCGGCTGGTCGAAGTAGGTGTGGTCACGGCACGGATCGGCAGCCGTAGCGATCAGTCGCTCCTGGAACTCGACCAGGGTCAGCATGACGGGCGCTCGGACGTCATCGCCGTGTCGACGGCGGGCATGCTGATCCGGCGTGACGTCCTCGAAGCAGTCCGCCGCTTCGATCCCGCCCTGCCGCTGCTCGGTGACGACGTCGACCTGTGCCGCCGGGTGCGCCTCGCGGGGCACCGGGTGGTCGTGGTCCCGGCAGCCCGGGTGGCCCACGCCGGTGCGCTGACGGCGGGCAGCCGAGCGGGCGACGCGCTTCGGAGCCGTCGCGACCGCAGGCCGGCGCCGGTGGCGGCCGGACTGCACCGCTACCAGACGCGGCACTGGCTGTACCTACGGCTGGTGGCTGCACCCCTGCCACTCACCCTCGCGTTGCTGGTCTGGCTGGCGCTGGCCACGCTTGGGTCGGCCGTGCTGGACACGGCTGCCGGCAACCGGCAGCGGGCGCTGGGTTCGGTGCTCGCCTGGTGGGACGTCGTCGTGCGGCCGTGGCGCATCGCGTCCGGCATGTACCGCTTGCGGCGCACCCGTAGGAGCCGTGCTGCTGCGGAACCGGCCTCGCTACGACCCGGTCGACTGGAGTCGGCGCGGGACCTGGCGGAGAGCTGGACGCTCGCCCGTCGCCTCGATGGCGCAGCCCTGGCGGATCGTCTCCGGCGGCTACGGCCGATCGTGGTCGCCACCACGGCTACGGCGGCGGCCTCGTGGGCGGCGATGCGGTCGGTCGGCGACCGCAGCGCCGCGGTGGGCCCGGACCTGCCCATCGCGGCGGGTGCCATCACGACAACCGAGCTCTGGCACCGCGCCATGGGATCGGTGACGGCAGTGGGGAGCGCGCCTGTGGTGCCCGACCCGGCCGCTGCCGTGTGGGCTGCGCTGAGCGCCATGGCGGCGGTGGTTCGGCTGGCCCTGCCCGGCGAGGCGACGCTGACCTCGGCCGTGAGCCTCTGGTCGTGGGCCGTCGTACCCGTCGGGGTCGTCACGGCGTGGCTCGCGCTGCGCGAACTCGTCCGCGGCCGACTGCTGGTCACCGTGCTGGCCGTCGGCTGGGCAGCCCTGCCGCTGGCCGCTGCCGCCGTCGCCGTGCCCTATGCCACCAGCGTCGACCTCCGGTTGGTGCATGCGCTGCTGCCATTGACCGCGTGGGGGCTGCTGCTGGCGGTGCGCCGAGCGCCGCCGGACTGGCGACCGGCGGCGCTCGGCATCGCGGCCATGGCCACGGCGGCGGTGGTGGCGCTGCAGCCGTCGGTATGGCCAGTTCTCTGCGCGATCGGTGCCGCGGCCTTGGTCGTGCTCCACCTGGGCCGTCGGGCCCGGCGCAGTGTCATCGCTGCCATGGTGTCGGTTCTCGCGCTGCTGCTGGCTCCGGCTCTGTTGTGGCCCGGCTGGGCACTGACGGCGCTTCGGGCGCCTGCTGTCGCGCTCGGCGCGCCGGCCCACCGCGACCCGGCCGCCGGCCTTGCCGCGCTGGCGATGCCCGGTTCAGGGCTCAGCCTCGCCGCGCTGGCGGTGCTCGGTGTCGCGGCCATCGTGTCGCTGCTCGGTGTCGTGCTGGCTGTGCTGCGACGTGGTGCCTCGGCATCGGGGTGGACCGCAGGGATTCTGGGCGCCCTGCTGGCGGTGTGGTGCCTGGCGCTGAGCGGGACCTCGTGGTCGGCAGCGGACCCACACTCGGCCCTGGACCCGCCCTGGGCCTGCGTGCTGCTGGTCCTGACCGCTGCCGCTGCGTTGGCGGTGAGCGGCGCTGCTGCAGATCGGCCGCCGGGGCCGCGGCGCATGCGTGTTCCCGTCGCGCTGCTGTTGGCGGCCACGGGAGCCGTCGTCGGCACCGCAGGGATGGCCGTCCCGCAGGGCGCGGCGGCGCTGCCGACCTGGGGGGCCGCGATGCGGCCGGGGCTGCCGGTGCCCGCCGTCCTCGACGCGGCGTCGCAGGAGCGGTCGGGGGTACTGACGATCACGGGTCTTACCGGTGCAGGAGCAGTGGGGGACGGTGATCTGGCCTGGTCGGTGGATCGCGGCGAGTGGGGGCCGGGCGCGGCCACGGCGGCGATGGGAGCCGCAGCCACGCCGAAGACGACCGCGGGCCCGGTTGCCCCCCTGGTCGCTGATGCCGTTGCTGACGTGGTGACGCGGCTGCTCGCCGACCCGCAGCCCGCCTCGGCGGAGCTGCCGGGCGCCCTGGCCGAACTGGCGATCGGGTGGGTGGTGATAGACGGTGACGCCCCGCCGGCGCTGGCCGCGGGGCAGGCCGTGGCGTCGCGGGCGGGGTTGAGCCCGGTATCGCAGGCCCCCACGAGAAGCGTCTGGCGGGTCGACGACGGAGGTGTCGCCTCCTGGGCCAGGCTGCTGCCGCCAGCGGACGGCGGCAGCGCGCAGTCGCTGCCGGCCACGGCAGCCGGCCTCGACCTGGTCATCGCGCCAGGTGAGGCCGGGCGGATGGTGACACTGGCGACGGAGGACGCCACGGCATGGACCGCCACCATCGATGGCCGTGTCGTCACCCCCCGAGCGCTGACGCGCGGCCGCGTCGGAATCGATGTCGGCAGCGGCGGCGGCCACCTCCTCGTGATGCGCGCCGAGGTGTTGAGCCTGCCCGGCGGCCGACTGTGGTGGCTGGGTCCGGTCGTGCTGCTGGCGGCCGCCGTGGCGGCATCCAGACCACGGGTCAGTCGCGACGAGCAGCGGCCACCTGACCCCGCTGCCCCTGCGTCTGCCCGCGGATCGCTCGTCGCGGTGACGTCGGTCGTGGCCCTCGTCCTCATCGTCGCGTCCGCGTGGGCGTTGGGTCGGGATCCGGCGGTCGAGTCACAGTTGCCCCGCGTCGTGCGGCTGGGCGCGGCGACGGCGCTCGCCCACTGTCCCGGGGATGCCGTGGTGACGCGGGACTCCAGTACCGGCACCGGGCAGTTGGCGACTACACGGGCGGTGCTGCCCGCCGGCTCCTTAGCTGGCGACCACGGGAATCAGGTCGGCGTAGCCACCGGCGGTGCCCTCGCGGGCACGATCGCCATGACGGCGTGCCCGGTCTCCGGGAGCGCCGGATGGGCCTTCGCGGGCGGCACTGGCACCGGGGAACGGCCCCGATTGGTGCTGGACAACCCGGGCGCGGTCCCCGCGGAGTACGCGGTGGAGCTGTTGACCGCCACCGGGCGCCAATCGCCGGCAGCCGGCGGCACTGGACTCGTCCGGGCAGGCGAGGTGCAGGCCGTCGCGGTGGACGCCCTGCTGCCGGGGGAAGGGGTGCTGGCCGTCCAGGTCCGGACCACCTCGGGAACCCTGGCCGGCACGCTGCGCGATTCCGCCGTCTCGGGTCTGTTGAGTGCGGGCGTGGACGACGAGGCGTTGGCGCAACCCGGCACGCGGCTGGTGGTACCGGCGCTGGTCACGGGCGCGAACGGGCAGGTCACGCCTGTGATCAACGGCGGCGGGCCGGGCGATGCCGGCGCGTCCTACCTGGCGATGGCGGTGCCGGGTCAGACCGGCGGCGTCGCCACGGTGACCATCGTCGCGGCCACGGATCGGGGTGCCGCCCCGCCGGCGCCGGTTGTGGTGGCGCTGGCCGCAGGCTCGGTCGCGACCGTCCTGCTCGATCTGCCACCGGGGACGTACAGCGTGTGGATCGACTCCGACGTCCCGGTCGTCGCCGCGGCCCGCTCCAGTGTCGCCACCGCCGGTTCGGCTCCGGCGGACCTGGGATGGGCCGCGGCCGTCCAACCGGACGACATCGCCGGGCGGCAGCTGGCCGTGCCGGTCGTGCCCGACGACGCCACGACCGTCATGATCATCGGCACGAGCATCCCGCAACGCCTGATCGCCGACCTGCTCGACGACCGCGGCGGCGTGCTGCGCAGTGTGCGGCTCGACAGCGGGCCCAGCGCGCCCGCCGTGCTGGAGCTGACCGGAACGCCGGGCGCGGCGGCGGTGCGGTTGAAACCGGCCCGGCCCGGCACCGGCGGCGCAATGCACGGTGCCATCGGATTGATCGTCACCGGTCCCCCCGTTGCCGAGCAGTCCTCCGGCTCCCGGCCGGACCCGGCCGGTGCGGCCACGCCTCGGCCGCCGCGGGGACTGGCCACAGCCACCGTCGCCTGGGTGGGTGCCGATGCCTCGCTGATCCAGCTGGCCCCGCGCTGAGCGATCGGCCGGCCGGGTCAGGCGCCCGATTCGGTCCGGGCGGTTCGGTCGAGGTACTCAGTACGCCCCAAGATCCGCATCCGGGTCGATGTCGCGCGGCGATCGCCCGAGGGCTACCGCCAGCTGCTCCACGAGAACCAGGTAGACCAACTGTGGTAGCTCCTCCTCCGCCCTCGCCATGACGGCGCGGCGGTGCACCACGATGCGGGCGCCGCCCTGCCCGGTCGCGGGCACGACCCGGCCCAGCGGGACGCCGGTGACCCACGTTGCGCCTTCAGCGTGTGGCACGTCCTCGACGGCGACCTCGATCGATTCCATCTCCTGCGGCCACCGCCGCGACAGTCGCTCAGCGGCGTCGATGACGAGGTCGTCGAATCTTTCGGCGAACGTGCGGTAGGCCGGGACGTCGGCGGGGAAGACATCACCGCGCAGTCCCCGGCCTCGCCGGTCGCGTCGCCGCGGTTGCCGCGCTCTCGTCGTCACCGCGCCACGGTAGCTCTGTGGTCGGCCCTGTGGTCAGCCCCGCGGGCGGGCCCCGTCGCGGCTTCGTCGTCGAGTCCTGCCATCACCGTCGCCACCGGGTGAGCAGGCGGCGTGCCGGTTAACAACTGTGCGGATCTGGGTCGTAGCGTCGAGTCCGTGACCGCAGCAGGCGCCAAGCGGAGTCGCCGATGCACCCGGACCGGCTGTCCCCGGCCCGCGGTGTCGACGCTGACCTACGTGTACGCCGACTCCACCGCAGTGCTGGGCCCACTGGCGACGGTGTCGGAGCCGCATTGTTATGACCTGTGCGCCGACCACGCCACCCGATTGACCGCGCCCAAGGGCTGGGACGTGGTCCGCCTGGGCAGTGAGACGGACCATGAGGGCACGCCGGGGAGTGACGACCTCATTGCGCTCGCCGACGCCGTCCGGGAGGCCGCCCCACGGCAGCCGCCCGTGGCGCAACCCGAACCGCAGGCGGCCACCGGCTTTGGCAGCGGTCGCCGCGCCCACCTGAGGGTGCTCCGCGACGACGGATCCTAGCGGCGGCGCGTCACGTCCCCCACGTGTGGCCGGCGAATGTGGGTGATACGCCACAACCGCCCGGACGCTCCCGATATTCAAGATCGAGGGCCCGGCTGACGACAGCTTGTCGTCAGCAACCCGGCGGATGCCCGCCACGGCCCAGGAGAACTCATGCCCCACGCGACGACCCGTCCCCAGCCCGAGACCCTCACCAGCGGCGTCGAGGTCAGGGGCGTCGACGTCTCGTTCGGTCGCCCGCGGCGACCCCGCGGCGCGGCCGATACGCCGCTGGGCTCCCTCACCCAGTCGCAGCACCGCCACGGCCGGCTCTGCCGGCAGTGCGGCAGCGAGCGACTGACCACGCTGATGATGAGCCTGACCGACGGCACGCCGGTCGAGTTCGTCTCCTGTCACCGGTGCGAGTGCCGGGTGTGGGAGCACGACGGCACCGTGATGGACGTGGCCACCGTGCTGCAGCGCACCCGCAAGGTGGCCTGAGCCCAGCACCTGGGCGGGTCCGGTGGAGCAGGCCGCAGCCTGGCGCGGCTGCGGTTAGCCTGCCCGGGTGACGCACGCCCTGTTCCGTGCCGTGAAGGCATACGACATCCGGGGGGTCGTCGGAGAAGACCTCGACCCCACCACGCTTCGAGCTCTCGGGACGGCGATCGGCGAGATCATCGCTGAACTGGGAGCCGACGGGCACCGGCGGCTTGCCGTCGGTCATGACATGCGCGAGTCCTCTCCGGGCCTCGCGGCGGCGCTCGCGGCGGGCGCCGCGGCCACCGGCACGGCAGTCGATGTCATCGGTCTGTGCTCTACCGACCAGTTGTACTTCGTCAGCGGCGACACCGGTGTCGCCGGCGTCATGATCACCGCCAGCCACAACCCCGCCCGGTACAACGGACTGAAGCTCTGCCGGGCGGGTGCCAAGCCGGTCTCGATGGACACCGGACTGGCCCAGATCCGCGACCGCGCGATCGAGCTGCTGGGTGGCAGCTCTCCAGGCACCGCAGTTCCCGGCATCGTCCGTCACATCGACACCCTCGCCGACTACGCCCGGCATCTGCGGTCCCTTGTCCCGCTGGACGCGGTCCGGCCGCTGAGCGTCGTGATAGACGCCGGCAACGGCATGGCCGGCCTGACTGCGCCGGCCGTTCTGGGTGGGGCCGCGGGACTGCCCGCCCTGCCGCTGGCGCTCTCTGGGCTGTACCTCGATCTGGACGGGACGTTCCCCAACCACGAGGCCAACCCGCTGGACCCCACCACGCTGGTCGACCTGCAGGCAGCCGTAGTCGAGCAGGGCGCGGATATCGGCCTCGCCTTCGACGGTGACGCCGACCGGTGCTTCTTCATCGACGAGCGCGGCGCAGGCATCGATCCGGGGGCGGTCACCGCCCTGGTGGCCCGCCGGGAGATCGCGCGCGCCCAGGCAGCGGGGGAGGCCAGGCCCGGCGTCCTGTATAACCTGATCACGTCCTCGATCGTGCCGGAGGTGGTCACGGCGGCCGGCGGTTCGCCGGTCCGCACCCGGGTCGGGCACTCCTTCATCAAGGCCGAGATGGCTCGCACCGGCGCGGTCTTCGGCGGTGAGCACTCGGCGCACTACTACTTCCGGGACTTCTACGGCGCGGACTCCGGCATGCTGGCGGCGCTGCATGTGCTCGCCGCCCTCGGCGAGACGCCCCCCGGCACGCCCCTGAGTTCGTTGGTGGCTCAGTACTCGCACTACCAGCGCAGCGGCGAGATCAACACGCGGGTCAGCGATGTGGCGGCGACGACGGCGCGAGTGGCGCAGGAGATGGCGGACGCCGCCCCGCACGCTGTCGTGGATCACCTGGACGGCCTGATGATCACCGACTCTGGCGGGGGTTGGTGGGTCAACGTGAGGCCGAGCAACACCGAGCCGCTGCTGCGACTCAACGTCGAGGCCAAGACCGCCGCGGACATGATCTCGCTGCGGGACCGAGTGCTCGGGGTGATCAGGAAGGATGGGGATCATGTCTGAGTCGGCCACGTCGGGCACCTCCCAGTCCCAACCCTCCCGCGACGGCATCGATGAGTGGGTCCGCGCGATCCTGCGCTGCCCGGTCTGCCGCAGCCCGCTCGTCGACGCGAACGACGGCACGGGGGCCGCGCAGCTATGGTGCGACGGTTCGTTGGACGCCGGGTGCCGGCGGCAGTACCGCATCGACGACGGCATCCCGGTGCTGTTGGCCGAGGAGGCCGTGCACCCATACGCGGAAGCCGGCGACGGCTCGGGCGCCACGTGATCGACGACGACCTGCTGGACGACGCGGAGCAGTTGGCCGAGCTGGATTCCAGCCAGACCCTGCGTTCGCTGGCCATGGCCGGCGCCTCGGTCCGGATGGCGATCGAGGGGTTCTCACCGCCCGCCCGGCTGGTCGGCGACGGCAAGCCCCGATCGGTGCTGGTCGCGGGACTGGGGGGATCGGCGATCGTGGCCGACGCGCTGGCTGCGCTGGCCGGGCCGGCGTCCCCGGTGCCGGTGACCTCACGCCGCGGCGGCCCCCTGCCGGGCTGGATCGGCGCGCTCGATCTCGTGATCGCCGTGTCGATGTCCGGCCGCGCACCACAGGTGATCGGGCTGGCCGCCGAGGCTGCCCGACGCGGTGCCCGGGTGTTCGCGGTCAGCATGGAGGGCTCACCACTGGCGGAACTCGTCGAGCGCACGGGTGGCGCGCTCTGGCCGCTGCGGCCCTCGGGCCTGCCGGACAGCCCCGGCCTGCAGACCCGCAGCGGCATGTGGTCGCTGCTGACCCCGGTGCTGGCCGTCGCCGACGCCCTCGGCCTGGTCGACGTCCGTCCCGACTCCTTCGCTGAGGCCGCCGACCGGCTCGATGCCGAGGCGGAGGCCTGCCGGCCGTCCTCGCCCGGCTTCGTCAACCCCGCCAAGTCGCTGGCAGCCGAGCTCGACGGTGCCGTGCCGATCGTGCTCGCCGACGGTGACATGGCAGCCGCGGCGGCGGCCCGGACGACCTCGATGCTGGCTCGCTCGGCTCGGGTCCCCGCCGTCCGCGGCACCCTGCCCGACGACGCCAGCGACGTGGTGGCGCTGTTCGACGGTCCGCTGTCGGGCCGTGACCGTGACGTCTTCGCCGACCCCTTCCTCGACGGGCCCGCGGCCCCCACGCTGCGACTGCTCGTGCTCAGCGACCGGGGCGGCACCATGGCGCCCTCGATACCGATGGGCGCCGACCCGGCTGAGGTGGTCGGCGCCGCGGCTTCGACTCCGCTGGATCCGGTGCGCGACCTGGCGGAGCGGGTGGGGGTGCGGGTCAGCTCGGTCACCGCCGACCCGGGCAGCCCATTGGCACGGCTGGCGCAGCTCATCGCCCGATGCGATTTCGCTGCGACCTACCTGGCGCTGGGCAACGGACTGGACCCGGGGCGCTCACCGAGCCTGGCCGATCTGCGGGACCGCTGGCGCGACGGGGACTGATCGGGCGCTACCGTTGGGTGAATTCCGGCGTCGGACGGGCGAGTGACCCGCGAGACTCCTTGCCGACGCACGAGCAGCGGCAAGCAGTCGCCGGCCCAGAAGGGCCGCGCCGGGTCAGGACGCACCGCGCCCTCATTCAGCTGACACCCGCCGAACCCGTTGGAGGTTCCATGTCCACCGCCACTCACACCAGCGCCTTTCACGCCGCCGGAGCCCGCGTGCTCGCCGCCACCGACTACAAGGTGGCCGACCTCGCCCTCGCCGAATCCGGCAGGCACCAGATCCGCCTCGCCGAACACGAGATGCCCGGACTGATGGCGCTGCGCAGCGAGTACGGCTCCGCCCGGCCCCTCTCGGGTGCCCGCGTCACCGGCTCGCTCCACATGACCGTGCAGACCGCCGTCCTCATCGAGACTCTGGTAGCCCTCGGCGCCGACGTCCGGTGGGCCTCGTGCAACATCTTCTCCACCCAGGACGAGGCGGCCGCGGCCGTCGTCGTCGGACCGTACGGCACACCGCAGGCGCCCTCGGGGGTGCCGGTCTTCGCCTGGAAGGGCGAGAGCCTCGCCGAGTACTGGTGGTGCACCGAGCAGATCCTCACCTGGCCCTCCGCCGGTGCCGACGGGTCCGTGGGACCCAACATGATCCTCGACGACGGCGGTGACGCCACGATGCTGGTGCACCGGGGCGTGGAGTTCGAGCGCACCGGGGTCGTGCCCGCGGTCACGCCAGAGGACAGCGAGGAGCACGCGGTCGTGCTCGAGACGCTGCGTGCCTCGCTGGCAGCCGACCCCAACCGGTGGACGGCCATCGCCGCGGGCATCAAGGGCGTCACCGAGGAGACCACCACCGGGGTGCTCCGGCTCTACGACCGCATGCGCGAGGGCACGTTGCAGTTCCCGGCGATCAACGTCAACGACTCGGTCACCAAGTCCAAGTTCGACAACAAGTACGGCACCCGCCACTTTTT
>CAZEYA010000104.1:0-13170 GCA_964516515.1 uncultured Kineosporiaceae bacterium | reverse complement strand
GGCGGCCGGCCGCCCGCCCAGCAGGCTGGAGGTGCGTGGTGAGGTGTTCTTCCCGCTGCAGGCGTTCGCCGACCTCAACGCCTCGCTGGTGGCGGCTGGCAAGGCGCCGTTCGCCAACCCGCGGAACGCGGCAGCCGGCTCGTTGCGGCAGAAGGACCCCCGGGTGACCGCGACCCGGCCGCTGTCGATGCGGGTGCACGGCATCGGGCTGGCCGAGGGTCTCGACGATGCAGGCCATCCGGTCCGCTCACAGTCCGAGGCGTATCAGCTGCTCGGTCGCTGGGGCCTACCGACGTCGCCGGCGGTCAAGGTGGTCGCCGGCATCGACGGCGACGACGGTGTCCTGGCCTACGTTTCGCACTACGCCGAGCACCGGCACGCTGTCGAGCACGACATCGACGGCGTCGTCATCAAGGTGGACGACTTCTCGCTGCAGCGCCGTCTAGGCGCCACCAGTCGGGCGCCGCGCTGGGCGATCGCCTACAAGTACCCACCCGAGCAGGTCCGTACCACCCTGCTCGACATCGACGTCAACGTCGGCCGGACCGGGCGGGTGACACCCTTCGCTGTGATGACTCCGGTGCTCGTCGCCGGCTCGACGGTGTCCATGGCAACCCTGCACAACGCCGACGAGGTCAGGCGCAAGGGCGTGCTGATCGGGGACGAGGTCTGGCTGCGCAAGGCCGGGGACGTCATCCCGGAGGTTCTGGGGCCCGTCGTGGAAGCCCGCGACGGCAGCGAACGTGAGTTCGTCATGCCGACTCACTGTCCCGCCTGCGGCACCGAGTTGCGGCGCGACACCGAGGCTGCCGTCGACCTGCGCTGCCCCAACACCCGGTCATGCCCGTCGCAGCTGCGCGAGCGACTGTTCCACGTGGCGGGTCGGGGGGCGTTCGACATCGAGGCGTTGGGGTGGGAGGCGGCAGGCGCGCTGCTGCAGGCCGGGGTCCTCACCGACGAGGGTGACCTCTTCGACCTGAGCGCACAGACCCTCGGTGGCGTCGAGCTCTTCACCAACAAGGACGGAGAGCTCTCCGCCAACGGTCGTCGGTTGCTGGAGAATCTTGCCGAGGCACGGACGCGGCCCCTGTGGCGGGTGCTCGTCGCCCTGTCGATCCGCCACGTCGGGCCCACTGCGGCGCGAGCGCTGGCGACCCGTTATCGCTGCCTGGACGCGATCGCCGCGGCGGACGAGACGGACCTGTCGGCGACCGACGGGGTGGGGCCCACGATCGCCGCCGCGGTGGTGGCCTGGTTCGCCGTCGACTGGCACGCCGGGATCGTCGAGAACTGGCGTCGGGCCGGGGTGGTCATGGCGGAGCAGGACGCGGACGCGGCTACTCAAAGCCTTTTGGGGTTGACCCTGGTCGTCACCGGCACGTTGTCACGATTCAGCCGCGACGAGGCACGGGAGGCGATTCTGGCCAGGGGAGGCAGGGTGTCGTCATCGGTCTCCCGTAAGACCAGCGCGGTCGTGGCCGGTGACAGCCCCGGAACCAAGTTCGACCGGGCCGTGGAGTTGGCAGTCCCCGTGCTCGAGGAAGCCGCCTTCCTCTCACTGCTCGCCGACGGCCCCGTCGCGGCGGGTCTCACCTTGCCGACAGCGGTTCCCGCTGACCCTGAGTGAGCAGGGCCGCCGACACATAGGTGGGTTAATCGCGACTATTCAGACAGTCGATACCCCCAGTAATGCCATTGTTACTGAAATGCTTGCGCATGACCCGACTGGAGCAACATGATGACCCGGCCACCACCTGCCACGGTGAGTGTGACCGTGAGTGTGACCGTGAGGAGATCGGGTGGGCTCGGCCAGTTCGCATGCTCGACCGGCGATCGCCCACCGAAAAGTCACTCCTCTCGCGCCGTTCGTCGGCGTTGTCACGCTCGCCGGCCTGGCGCTGGTCGTGCTGGCCGCCGACACGGCGCATTCGTTGTCGCGGCTGGGCGTGCCATCCGACCAGGTGCTGGCCGATGTCGCCGTCGCCCTGGGCTTGATGATCATCGGTCAGGTCTGGGTGGCCTTGCCTGGCCGGCTCGGGGACATTCCCACCCAGGGCTGGTCCACCTCGGTGTCGGTGGCGGTGGTGTTCGTCGCCGGACCGCTGGCCGCTGTCCTGTGCGCCTGCATCGCCGCGCTGGCCGGGCTGATCGTCGATCGCCGCCGCAGCGAGCGTCGAGCCGCGCGTGCCATCGCTGATGTCGGGTCCCTATTGGTCGGTGGCCTGCTCATGGTGATCACCGGCAGCGGTGGCGTACCGCCGCAGTCGCTGTCCGAAGCGGGGACAATCGGCGTGTTCCGGGCAGCGCTTGTCGTGGTGGGAGTGTTCGCGGCCCACATCACCCTGATGTCGTTGCTGGATGCCGTCGGCAGAGCGGGAACCATACGGGGCACTCTGATCGAACGGTTGCGAACAACCGGGGTCGCCATCGGCGCTCTTATCCTGCTCGGTCCTGGTATCGCCGTGTTGCTCCACGCGTCGGCGTGGCTGGGGATCGGGGTCGTCACAGCCGTGAGCGCGATCGAGATCCTCGCGCGCGGTAACCGGGATCGTTCGCTGGCGGGGCGCCACGACCCGCTGACCGGTTTGATCACCCGGCAGGGGCTGCTGGCCGAGCTGGAGATCAGTATTCGGGCCGCCATCGCTGGTGGGGTGCCATCGGCCCTGCTGGTGATCGACCTCGATAGGTTCACCGAGCTGAACAGCGGTCACGGAGAGCTGACGGGAGATCGGGTGCTCCGGGTGGTCGCGGCCAGACTCCGGGCCGCGACGCGGCCGGTCGACGTCGTGGCGCGGTTGGGTGGCGACGAGTTCGCCGTGCTGGTGCCGGGTGTCGGCGATATCGAAGGGCTGATCGACCTGGCCAGGCGGCTGCGAGCGTCACTCTCCGACGTCATCGACGGCACGGGCCCGCTGTTCGGCCCGGGCGCCAGCATCGGGGTCGCGCTGGCGCCCGACCACGCGTCCAGCGCTGCCCAACTGCTGGAGCGCGCCGATCTGGCGATGTACGCCGCCAAGGACACCGCCACCGGCGTCCGCGTCTACGACCAGCGGACCGATCTTGCCTCCGCCGAGCGACTGGGCCTGCTGGCGTCCCTGCGCAAGGCACTGGACGACGGTGAGCTCCGTCTGGCCTATCAGCCGAAGGTCGCCCTCAGCCCGGAGGGGGACCGGCTGGCGGGCGTCGAGGCTTTGTTGCGCTGGGACGATCCGGGCCGGGGCCAGGTCGCCCCCGGCTACTTCATCCCGTTGGTCGAGCAGAGCGGACTGATGGGCCGGCTGACCACCGCGGTGCTCGAACTGGCGTTGGAACAGGTGGCCAGTTGGCTGCAGAGCGGTGAGCGGATCCCGGTGGCGGTCAACGTGAGCCTGCGCGACCTGGAAGACCCTGATTTCGCCGACCGGACCTCGGCCGGGCTGCTTCGTGCCGGTGTCCCCGGATCGCTGCTCACCTTGGAGATCACCGAGCGGGTACTGACTGGTGACCTGTCCGCCGTGATCCGCAGCATGGAACGCCTGCAGCGGATCGGCGTGCGGATGAGCCTCGACGATTTCGGGACCGGCTGGTCGTCGCTGCTGCTGCTGCGTCGCCTGCCGGTGGCTGAGGTGAAGCTGGACCGGGCCTTCGTCGACGGAGTTGACGGCGACAGCGCTGACACCGCCGTCGTACAAGCTGTCGTCGAGCTGTCGCGCCGGCTGAATCTGACGATGGTCGCCGAGGGTGTGGAGCGACCCTCCACGCTGGCGCGGCTGCGTGACATCGGCTGTGATGTCGTCCAGGGGTATCTGCTGGCCGAACCGCTGAAGGCGACCGACGTGGTGCGGTGGGCGCGGCGCCACACGCCTCCCCGGTTGCGCGTCGTCTCGTAGCGATCGTTCACGCGATACCAGGGGCGAACAACACGGCATATGCCCCTTCGACCCTGTAAACGAGGCCAACGTGAATGGTCTGGAAAGGGGCGCTCCACGGAGCTTCTATTGTCATCATCGCACTGGACTGCCTGAATCGCAGACGGTCGATGCGGCCACCGAAGCCGAGCTAGCGCCTCTATCGGCCCTTCTGGTGGGATCTCCATGAGCTGGTGAGGATCTCTTTGAGAGCAGCGGACAGAACACGATGGCTGCCGTGTCTCCTAGACTCGACCCCCGTGTCCCCAACTCCTGCTCCCACCCCTGCTGCGCTGACCGGGGACGCGGTGGTCCATCTCGCGCGACTTGCCCGGATCGACCTCGACAAGGCTGAGCGCGACGTGATGGCGGGGCAGCTGTCGGGCATTCTCGCGGCGGTCGCCAAGGTCCAGGAGGTGGCCGGTCCGGACGTACCGGCAACCAGCCACCCACTGCCGTTGGTCAACGTCATGCGACCTGACGAGCCGCGCCCCAGCCTCCGCGCCGACGATGCCCTCGCGGCCGCGCCCGCTCGCGAGGGCGACCGGTTCCGGGTGCCGCGCATCCTGGAGGAGGACTGATGGCCGAGTTGTCAGGCGCCGAGCTGATCCGCAGCAGCGCCGCCGAGCTCGCCTCGCTGCTCGCCGACCGTGTGGTCTCGGCGGTCGAGGTGACCCAGGCACACCTCGACCGCATAGCCGAGGTCGACGGGGATGCCACGGCCGGACTGCACGCGTTCCTTCACCTTGACTCCGATGGTGCACTGGCCACGGCGAGGGACGTCGACACCGCCCGCGTCGCCGGGAAGGACGTGCATCCGCTCGCCGGTGTGCCGATCGCCGTCAAGGACGTCGTGGCGACCCGGGGCATGCCCACCACCTGCGGCTCCGCGATCCTGCGCGGCTGGGTACCGCCGTACGACGCCACCCTGGTGACCCGGCTGCGCGCGGCCCGGCTGCCGATCCTGGGCAAGACCAACATGGACGAGTTCGCCATGGGCTCCTCGACCGAGCACTCCGCCTACGGCGCCACGCGCAATCCCTGGGACCTCGCCCGGATCCCCGGCGGGTCTGGCGGTGGCTCCGCGGCCGCCGTTGCGAGCTTCGAGGCACCGCTGGCCATCGGCACCGACACGGGCGGCAGCATCCGGCAGCCTGCGGCCGTCACCGGGACGGTCGGGGTCAAGCCGACCTACGGCGGCGTGTCCCGCTACGGCCTGGTCGCGCTGGCAAGCAGCCTGGACCAGGCCGGACCGTGCACACGGACGGTGCTGGACGCCGCCCTGCTGCACCAACTGATCGGAGGGCACGATCCGCTGGACTCCACGTCATTGGCCGGTCCCGCTCCGGATGTGGTGGCGGCGGCCCGCGCCGGTGCCGGCGGTGACCTGACCGGGGTGCGAGTGGGCCTGGTCCGCGAACTCGGCGGGTCCGGTCACGCCGACGGTTACGACCCCGAGGTGCTGGCCCGGTTCACCGAGTCGGTCGCCCACCTCACCGCTGCCGGGGCCGAGATCGTCGAGGTCGAGTGCCCCCACTTCGAGTACGCGCTGGCGGCCTACTATCTCATCCTGCCCAGCGAGGCCAGCAGCAACCTCGCCCGCTTCGACGCGATGCGCTACGGGCTGCGGGTCGGCGATGGTGACCCCGCGGCCACCGCCGAACGGGTGATGTCGGCGACCCGGGCCGCGGGGTTCGGCGCCGAGGTCAAGCGACGCATTATCCTCGGCACGTATGCGCTGTCCGCCGGGTACTACGAGGCGTTCTACGGCAGCGCCCAGAAGGTCCGCACACTGGTGCAACGGGACTTCGCCGCCGCCTTCGAGGTGGCGGACGTGCTGGTCTCGCCCACCGCGCCGACCCCGGCCTTCCGGCTCGGCGAGAAGCTGTCCGACCCGATGGCCATGTACCTCAACGACGTCGCCACGATCCCGGCCAACCTGGCCGGGGTGCCGGGTATGTCGCTGCCCAGCGGCCTCGCCGGCGGCCTGCCGGCGGGCATCCAGATCCTCGCCCCGGCACAGGCCGACGAGCGGCTGTACCGGGTCGGCGCCGCGCTGGAGGCCCGGCTGCTGGCCCAGTGGGGCGGGCCGCTGCTTGCGGCGATGCGGGCGGTTCCATCCGTGCACGCCAGTCCCGAGAAGGTGACCGCATGACGCTCACGACATCGCGCCGTCCTGACATCGACGGCGTCGACGACACCCGGCTCGACCTGCCGTCCTATGCCGACGCGGTCGCGCGGTACGACCCGGTGCTCGGCTTCGAGGTGCATGTCGAGCTCAACACCCGGACCAAGATGTTCTGCGGTTGCGCGCACTCCTTCGCCGCCGACCCGAACACGCAGACCTGCCCGACCTGCCTGGGCCTGCCCGGCTCGCTGCCGGTGGTCAACGCCGAAGCGGTGACCTCGGCGATCCGGATCGGCCTGGCGCTGAATTGCACCATCGCGCAGCGGTGCCGGTTCGCCCGCAAGAACTACTTCTACCCCGACATGCCGAAGGACTTCCAGACCTCGCAGTACGACGAGCCGATCGCCTACGACGGCTGGCTGGACGTCGAGCTGACCGACGGCGAGGTGGTCCGGGTGCCGGTCGAGCGCGCCCACATGGAGGAGGACACCGGCAAGTCCACGCACGTGGGCGGGGCGACCGGGCGGATCCATGGCGCCGACTACTCCCTGGTCGATTACAACCGGGCCGGGATCCCGCTCATCGAGATCGTCACCAAGCCGATCACCGGGACGGGGGCCAGGGCCGCCCAGATCGCCCGGGCCTACGTCGGCGCGCTGCGTGACGTGCTTGCGGGGCTCGGCGTGTCTGACGTCAAGATGGAGGAGGGGTCGCTGCGGTGCGACGCCAACGTCTCGTTACGGCCGACACCGGAGTCCCCGCTGGGCATCCGGTCGGAGACCAAGAACGTGAACTCGCTGCGCAGTGTCGAACGGGCGGTGGCGTACGAGATCCGCCGCCAGGCGGCCCGGCTGAGCGCAGGACACCGCGTCGTGCAAGAGACCCGGCACTGGCATGAGGACACCGGGATGACGACCGCGGGCCGTAGCAAGGAAGGCGCCGAGGACTACCGCTACTTCCCCGAGCCGGACCTGCTGCCGGTGGCGCCCGATCCGGCCTGGGTCGAGGGACTGCGGGCCGCCCTGCCTGAATCGCCCGCAGCGCGCCGCCGCCGGCAGCTGGCGGAGTGGGGTTTCAGCGATGCCGAGATGCGTGACGTGCTCAACGCCGGCGCGTCCGGCCTCGTCAGCCAGACCGTTTCCGCCGGCGCGTCCCCGACGGCGGCGCGCAAATGGTGGCTGGGCGAGCTGTCCCGCCGGGCCAAGGCGGCCGAGGTGCTCTTGGCGGACCTGCCCGTGACGCCCGCGCAGGTCGCCGCTGTGCAGGCCTTGGTGGACGCCGGCAGGCTGACCGACCGGCTGGCCCGTGACGTGCTGGACGGGGTGCTGGCCGGCGAGGGTGAGCCCGAGGCCGTGCTGGTCGCCCGAGGTCTTGAGGTCGTCAGCGACGACACCGCCCTGACCGCCGCGATCGACCGGGCCATCGCCGCCAACCCCGACGTGGTGGCAAAGATCGCCGGTGGCAAGGTGCAGGCCGCCGGCGCCCTCATCGGGGCGGTGATGAAGGAGATGAAGGGCTCGGCGGACGCCGCCCGGGTCCGCGAGCTGCTCGTAGCCCGCGTCTCCGCCGGCGCGGGGTGATCACGGCCCCGGCTAGGCTGCGCGTCCATGGCCGACATCAAGCCCCGTTCCCGGGTCGTCACTGACGGACTCGAAGCCACTGCGTCGCGCGGGATGCTGCGCGCTGTCGGAATGGGGGACGAGGACTGGTCCAAGCCGCAGATCGGGATCGCGTCGAGCTGGAACGAGATCACGCCGTGCAACCTGTCGCTGGACCGGCTGGCGAAGTCCGCCAAGGACGGGGTTCACGCCGCGGGCGGTTACCCGCTGGAGTTCGGCACGATCAGTGTCTCCGACGGCATCGCGATGGGCCACGAGGGGATGCACTTCTCGCTGGTCAGCCGGGAGGTCATCGCCGACAGCGTCGAGACCGTGATGCAGGCCGAGCGCCTCGACGGTGCGGTCCTGCTGGCAGGCTGCGACAAGTCCCTGCCGGGGATGATGATGGCCGCCGCCCGGCTGGACGTGTCAGCGGTGTTCCTCTACGCCGGATCCATTCTGCCGGGGATGGCCAGGATGTCCGACGGCTCCGAGCGCGAGGTGACGATCATCGACGCCTTCGAGGCGGTCGGGGCGTGCGCGCGAGGGCTGATGAGCCGGGCCGACGTCGACGCCATCGAGCGGGCCATCTGCCCCGGCGAGGGCGCCTGCGGCGGGATGTACACCGCCAACACCATGGCGAGTATCGGCGAGGCGCTCGGGCTGTCGCTGCCGGGTTCGGCGGCGCCACCGGCGACCGACCGGCGGCGTGACGGCTATGCCCGCCGCTCCGGCAGGGCCGTGGTCGCGATGCTGGAGCGCGGCATCACCGCGCGCCAGATCCTGACCCGGGAGGCGTTCGAGAACGCCATCGCCGTCCTCATGGCCTTCGGCGGTTCTACCAATGCGGTGCTTCACCTGCTGGCGATCGCCTACGAGGCCGAGGTGCCGCTGGAACTCGCGGATTTCACCAGGATCGGTGCCAAGGTGCCCCACGTGGCTGATCTCAAGCCGTTCGGCCGCCATGTCATGACCGACGTCGACCGGATCGGCGGGGTGCCCGTCGTGCTCAATGCGCTGCTGCACGCCGGGCACCTGAACGGCGACGCGCTGACCGTGACGGGGAGGACAATGGCCGAGAACCTCGCCGAGCTGGCGGTGCCGGCCCCCGACGGCAAGGTCATCCGGGCTTTCAGCCAGCCGATCCACGCCACCGGTGGCATCACCATCCTGCACGGGTCGCTGGCGCCGGGCGGGGCCGTGGTCAAGAGCGCGGGCTTCGATACCAGCGTCTTCGAGGGCACCGCGCGGGTCTTCGAGCGCGAGCGGGCCGGGCTCGACGCCCTGGAGAACGGCGCAATCGCCGCGGGCGACGTCGTCGTCATCCGTTACGAGGGCCCCAAGGGCGGTCCGGGCATGCGGGAGATGCTGGCCATCACGGGAGCCATCAAGGGGGCGGGCCTGGGTAAGGACGTCCTGCTGCTGACCGATGGCCGCTTCTCGGGTGGCACCACCGGGCTGTGCGCGGGTCACATCGCCCCGGAGGCCGTCGACGGCGGGCCGATCGCGTTCATCCGAGACGGCGACCGGATCAGGCTCGACGTCGCCAACGGCCGGCTCGACCTGCTGGTCGATGAGGCGGAGCTGGCCGGGCGTCGCCAGGGCTGGGAGCCGCTGCCGCCGCGCTACACCCGAGGCGTGCTGGCCAAGTACGCCAAGCTGGTCGGCAGTGCCAGCCACGGCGCAGTCACCGGCTGAGCGCCGTCCAGGACTCGCCGACGATCACAGGTCCGCTCCGCGTGACGGCCGTTGTGAGACGCCAGTCTCGACATGCGAGACGAGGCCGGATCGCGTGGTCGATCATCGGCAGATGTGCCGCTAACCTGCGCGGGTGACCACATGGTTCGGCCCTCCCATCGACGGTCGACTCGTAGTAATCGGCAGGCGCGCCGCCTGACCGACAGTTTTCCGTCGGCACGCGACGCGCGACCCCTCTGGCCCACCGGGCAGGGGGGTCGTTTCACGTCCGGCAGCTACACGCACACTGAGCACGAGGCCCGAGGAGACGACATGACAACGATGCATCCGGCACCCGCGACCGGGACCGCCGACAGGACTGCCGGTGACGTCATCACCGGCGCGCAGTCACTGGTTCGCGCCTTGGAGCATGCAGGCGTTGAGGTCGTCTTCGGCATCCCCGGGGGGGCGATCCTCCCCGCTTACGACCCGCTGATGGACTCCACGAAAGTCCGTCACATCCTCGTCCGCCACGAGCAGGGCGCGGGGCATGCGGCTGAGGGATACGCCTCGGCGACCGGGAGGGTCGGGGTGTGCATGGCCACGTCGGGACCCGGGGCCACGAACCTCGTCACCGCACTGGCCGATGCCCACATGGACTCCGTGCCGATGGTTGCTGTCACCGGGCAGGTGTCAAGCCGGGCGATCGGTACGGACGCCTTCCAGGAGGCGGACATCACCGGAATGACGTTTCCGATCACCAAGCACAACTATCTGGTGACCAAGGCCGCTGACATCCCGCGGGCGATCGCCGAGGCCTTCCATATCGCCTCGACCGGACGTCAGGGTCCCGTGCTGGTGGACATCGCCAAGGACGCGCTGCAGGCCAGCGCGCCGTGGGCGTGGCCCGACCGGCTCGACCTGCCCGGCTACCGACCGGTGACCAAGCCGCACCACAAGCGGGTCAAGGAGGCGGCCCGGCTGATCATGGAGTCGCGGCGACCCGTGCTCTACGTGGGCGGCGGGGTGATCCGGGCCGGCGCCTGCGAGGAGCTCCGGCGCATCGTCGATCTGCTGGGCGTGCCGGTGGTCACGACGCTGATGGCCCGAGGTGCGCTGCCGGACAGTCATCCCGCCAACTTGAAGATGCCGGGGATGCACGGCAACGTCGCGGCGGTCACCGCGCTGCAGAAGGCCGACCTGCTGATCACGTTGGGGGCCCGCTTCGACGACCGCGTGACCGGCAAGCTCGACTCGTTCGCCCCGCATGCCAAGATCATCCATGCCGACATCGACCCGGCCGAGATCGGCAAGAACCGCTACGCGGACGTGCCGATCGTCGGCGACATCCGGGAGGTGCTCGTCGACCTCGCCGCGGCGGTCAAGGCGGAGCACGAGGCCGGCCACGTCACCGACCTGGCCGGCTGGTGGCGGCAGGTCGACTCCTGGCGCGACACCTACCCGCTCGGCTACAGCCAGCCAGATGACGGGACTCTGTCGCCGCAGTACGTCATCGAGCGGCTGGGCATCATCAGCGGGCCGGAGTCGATCTATGCGGCCGGGGTCGGCCAGCACCAGATGTGGGCGGCTCAGTTCATCCGGTACGAGAAGCCGCGTACCTGGCTGAACTCCGGTGGGCTGGGCACGATGGGTTACGCGGTGCCGGCGGCGATGGGTGCCAAGGTCGGCTGCCCGGACACCACAGTGTGGGCGGTCGATGGCGACGGCTGCTTCCAGATGACCAATCAGGAACTCGCGACCTGCGCGATCAATGACATCCCGATCAAGGTCGCGGTGATCAACAACAGTTCCCTCGGCATGGTCCGGCAGTGGCAGACGCTGTTCTACGGGTCCCGCTACTCCAACACCGACCTGCATTCGCACCGCATCCCGGACTTCGTCCGCCTTGCCGAGGCCTACGGCTGCATCGGCCTGCGGTGCGAGCGTGCCGAGGAGGTCGACGCCACCATCGAGAAGGCGCTCGCCATCGACGACGCGCCTGTCGTCATCGACTTCGTCGTCCACCGCGACGCCATGGTGTGGCCGATGGTCGCCTCCGGCGTCAGCAACGACGACATTCAGGTCGCTCGCGGCATCGCACCGCAATGGGACCGGGAGGAGACCGACGGCCCGTCCATCGGAGCGGACGCGGCGGCCGGTATGAATGCGGGTTCACGGACGGGTGGGGTGCAGTGAGCCGGCATACGCTCGCCGTGCTGGTCGAGAACCGGCCCGGTGTGCTGGCACGAGTGGCGGGACTGTTCTCCCGCCGCAGCTTCAACATCCACTCCCTGGCGGTGGGACCCACCGAGTCCCCTGACGTCTCGCGGATCACCGTGGTCGTCGATGTCGACGAACTGCCGCTGGAGCAGGTAACCAAACAGCTCAACAAGCTCATCAACGTCCTGAAGATCGTGGAGCTGGAGCCGGAGCACGCCGTGCAGCGTGAGTTGCTGCTGGTCAAGGTGCGGGCGGATGCGACAACCCGCTCGGCAGTGCTGGAGACCGCCCAGCTGTTCCGCGCCCGGGTCGTCGACGTCGCCACCGACGCAGTCACGATCGAGTCCACCGGCCGGCCCGAGAAGAACGCCGCCCTGCTGGACGTGCTGACCCCCTTCGGGATCCGGGAGCTGGTCCAATCCGGCATCGTCGGGCTGAACAGAGGCGGGCGGGCCATCACCGATCGCGCACTACGCTCCGCTTGATCACCCGCTACCGACCTGCTGAGGAGTCCCGCGTCATGGCCCACATCTACACCGACCACGAAGCCGACCTGTCGATCATCGCGGGGCGCAAGGTCGCCGTCGTCGGCTACGGCAGCCAGGGGCACGCGCACGCGCTCAGCCTGCGGGATTCAGGCGTCGACGTCCGGGTGGGCTTGGCGCAGGGCAGCAAGAGTGCTGCGAAGGCCGGCGAGCAGGGGCTGGCGGTGGTACCCATCGCGCAGGCGGCCGAGGAGGCTGACGTGATCATGGTGCTGGTGCCCGATCACGTGCAGCGCACCGTCTACGCCGAGGCGATCGAGCCGCACCTGACGCCCGGCAAGGCGCTGTTCTTCGCTCACGGGTTCAACATCCGTTTCGGCTACATCACGCCGCCGGAGGGGGTCGACGTCGCCATGGTCGCCCCCAAGGGACCCGGTCACCTGGTGCGCCGGGAGTACGAAGCGGGCCGTGGTGTTCCGGTGTTGGTTGCGGTCGAGAAGGATGCCACTGGGGGTGCGTGGGAACTGGCGCTGTCCTACGCCAAGGCGATCGGTGGCCTGCGCGCCGGCGGCATCAAGACGACCTTCACCGAGGAGACCGAGACCGACCTGTTCGGTGAGCAGGCAGTGCTGTGCGGCGGAGCGAGCCGGCTCATCCAATCCGGCTTCGAGGTGCTCGTGGAGGCGGGCTACCAGCCCGAGGTGGCCTACTTCGAATGCCTGCACGAGTTGAAGCTCATCGTCGACCTCATGTACGAGGGCGGCATCGCCAAGCAGCGCTGGAGTGTGTCCGACACGGCGGAGTATGGCGACTACGTCTCCGGCCCACGGATCATCGACGACAGCGTCAAGCAGCGGATGCGCGACGTGTTGGGTGACGTCACGAGCGGTTCTTTCGCGGCCAGGTTCATCGCCGACCAGGACGCGGGTGCGCTGGAATTCAAGCGCCTGCGCGCCGAGCAGGAGGTGCACCCCATCGAGACCGTGGGGCGCGAACTGCGGCGTCTCATGCCCTGGATCGGCGACGGTGCCAGCGACAGTGACTACGTCGAAGGCACCGCGGCGCGCTGAGCTGCTCTGCTCCGGGTTAGAAAGGCGGCGGGTCGTCGTCGGGTGGGTCACCTCCGGTGGGTGACGGTTGTGCCGGTGGTGGGGGTGCCTGCGTTGGGGGTGGGC
>CAZEYA010000103.1:0-13463 GCA_964516515.1 uncultured Kineosporiaceae bacterium | reverse complement strand
AGGGCTGACCGAGATGTCGGCGGCCTGCAGGCCGCCGACATCTCGGTCAGCCCTCGACCGCTCGTCCTGGGGTGGGTCGTCATGGTGCTGTTGGCGGCCGTGCGATCGGTCGACCTGTCCACCCGGCTGGCTCGGGAGCGTGCCGAGCATGATGCCGTGCAGCGTTTCCAGGGAGCCTTCGAGCAGGCGCTGGTCGGCATGGCCCTGATCGAGACCGAGGGCGAGCATCGCGGCCGGCTGAGCGAGGTCAACGACGCGATGTGCCGGACGTACCGGATGGAGCGGGCTGACCTGGTGGGGCAGCCGATCGAGATGCTCATCGGGGCGCGCCCCGAAGCGCGCGCTTCCGGCGGCGCGGGCTCAGGACCCGAACGACGGCAGCGGGACCGCCCAATGGCAGGGGTGCTGGACCGGCTGCGAGAGCAGCGCCGCGTCGCGCTGCCCGCGGAGGTGCCGCTGGTGACCGCCGACAGTCGAGACGCCTGGGGAGTCGTCTCGCTGTCGCTGACCGACGGCATCGGCAGCGCCCAGGCCGTGCTGCAGATCGAGGACGTCACCGAGCGCCGCGTGGCGCGCGAGGCCCTGAGCCACCTGTCGATGCAAGATCCGTTGACCGGCCTGGCCAACCGGCGGCACCTCGACGATCGGCTGGCCACTGCCCTGGCACGGGCCGAACGGACCGCGACGCCCGTCGCCTTGCTGCTCCTGGACCTCGTCCGGTTCGCTGCCGTCAACGAACGCCACGGTGCGCAGGTCGGCGACGAACTGCTGGTCGAGGTCGGTGCCCGGTTGCGAGCCGTCACCCGGCCCGCAGACGTGGTGACGCGGCTGGACGCCGACCACTTCGCGGTGCTGCTGGAGGAGCTGAACAGTGTGGCCGACGTGCCGACCGTCGCCGAACGGATCATCAGTGCGCTGGCCAAGCCGTATCAGGCCCGGGATTCGCAGATCAGCGTCATCGCCGCCCTGGGCGTGGCGGTCGCGACGTCGGCGCCTCGCGAGCTGTTGGCCGACGCGCAACTCGCGCTGGATCGCGCCAAGCTGACGCGCTCGGCCCGGCCGGTGTTCTTCGACGAGGAGTTGCGAACCCGGGCCGTCGACCGGGCGAGCATCGCCGATGAGCTTCGCGCGGCACTGTTAGGTACCGGTCTGCGAGTGGTCTACCAGCCCGTCGTCGCCATCCCTGGCATCGGCAGCGCCGTCCGACCGGTGATCGGGTGGGAGGCGCTGCTGCGCTGGGATCGGCGCGGTTCCGCCGGGGCCAGCCGGGAGCAGTCGCCGGGCGCGTTCCTCGACATCGCCGAGGAGTCGGGCCTCATCGTGGCGATCGGGCAGCGGGTGCTGGAGATCGCGCTCGCGGCGCTGGCGGTGTTGCCGGCACCGGCCGGCACCACCAGCGCGACGATGGGCGTGAACTTCTCCTACCCGCAGCTGGTGCGGCCCGACGCCGCGGCCCGCGTGATCCGGGCTGTCGAGACCGCCCGGCTCGACCCGGACCAGCTACAGATCGAGGTGACCGAGAGCGTGCTCGTCGACGGTGGGGATGACGTGCTGGCGACGTTGCGACGGCTGCGCGAGCACGGTGTCCGCATCGCGCTCGACGACTTCGGGACGGGGCACAGCTCGCTGTCGCTGTTGCGCCGGCTCCCGATCGACGCCGTCAAGATCGACACCTCGCTGATCGCGGCGCTGGAGCGCAGCCGATCCGATGTGCAGGTGGTCGCCGGTCTGGTCCAGCTGGCATCGGGGTTGGGCCTGGCGGTGGTGGCAGAGGGGGTCGAGACGGCCGACACCGACCAGGTGGTGCAGCGCCTCGGGGTGAACGCCGCGCAGGGCTGGCGCTACGGCAAGCCGATGCCCGCGCCCTGGCCGCATGCCGAACCGCTGTTCGCACCGCTGGGGTCGCAGCGCCGACCGATGCCTGCTGCATCGCCTGGCGTCGCGGCCCCCTAGGCGGCGTGGCTAGCTTGGTTCGGTGGGTCAGGACCGAGGGGCGAATACTGCGGTGGCGCCCGGCCCGTCGCATCCTGGTGCTGGGCGGCGGGTACGTCGGGTTCCACACCGCGCTGGCGCTGTTGCGAGATCATCACCGGCCGGGTGGTGTCCCTCGACAACGCCGACCGCCGTGCCCGGATCCTGCCGCTGCATGGTGCCCCCACGACCGATCTTGGCGGGGTCGGGGCCTGGTTGCTGACGGGGGCCTAGCCTTGGCCGGTGGCCCCCGTAGCCCAACCGGCAGAGGCAGGCGACTTAAAATCGCAGCAGTGCGGGTTCGAGTCCCGCCGGGGGCACCGCCGGGGTCCCGGGGGTGGCCGAACCAAGATCACCGCAAGCAGGCCGCCTCGTCTCGTCGAGCAGGCACTTGTCGACAAATGAACGTGTGGGCCCGCTTCCCGTGCTCGCTTTGTGGACAAATGGCTGGGTGGGGGTGCTCGCGCGGCTCACTTTGTGGACAAATGGCTGGGTGGGGGTGCTCGGCCGGCCCGCGATGGCTGGCAGTGGTCACCAGCGATCCCCGCGATCTGAGCCGGCTAGATCCTGGTGGGTCTGGCAGCCATCTCGTCGTCACCGGCCGGAGTCCGGGGCGACGCCGAGGTCGACCGCGGCTGATTCGGCCACCTCCGGCCCCATCAATCGGCGCAGCAACAGCAGCCCGTCCAGGCGCGCCAACAACCCCCACGCCTGTCGCCGCCGAAGTGCCGGGTCCGGCTCGGCGATCCGAGGATCCAGCCACTGCGCCCACGCCTGCGCGATGGCGTGGGCAGCCTCGGCGTAGGGCGAACGGCGGGCGCTCGCCAGTCCGGTCACCTCGAAGAAGACGGCGAAGGAGGGATCGGCCGCGTCGGAGGCGAGTACCGGCCAGGCCAGGCGCAGCAGGTCGTCCGCCGGCATCGGGCGTGACCCGAACGCCTCGTCCAGCAGGTCCTGCAGCTGCTTCCCGAGAGCGCCCAGCACCTCGGTGATCAGCGCGTCCTTGGTGGGGAAGTAGTAGACGACGGTGCGATCGTTCGTGCCCAACCGCTTGGCGACGGCAGCGAAGCTCAACAATCCGATGCCGTTCTCAAAGGTCACCAGGAGCGCGGCTGCCAGCATCTCCGCTCGCTGATGCTTGTGGCCCACGGCCTTGACTGTAGCGAGCACTACGGCTAGTTTGTAGTTATCACTACACTTTGGAGGAGCGATGCTGAACCCCCGCCGGATCTGGGACACCCTGCTCGCCGTGGCGGTGATGATGGTTTCGGCGGTGAGTGTGCTGTTCATCCTCATGCCGATCCCCGCGCTGCGGGCACTCAACCCGCTCTTCTTCGCCGACGACGCGCCGGCGATCAGCGGGGCTGCCGCCGAGGGGTACGTGGCGTTCGTGTTCGGCGTCCTCGGCGCGGTCATGCTGGGTTGGATGAGCGCCCTGCTGTTCATCATCCGGGGGCCACTGCGGCGTCGTTCCCGCGGGGCCTGGTGGCAAGTTGTCGCGTCCGTTGCGATCTGGTTCGTCCCGGACTGCGCCGTGTCGCTGTGGTGGGGCTACCCCGAGAACGCCGCGGGCAAGGTCGCCTTTGCGATCCTGTTCGCGGTGCCGCTGATCGGCATGCGGTCCGAGCTGGTCGACGATATGCCGTCGCCCAGTCCGGCCGCGCGGCCGGCGCTGCGCTGAGCCTGCGACCGCCCCTACTCCTGCGACCGCCCCTACTCCTGCGGGCGCTGCCGCAATCGCTTGACCTGGCCGGTGCGGCGCTTGGCCTCCAACCGCCGGCGGCGTGACCCCACTGTCGGGCGGGTCGGACGTCGCGGCGGCGCGGACGGAGCCAGCGCCTGGCGCAGGATGGCGACCAGCCGGACCCGGGTGGCCTCGCGATTGCGCAGTTGTTCGCGGTACGTCGACGCCGCAATGGTGATCACGCCGTCGACCAGCCGACTCTCCAGCCGCTGCAGCACCTGAGTGCGTTGGCCCTCGTCCAGCGCGCGGGTAGCCGCCACGTTCCACGACAACTCGGCGCGGCTGTCGGCGGTGTTGACCCCTTGACCGCCCGGCCCGCTTGAGCGGGAGAACCGCCACCGGAGCTCGTCGGCCGGAATCACCACCCCGCTCGTGACGATCAGGTCCTCGGCCACCCGCTCAGCATGCCGTTCAGCGGTGGCGTGCGGTCTCTGGCGCCGCAGCGAAGGAGCGCAGCACTTCCGCCACGCCGCGCAGATAGCTCTCGATGGCGCCCCGCTCCGCCTCGTCGAACTGCTGAGCTACTTCGTCAAGGCGGTCGAACAGTGGCTCCAGCTCACCCAGCATCCGGCCGAGCGCCTGCTCTGTCGGCTCGACGATCACCCGCCGGCGATCCCCCTCGTGGCGGCGGCGCGTGACATGCCCAGCCGTCTCCAGCCTGTCCACCAGTTCCGTCCCGGATCCCGTCGAGATACCCAGACGATTGCTGAGCTCCGCCGGACCGGGTGGCTCCGTCCCCGTCATCACGTGATTCATCGCGTCGAACTCCAGCGGCCTGAGTCCCAGCCTCGAGCCCAGTGCCAGATTCACGTCCACGGTGGCGCGTTGCACGGACCGCAGCGCCCAGGAGAGCTCCGAGCCCTCGGGCTCCCCGCGATCCCCCGTCGACGCGACGTGCGCCCGCTCACGACGCTCCGTCGCATCAACGCCGCCGTGGGCTTGCACTCGCTCCGACACGGAGCCATAGTACCGGCAAGGTATCTCGGCAACGGAGATACTCCTCTGCAGAGACAGGAGCTGAGATGTCATCCGTCCCGTCTGACGATTCTCACGCGGCTGCGGGGTTGTTCGTGCTCGCACCGCAGTTCCTGCAGCTCGTCACCTCCTACACGGCGCTCGGAGCCGCCGTCGCGCTGTTGGCCGTTCCGGTGGGGGTGGGGGCGGGAACCGGCCTGGCAGCGGCCGCGATCGCGCGTGTCGGGGCCTCGCTACCGGGAGTCGCCGGGCTGATCGCAATGGCAGCCGGCTTCTCCGCGCTGGCGTGGGCGCTGCCCGGCTTGCCGTGGTGGCAGCTGGCGGTCGGTCTGGTTGTCTTCGGCGTTGGCTTCGGTCTCGCCGTCACCCCAGGGACCGTGTTGATCCTCGAGGGACTGCCTGCCGAGCGGCGCTCGGTGGCCAGCGCCGTCAACGACATCACGAGGGAGGTAGGGGGCGTGGTGGGCATCGCTGTGCTGTCCGCCGTGCTCAGCCGTGCCTACGCCGATCGACTCGCCACGGCGGGCGCTGACTTACCGCCGGAGGCAGCAGCCGTCGCCGCGGAGGGCGCCGCGGTCGCGGTGGCGACAGCGCCCATCCTGGGCGACTCCGGTCCCGCGCTGGTGGCGGCCGCGCAGGACGCCTTCTCGGCCGGCTTCGAGGCCGCGCTGTGGATCGGCGCCGCCACCCTGCTCGCCGCCGCCCTCCTGGTCGGTGTGATCGCGCCACGTCGAGCGGGGCGTGCCGCCCAGCAGGGTGACGCCGTGGGCAGCTTGTCGCTCGGCACACCACAATGAGCCCGACGAAAGGGCTGCGCCATGATCGTGTTGACCGGGCCGACCGGGAATGTCGGTGCCGAGGTTGCCCGGCTGTTCGCCGGGTCGGTCGACCCGGGAGCGTTCCGGGTGGCGGCGCACCATCCGGATCGAGGGCGGGAAATGCTCGGTCGGCGGGTGCAGGTGGTGGCCTTCGACTATGACGACGCGGCGACCTGGCCCGCAGCCTTCGCGGGCATCAGGAGTCTGTTCCTCATCTTTCCCCTGCCGACGCCGCGGGCCGTGCGCACCCGGATGATCCCCGTCATCGACGCCGCCGTGGCCGCCGGGTGCCGCCACATCGTGTACCTATCGGTCCCCGGCGCCGATGCCAACAAGGTGGTCCCGCACTACCGGGTCGAGCGCCACATCGAGGCCTCGGGGGCCGATTGGACGTTCCTGCGCAGCGCCTTCTTCATGCAGAATCTGCACCGGACCATCTCCAGCCATGGCATCGACATCGCCGAGCACGACGAGGTCTTCATTCCCGCCGGTCGGGGTTCCACCAGCTTCGTCGATGCCGCCGACATCGCCGAGGTCGCCCGACTGGCGCTGCTGCATCCCGAGGGTCACCGGCGCCGCGGCTACGTCCTGACCGGCCCGGCCAGGCTGCGGATGGACGAGGTAGCCACCGCACTCAGCGACGTCCTCGGCCGCTCGATCCGTTACAACCGCCCCTCGATGGCGCGTTTCTGGTACCGGTTGGCCCGGCGCGGGGTGCCGCTGGACTCGATCGCGTTCATGACCATCGTCTACACGCTGACGAGAACGGGCCGGAACGAGCCGATGACCGACGACCTGGAGCGGCTGATCGGCCGTCCGCCTCGCAGGCTGCGAGAATGGGCCGAACATGCCGCGTGGCGCTGGGAGCAGCGCGTCTGGACCTGACGCGCGCTCGATCAGCGCAGTCGACGGGAACCTCCGGAGGCGTTGCGCGGTTCAATGGGTAGACGGCGCCGCCGTCGACGACACGGAGGAGAACATGCAGGGCAACAACCCGGTCTTCAACCGGAACGAGGCGTTCGGCCGCAACGGCGGGTACGCGACCTTCAACGACGTGAGAACACCGAGCGCGGACGAACTGCGCACCCAGTACGGCATGCCGAGCGCGACCCGTCCCGGCGCGGTGATGACCCTCAACGACGTCGTCGCCAAGTCGGCCCTGCTGTTCGGCCTGTTCCTGCTCGCCGCAGTGCCCACGTACTTCCTCCTGCCGCCGGAATTGATCGGCGTCGCCTGGATCGGCGGCATCGTCGTGACGCTGGGGCTGGGGCTCTTCATCGCGTTCAGCAAGACGGTGCGACCGCCGCTGATCGTCGCCTATGCCGTGCTGCAGGGCGCCTTCGTCGGTGCCATCAGCCAGGCATTCGCGGGCCTGTACGAGGGCATCGTGCCGCAGGCCATCCTGGGCACCCTCGCCGCGTTCACCGGCATGCTGATCGCCTATCAGACCGGCCTGATCAAGGTCACCAATCGGTTCCGCAAGATCATGATGTTCGCCATCATCGGCTGGTTGGTGCTGGGCGTCGTCAACATCATCGGTGTGGTGCTGGGGTTCTCACTGTTCTTCGGCACGGGCGTGCTGGGCCTCGCGCTGTCGGCGATCGGCGTGGTCCTGGCCTCGCTGACGCTCGCCCTGGACTTCGACTTCATCGAGCAGGGCGTGCGCAACCAGATCCCCGAGCAGTACTCATGGCTGGCCGCCCACGGCCTGCTGGTCACCCTGGTCTGGCTGTACCTGGAGATCCTGCGCCTGCTGGCCATCCTCCGCAGCCAGAACTGATCCCGTAGCACTTAGCCACATCCCGAGACCCGTGTTGCCCGAGCCGAGTGATCCGCGCGAGCGGGTCCGGCTCGAGGCGGGACGGGTCGCGATGCGTCTGGCGGCTCTCGGCCCGCGCCGGGTCCCCGATGATCTGTTGAATCATGCCTGCGCCGACCTTGCCCAGCTGGCGTGGGCCGCCGAGCGGCTGCCCGGAGCGCCGCCCCCGATCCTGGTCCCTAAGCACGGCTGGCCGGACGTGGTCAAGGTGCTGACCGGGGACCTGCTCGCCGTACCGGGCGAGGTCGGCGAGCTGGCTCCGGCGGCGGACCGGCTCACGCGGTTGCGACGCGAGCTGCCCTGACGTAACCCTGGCGGATCTCTGGCGCCAGCCGTTCGATCGCGTAGCGAACCGTCGTTCTGGGTAACGCTGGGCGGGTGTCGAGGAACCGTCGCAACGCGGCCTCGTCTCCCTTGCTCACCTCACGCAGCATCCATCCCATCGCCTTGTGCATGAGGTGATGAGGGTCGGTGGACAGCCGGTCCACCAGGTCGCACGTCACGTCGATCCTGCCCGAGCGGATGTACCCCCAGCTGGCCATCACAGCGATCCGCCGTCGCCACATCACGGCCGATCCCGCCAACGCGTCGAGGATTGCAGCCGACTCGGCCTTGGCCGCCGGGCCTGTGCGACGGGCAAGCCAACCACCCAGCACCCGCGGCGCTGAGCAGTCGACCAGGTCCCAGTTGTTCACGCGGTCGGCGTGGTCCAGGTAGAACCGCGCCAGCCGTTCGTGACCCAACGCTTCGGCCCGGCGCGCGGCATCGTCGAGGATCGCGAGGGCGACGAATCGGTGCTCGGGGACGGGACTGCCGAGCAGGGCGGCGAGCGAGTCCGCGGGAAGGGCTCGATACCGGCGGGCGGCGGCGCGCAGGTCGGGGTTCCTCACCCCGAGGAAGACGTCGCCCTCTCCGTAGCCACCGGCCCCGGTCTGGAAGTACGTCGCGAGGAAGGCCGCGTGGCGGGCGTCGGCGAGCGCGCCGATCTCGCTGATCAGGGCCGCGACGCTCACCGCCGGCCCCGCCGCAACCGGACCCAACGGCCGCGGGCGCCGCGCTCGGCCCCCTCGACGAGTGTCGCCATCACCTCGGTGCCGGAGTTCTCCGATGCCAGCACGGCGGCCTCGCCAACACCCGCGACCAGATCGATGCGCTCGCCGACGGTCTCGCCCCCACCGCCACCGGGCAGCCCGAGTGCTCCGGCGAGTGCCGGCAGCAGGTAGTCCACCGCCCGCGCATAGCCGGCGGCCGACGGGTGGAACCGGTCCTCGGCGAACATCAGCTCTCGCTCCGCGGCGAACGCCGGACCGAGCAGGTCACCGATCGAGACCGCACGGCCACCGGCCTCGACGACCGCGATCGCCTGAGCCGCCGCCAGCTGGCGTGACCAGCGGTGTGCCAACGTCCGCAGGGGCTGCGGGATCGGGCGCACGGTGCCGAGGTCCGGGCAGGTGCCGACCACGACAGCGGTACCGGCGCCGCGCAGCCTGGTCACCGATTCCGACAGCTGCCGAACACTGACGGGGGCGGGGGTGCGGTGCTTGACGTCGTTGGCGCCGATCACGATGACCGCGGCGTCCGGTGCCGGGCCCGCGGCCAGCAGATCCTCCACCTGGCGGGTCAGGTCCTCGCTCGTGGCGCCCACGTGAGCGGCGACGGACAGGTCGACTGCCCGCCCGGTCAGTCGGGCGAGCTGGGTCGCCACCAGCGCCCCAGGCGTCTGTGCCGCCACGGCGACGCCGAGCCCGACCGCACCGGAGTCACCGAGCATCACCAGGCGCAGCGGCGCGTCGGTCGCCGTAGTGTTCCCACCGTGCTCGTACCGCCCCTCGGCGCGGACCGGGACGGGCATCCGCGTTTCGATCAGCCGCCGCGCGGCCATGGCCTCGGCCAGCAGCAGGCCGATCCCGGCGACCCCTACGGCGGTCAGCCCGCCGCCACCGAACGCGGCCGCGGCGGCGATCCGCCGGGCGGCCCGTACCCGGCCTGCCGGGGGCGCGGGCGTTGCCGCAGGCGCCGGAGCGGACCTGCGCGCGGGCATCCGCGCCGGCGCCCGGCCCGCAGTGCGGGCGGTGGGCTTCAGCGGTCCAGCACGGGTCGCTTTCTCAGCCATGCCCTGATCCTCTCGCGGGGCCGGTCCCGCATCTCGGGACCGTGGGTGAAGGCGGCCATCGTGTAGTCCAGTTCGCCGAGCATGTGGCGGGTGCGCTGGTACAGCGGGAAGTCGTGGCTGACGTAGGCCGGCAGCCCCCGCAGCCCGCCCACGTTGAGGATCGTGTCCCCGGTGATGAGGATGCCCGAGGACTCCAGGAGCAACGACACGTGCCCGGGAGTGTGACCGGGGGTATGCACCACCCGCAGGCCGCCGGCGATCGGCAGCACGTCGCCGTCCTTGATCTCCTCATCGACCTCCACCCCCGGGAACGCCTGATTGACGGGAATGCCGAACAGTCGCGTCACGACATAGCGGACGTCGGGTGTCGGCGGGCGACCGCGACGGGCGTAGGCGGCGTCCTCGGCGTGGACGATGACCCGCGCGCCGGTACCGTGGGCGATCCGCGCCGCAGAGCCGGCGTGGTCGTAGTGGCTGTGGGTCAGCACTATTCGCCGGATATCGCCGGGATCCTTGCCCATCGCTCGCAGCCCGTCGAGCAGCCGCCCGGAAGCGAACGGTGTCCCGGCGTCGATCAGGGTCACCGACTCGTCCTCCTCGACCAGCGCGAAGGAGTTGACGATGTCGCGCGGAATCGTGGGGATCCGCCATACGCCCGGTGCGAGGTGAACAGCTGCTGATGGCACATGGCCAGGGTAGGCAGTAGCAGCCGCAGGGCAGCGGGGAGACCCGGCTGGGGGCCCCGAAACAAGGGCGTTCTGACACGATGACGCCATGCGGTATGCCGAGTCGGTCGTCGACCTCGTGGGCAACACCCCTCTCGTCCGCCTTCACCGGGTGACGCATGGCCTGTGGGAGGGCGCCGCTGCGGGCGAGGGCCCGCTGGTGCTCGCCAAGGTGGAGTACCTCAACCCCGGCGGCAGCGTCAAGGACCGGATCGCGCTGAAGATGGTGCTGGCGGCCGAGGCCGACGGCAGCCTGTCGCCCGGCGGCACCATCGTGGAACCGACCAGCGGCAACACCGGCGTTGGCCTGGCCCTGGTGGCGCAACAGCGCGGCTACTCGTGCGTCTTCGTCTGCCCGGACAAGGTCAGCGAGGACAAACGCAACGTGCTCCGGGCCTACGGCGCCGACGTGGTGGTCTGCCCGACGGCGGTCGAGCCCGCCGACCCCGAGTCGTACTACTCCGTATCCGACCGGCTGGCGCGGGAACTGCCGGGCGGCTGGAAGCCGAACCAGTACGCGAACCCGGCGGGCCCGGCCAGTCACTACGAGACGACGGGACCTGAGATCTGGCGAGACACCGACGGCCGCGTCACGCACTTCGTCGCCGGCGTCGGCACCGGTGGCACCATCACCGGCACCGGGCGCTACCTCAAGGAGGCGGGCGCCGCCGGGGGTCACCAGGTCAGCGTCGTCGGGGTCGACCCGGAGGGCTCGGTGTACTCCGGTGGGACCGGGCGGCCCTACCTCGTCGAGGGCGTGGGTGAGGACTTCTGGCCCTCCGCCTACGATCCCAGCGTGCCCGACGAGATCGTCGCGGTCAGCGATGCCGACTCGTTCCACATGACGCGGCGGCTGGCCCGCGAGGAGGGGCTGCTGGTCGGCGGGTCGTGCGGTATGGCGGCGGTCGGCGGGCTGCGGGTGGCCGCCCGGCTGGCGGCGCAGGGCCGCAATGACAGCGTCGTGGTGATCCTGCTGCCCGACGGTGGCCGGGGCTACCTCTCGAAGATCTTCAACGACGGCTGGATGGCGTCGTACGGCTTCCTGCCGGGCGGCCGAGGCCGCACCGCCGGCGACGTGCTGCGCGGCAAGGCCGGCGACATGCCGGCGCTGGTCCACACCCACCCCAGCGAGACGCTGCGGGACGCGATCGAGATCCTGCGCACGTACCAGGTCTCGCAGATGCCGGTCGTCAAGGCCGAACCGCCGGTGATGGCGGGCGAGGTCGCGGGGTCGGTCACCGAGGAGCACCTGCTGGAGGTCGTCTTCAGCGGCGTGGCGTCCATGGCCGACCCGGTCTCGGCCCACATGGGTCCGCCGCTGCCGCTGATCGGTTCGGGTGAGGACGTCGAGATGCTGCGCAAGGCGCTGCAGGTCAGCGACGCCGTGATGGTCGTCGACGACGGCAAGCCGGTCGGCGTGCTGACCCGGCACGACCTGCTGGGGTTCATCGCGTCATGACCGACGGCCACGAGCCGGCGCAGGGTCATACCAGCGTCGGTTCCCTGTTCCTGCGCCCGGCCTACCGTGGGGCCGGCCGGGGGCCCGGCGCTCAGCGGACCTCGGCGCTTCGGGCACCGGTCACCGCGGGAACGGTCCTGCTGCACGGCGACCTGCACAATCACTCCGACCTCTCCGACGGCTTCGGTGCGGCGCAGGACGCGTTCGTCTCGATGCGCGCCGCAGGGCTGGACGCGGCGGCGCTGACCGACCACGCGGGCATCACCGATCGCGACGGGGTGCTGGACCGCGCGCTGCAGGAGACGCTGCGGCGGGTGTCGGCGGACGCGGGAATGCCCTCGGCGATGATGAGCGACTCCGGGTACCAGCGGGCCGGGGAACTGGCCGATCTCGCCGACCAAGCCGACCGCTTCGCGGCCATCCGGGGATTCGAGTGGACCACTCCGCACATCGGGCATGTCAATGTGTGGTTCTCGCCCGTGTGGACCCCGGTCACCGACGTCGAACCTGCCACCGGGATGTCGGTGCTACGGGACTGGATCACCGATGTGGCGGGCACCGTCGCGGGAGCCGACGTGCTGGCCGGGTGGAACCATCCCGGGCGCGAACCGCTGCGCTACGAGGGCTTCCGCTACGACGCGCGGCTGGCCGACCGGCTGGTGAGCCTGGAGATGTTCAACCGGGACACCGACTACCTGTTCGAGGGGGTGTCACGAGGCGCCCGCTCGCCGTTGCTGGACTGCCTGGACGCCGGGTGGTGGCCCGGGCTGCTCGGCGTCAGCGACGAGCACACCCCGCGGTGGGGCTTCGAGCCGGAGCGGGGCCGCGCGGGGCTGTGGGTGCGGCAGTGGTCACGGGCCGGGATCCGGGAGGCGCTGGTGGCGCGGCGGTTCTTCGCCACCCGGGAGGCCGGGTTGCGGCTGGACATGGTGGCGGCCTGGGCGCGGGCCGGGGCGAGCGCGCCGGACGCCCTGGACGTTGCGGACCGGCCCGAAGCCGTGCGGATGGGCGGTCGACTGTCGCGGGCGGTGGCCGCAGACATCCCGGGCGTTGACACGGCGGCGGTGGACCTGGCCCTCGACATCGATGGTGGGCCCACGTGGGACCGCCGCGAGGTGGCGGTCGCGGCCCTGACCACCGGAGCGAGCGTGCCGGAGGTGGTCGCGGAGGGCGCAGCCCGCTCCGGCGTGCCGACCACGCTGCGGGTGCCGGTGCCGCTGGACGGGTCGGTTCCCTGGCTGGTGGTCCGGGTGGCCGATCCTGCCGTGCCGAACGACCGCCCGGGTCCGCCCGGCCACCCAGCGAACCGCCGCGCGCTGGCCTACGCAAGTCCCATCGGTGTGGGGTAGGTCTTGAAGTCGCGGTGTGGTCATCCAGTGTGGGTCTTCACTGCCTCGCTGACTGTTGCTGGTGGTGCTGCACAGCATGTCACGCGGCTGCGGCCGCCGCCGTCGAGCTGAACCGGGCCACCACCGCGCGCACAGGAGGGTGCCGCCATTGCCTCCACCGAGGGTCGAGGGGGTTGCTGACAGTTCGTCACCCTTGGCGGCGAGCTGCTGCTGGTGCACCATCGGCGGCTTTGACGCGCTTGCCGTATGCCCGGTTGCCAGGAACGTCGCGGTACATGCTGAAGCCGGGTACGCGCTCATAGCCCTGACTTTCGTAGAAGGCGTGAGCTGTTGCTTGTCGTCCTCCGACGTCGAGGATGACGTCGTGGTAACCGTGCACCTGGGCGGTGTCCTCCAAAGCGCGGAGAATCCTCGCGGCCAGGCCATGGCGGCGAGCGGATACCACGACGAATAGTCGTTTAATCTCAGCGCTGCCCGGTGGGGCGGGTGG
>CAZEYA010000102.1:0-13708 GCA_964516515.1 uncultured Kineosporiaceae bacterium | reverse complement strand
GTCGAACGATGGCCTGACGCACCTGGTCGCCGGCCCGCCGGACCGTCGCGGTCGAGGCGACGACCACCGGCCGCACGACTGTTTGACCGTCGCGTCGGGACGCCAACCGGTCGATCGCCGCCTCGTACAACCCGACCATCGACCCGAGGGCGTCGCTGATGAGGTGCAATTCGTCCTGGATGACCAAGTCCGGCGGTCGCAGCCGCATCACCGACTGTGCCTCGACGGCAGGCGAGCGGGAGGTCGCCGGGTGCCGGCCCTTGCACCAGCCCGAGGTGTCGACGGTCTGCCAGCCGTGCCGGGGGCAACGAGTCGAGACCAGCCCGAACAGCGGGGCGGTCCCCCCACGTCGCGGCAGCTGAGCGAACTTATCGACGGTGCCGATGACGAGCGCCGGTGTCAGGCGGTACACCTCCTCATCGACTGTGACGACGGGTAGTCCCTCACCGGGCGAGCGGCGTCGCGTGAAGGGGCAGCGCCCGTCGGGGTCGCCGCAATACAGCAGGACGCGACGCCTGTCGGGGTCGACCTCCAGGCATTCGGCGGCGGTCAGCGGGTGCCCACACCACGGACAGGCCACGAGCTGCAAGACTCCGCCGGCGCGACCACCCCCCACGGCCTGCTCGACCTGGGTCTGCGCATCGGCGAACGTGTTGGGCGTGACACCGCGTCCAACCCACATGCCGAGGCGAAAGGGTGTCCGGCCCCAGCGTTCGTCTCCGTTGTCGATGCGTTCGCGGCGCAGCAGCTCGCACGCGCTGATCAGGGACGCCGCCCGGTGGAACTGCTGTGCCGTGAGTAGGCGGAGCGTGTATCGCATGAGCACGCCCACGCCGTCACTGCCGTCGCGGGCGTCCGCCCCGGTACCGACAGTGCGCTGCAGGCGCCGAATCGCCAGCGTGTAGGCGGCGAGGCCCAGGTACGCCTCCGTCTTGCCACCACCGGTGGGGAAGAACAGCAGTTGGACCTGGCCGTCGGCGGCGCCCCGGTGGGCGTCAGGGTGCGCGTGATCGGTGAGCCCGGGCAGGCAGAGCAGGACGAAAGCGAGCTGAAACGGCCGCCAGCTGCGGTATTCGGGGACGTCGTAGCGCCTCAGCAGCTCCTCCGGTTCAGCCCCCACGGAGGCCGCCCGAGCCCGGACCAGCTCGCTGCGCACCCGTTGCGCTGCCATCGCCTGATTGGCGAACCGGAATGCCTCCCGGGCGCCGCCGTTGTCGCGCAGCAGGTCGATGGCCCGGTCGAGACGATCGGCGAGACCGTCCGCATCGTCGAGGGCGGTCCGGGCGGCGTTGCCATACCGCTGCACCTCCGGGTCCGTGCCGGCAACCGCGCGCTGCTCGACCAGCCAGGCCCGGTACCCCGTCACCAGCGGCCGTAGCGCTGTCACCAGTCCGTCGGCGCCCAGTTCGGGGTTGCCCAAGCGGATCATGTCGGTCATGAGGTGTGGGATCGCACCGGGCACGACCGGATCGACCTCGACCACCGGAAAGCTGGTCGTGGTCAAGCGCCAGGCGCGGGCCTCGCCCTCTCGGGCATCGACGTCGACCGCTGACTGTGACCCCGTCGCGTAGCGGCGGGTCCGGCGGTGCAGCAGCTCGAGATGGCGCCGCTCGGGGTCGGCGGTCGTGACGGCCGGCATGAGGTCCGGGTCGTTGTGTCCGAGGAAGACCGCCGCAGCGCCGTCGGCCGCGGTGACCGTGAGGGACACCTGGTATAGCCGGTTGACATCGGGCGTCGCCGCCGGCTCCGGCAGTCCGTTGACCAGGGCGACATGGATCGAACGGAAGTCCCCGTGCTGGTTGTGACGATGGCGGACAGTCCAGTGCAGAACGATGCCGTCGTCGGTGCCGTCCGCGGTGAGCACGTGCGCACCCTCGTCGGTCAGCGACAGCGTGACGCCGGCACCGCCGGATGGATGGCGGTGCCAGACGGTGCGGGGACGTCCCTGCTCGGTGACGGCGGTGGCCGACGGCAGTCGTGCGTAGCGACCCCACCGGGGGGTGACCACAACCTCGTCGACATCGCTCGGCACGAGAAAGGACAAGCCGGTCGCCGACGCGGCCATCGTCCCGCTGCGTACCGACTGCCGAGTCTCGCTCTCGTGGTCATCGTCCTGGTCGACGTCGGCCCCCGTGTCCAGCAGATCCGGCGACCCGGTGTCCGCCAGCTCCGCGTCTTCGTCCGGCTCGGCGGCCCGTTCAAGCGGCATATCGGCCGGCTTGGGCACGAGCCGGCCGATCAGGTACCGCTCCGCAGGCAGCTCGTGGGGCCGGAGCTCCTCGTCGGGACCGTCCCACGGCCCCAGCAGATCGCGTTCGAGTAAATCCTCCAGCTCTGCCCTGACCTGGCGTGAGCCCACCCCTGCGTCCGACACGACGACGACGGTAGCCACAACCCCGGACACGGGTGGTTCGCATCGGACGTTCGGTGGTGCTCCGCTCGTCTCCGGACAACCCGGCGACCGCGCCGCTGCGTCACCTGCTCGTCGTCACCTATGGGCCGGCGCGGTTGCTCGAGCGGGCCTTGTCCGTCGTGGACGGAATCCAGGAGGCCTATGTACGGCTCGTGGGCGGCCCAGTACCCCGGAGAGCCGGGAGCGGCACCCGGTGGCATCGATGTGCTTGTCGTCGGCCACCCTGACCGCGGCGCCGTCGACACGTCACTAGAAGGTCTTGAGACGCAGCTGGGGCGGGAGGTCAACGTCACCTACCTCAGTCCTGATCGTTGGCGGGCGGGCGACGACCCATTCGTGACCACCATCCGTGCCCGCCGGCTCGTGGAGTTGCGTGTCGCCGGCCGCGCGGAGGAGGTGGCTTCATGACCCCGGTGATCAGGTCGTCGGTGGGGGTGTCCGCGATAGGCGGATGTTGAGGAACGCATGGGGAAGGGGCCGGGCAATGGGCCTTCAGGCTGGTCCGTTGACTACGCCCGTGACGACAACGTATCTTGTCATTCGTGAAGGTGGTGCCCAGCGCCCGCAAGCACGGGGTCACCGACGAGGACATGATTCATGCCGTTCGACATGCACTGACCGAGTTCCCCCAGGAGTACGACGATCGACTAGGCATCATCGGCCCAGGCAGGGCCGGCGGGCTGCTGGAGGTCGTGGTCCTCGACCCCGACGACGATCCGGTGATCATTCACGCCATGACTTGCGGACCGAAGTTCTACGGATTCCTGTGACCAGGAGGTGATGACCATGCCGCGTACCCCCGACCAGCTGCAGCAGGCCACCCGTGAAGCCGAGGACTGGTTGGACACCCTCGACCCCGCGGCCACCAAGGCCGGCGACACCACCGACCTCCGGTCCATCGCCGCGGCCGCCGACACCGTGTACGCCGCCGAGGCCCGGCTCCGCGAGACCGTCGAGATCGCGCGAGCTCACGGTCGAAGCTGGGGACGCATCGGCATGGCATTAGGCGTGAGCCGCCAAGCGGCGCGTCAACGGTTCTCGCCCCTCACGGATGCCCAGCTTGCCGAAGACGCCACTTAGTTAGTGGTGGGGGCATGGAGATGCGCACCGTCGTAGTCGGCGATGGAAGCGCTCACCACGTCGGCGTGTGGGCCGGACTCAGTCGACCTGGACGTTACTGCGGCGCGCGCCGCTGGCATGACCAGCGTGCTCGTTGGGCCGACCGACGACGCGTCCGCTGATGCGTGGGTGACCGACCTCGGCGTGCTCCACCACGCCCTGGCCGGGCCGGTGGTCGGTACCTGCTGAGCATGTCGGCCCACTACGGTGAGCGGCGCCATCCGGCTACTCGCCCCTTCTGGAACAGGACCGATGACTGAGCTTTCGTCGATTACGCCTGATCTCGACACGGCGCCCACAATGCAGGAAGTCATTCTCCGGTTGCAGGGGTTCTGGGCCGCTCGAGGCACGCTTATCGGGCAGCCCTTCAACACTGAGGTCGGAGCGGGTACGGGTAATCCTGCAACGGCGATGCGGGTGCTCGGGCCCGAGCCGTGGCGCGTTGCGTACGTGGAGCCGAGCGTGCGGCCCGACGACGCCCGCTACGGGGAGAACCCCAACCGGCTGCAAACCCATACGCAGTTCCAGGTGATCCTCAAGCCGGCGCCGTCCGATCCGCAGGAGGTCTACCTGGAGAGCCTGGCGGCTCTGGGTATCAACACTGCTGCCCACGACGTCCGGTTCATCGAGGACAACTGGGCCTCACCAGCACTCGGTGCGTGGGGTCTGGGCTGGGAGGTCTGGCTCGATGGGCTCGAGATCACCCAGTTCACCTACTTCCAGCAGGCTGGCGGCCTTCCGCTGGACCCGATCTCGGTGGAGCTGACGTACGGGCTCGAGCGGATCGTCATGGCGGTGCAGGGCAAGCGTCACTTCACTGAGATCCGCTACAACGACACGTTGACCTACGGTGACGTCTACCTGCAGTCCGAGTACGAGATGAGCCGGTACTACCTCGACGAGGCGGACATCGAGCGCACTCGTCGGCTCTTCGCGGACTACGCGGCCGAGGCCGAGCAGATGTTGGACGCCAAGCTGCCGGTGCCGGCGTACAGCTACGTGCTCAAGTGCAGCCACGCCTTCAACGTGCTGGACGCGCGCGGGGCGGTCAGCACCACCGAACGGGCCCGCTCCTTCGGCCTCATGCGTCGACTGACGCGGGACTCCTCCCGGCTGTGGGTCGCGCGGCGTGAGGAGCTGGGGTTCCCGCTCGGTACGCCGGCCCCGGCGCCAATCGTCGACCCCAGGTCTCTGCCGGAGGTCACCGGCGCCCAGCCGCTGCTGATCGAGATCGGCGTCGAAGAGCTGCCGCACCGCGACGTCCTAGGGGCTTCGGCGCAGGTGCATGCAGCGGTCAAGGGCGTCCTCGACGCGACCTCGTTGGACCACGGGCCGGTAGTTGTCAAGGCCACGCCCCGCCGCGTCGTGGTCACCGTCGCCGCGCTCGCCGCCGCGGAGGCAGACACTCGGCGCAGCGTGAAGGGACCTCGGGCCGTCGCGGCCCGTGACGCCGCGGGGAAGCCGACCAAGGCTCTGCTGGGCTTTCTGCGCGGCCAGCAGGCCGAGCTGTCCGACGTGATCGAGATCGATGTCGACGGCGTCCCCTACGTCGCCGTCGACCGCTTCGTACCCGGCCGCACGTCCCCGGGGGTCGTGGCCGCCGCCGCCCAGGCGGCGGTGCGCGCCATGCACGCCGAGCGCAACATGCGCTGGGGCGACCCGGAACTCAGCTACTCCCGTCCGGTGCGCTGGCTGGTCGTGCTGCTCGGTGGGCAGCATGTGCCGGTCGCCGTGTCCCACCTCGTGTCCGGCACCAGCACTCGCCTGCTGCGCGGCGCCTCGCAGCCCACCCTCGAAGTCACCCATGCCGAGGGCTATGAAGACCTGCTGCTCGAGCACGGGATCGTGCTCGACCGCGACGTGCGGCGCGAGCGGGTGCTAGCCCAGGCGCAGCGCGTCGCAGCCGAGGCCGGTGGGCGAATCGACGCCGACGCCGAGGCCGGGCTGCTGGACGAGATCGCCGACATCGTGGAGGACCCGCGGGTCGTGCTCGGCACGTTCGAGGAACGCTTCCTCGACCTTCCCGCCCCCGTGCTCACGACAGTGATGCGTAAGCACCAGCGCTACCTCCCGGTCCTCGACGAGAGTGGCCGTCTGCTGCCGCGCTTCGTGACTTTTGCCAACGGCCCCTGCGACGTGGACCTCGTGCGCTCGGGTAACGAATCGGTCATCCGTGCGCGCTACGAGGACGCCTCGTTCTTCTGGCGCGCTGACCTGCAGACCTCACCGGAGGAGTTCCGAACCCGCCTCGCCACACTGACGTTCGAGGAACGCCTGGGGTCCTTCGACGACAGGGTCAACCGCATCGCCCACCTTGCCGACCGCTTCGCCGTTGACTCCGGCCTCAGCGACGAGGAACGAGCCACCGTGACGCGAGCGGCGGCGCTGGGCAAGTTCGACCTCGCGACACAGATGGTTGTCGAATTGTCATCGCTTGCCGGCACCATGGCCCGCGTCTACGCCGAACACGCGGGCGAGCCGCCGGCCGTCGCTCAGGCGCTCGCCGAGATGGAAATGCCCCGCAGCTCAGCCTCCCCGGTCGCCGAAAGCCGCGCCGGCGCGGTACTCGCGTTGGCGGACCGCATCGACCTCCTCACGAGCATGTACGCGATCGGCGCCATCCCCACCGGCACCTCCGACCCCTACGGCGTACGTCGCGCCGCGCTCGGCATCACCCGCACGCTGCGGGCCTTCCCAGAACTGAACGGGCCCGGGGTGCGCGCCGCCGTGGCAGCGGCGGCGGAGCGTCTCGCGGCCGCCGGTGTCACGGCGACCGTCGAGATCCAGGCGCAGGCGCAGGCGTTCGTCGTGCAACGCTTCGAGCAGCAGCTGCTCGACGAAGGCTGCCCGCACACACGTGTGCGGGCGGTGCTCCCCCTCGCCGACCGGCCGGCCCTGGCTGACCGCCAGCTCGAACGACTCCACATGATCGTCACTGATCCGCGGTGGCCCGCGCTAGTCGGCGTCCTGCAACGGGCCCAGCGCATCCTCCCCGCGGGTACACCCGTCGCGTCGCCGACACCTGACACCATCGACGCCCTGGCACCCGCCGAGCGGGACCTCGTGGACGCCGTAGCCCGCACCGAGGCCGCCGTCGCCGGGCGTCCCGATGACCTCAACGCACTGCTCGCAGCCTCCGCAGGACTACCGGAAACCGTCGAAGCCTTCTTCGACACCGTCCACGTGATGGACGACGACCCAGCCGTGCGCGGCCGCCGCCTCGGCCTGCTGGCCCGACTGGCAGCCCTCGGTGGGGACCTCGACTGGTCCGCCCTCTGACCTGAGTCCGCGCAGTTAGCTCCGAGCTGGGCGGGTGGCGGTGAGGTGACGCAGCCAGGCGCACAGGTGCCGGCCACCGACGCCGCCCAACAGCTAGGTAAGGGTGCCAGCAAGCAGGCCGGAGCGGTCGAGTCGCGCCATGGCAACCGTGACGTGGTGGGGTGTGAAGAGGCGGGCCTTGCGCAGGTTCCAGCCCGCCACCCGATCGGACACCACAGCGGGGTCGCTTGTCACCGGGTCGGTGTGAGCGGCGGCCCAGTGGGCCGTGGCGAGCAGCTCCATGCCGTACGGCGACTCAAAGCCCTCGACAAGGCGCCACAGCTCGTCATCCGGTATCGCAGGCGGGGTGTCGGTCAACACAGCGTGGGCCTCATCAATGGCACCGGGCAGCAGCTCAATCGAGGCGAAGTCGAGGACCGGTACCGTCCCGTCCCCGAAACCCGTGGTCTGGTGGCCCTCCATGGCACTGAGTACCGCTGACAAGGCGTGCGCGTAGGGACCGTAGTGAGCCCTGGTGAATGTCAGACCCAGGCGGACCCCCAGGAGCTGCAGTAGGTAGGCCAGCTTCTGGATCTCCAGCTGGCTGACGCCCGCCGCGCGCGGCTCGAGGCTGGCAGCCCACGACTCGTACCGCTCCATAGCCAGGAGGAGCCGGGCGTGGCCAGGGGTGAGGGAGGGCCGATGGGTGGCAATCGGCATGTCGGCGGCGACCGGCGCCCCAGCCGGCGGATACAGGACTACCCGAACGTCGGTCAGCGGCGTAAGGGCAGCCTCGATGCGGGGGCGGACGTCGGCCCAGTCGAGGCCACCGTTGCCTGCCCCGAGTGCGGGCACCGCGATGGAGGTGAGTCGGAGCTCGCGGATCACCCGCACGAGGTCCTGCAGCCCGGCGTCGATGTCAACCAGCCGCGACGGCGCCCGCCAGTGGCGCTTCGTCGGGAAGTTGATGACGTAGCGGGCCGGGCCGAGAACCCCACGGTCGTGGACGTGCATGCGCCCAATGGCCAGCTCGCCACGCTCGTACGCGGCGCGGTAGGCGTCGAAGACGTCGGGGTAGGCACGCTTCACCTGCAAGGCGATGCCCTTGCCCATGACCCCGACCGTGTTGACCGTGTTGACGATCGCCTCGACATCTGCGGTGAGCAGGTTGCCTGAACCTTCTTCGATCATGTGTTCGCCTCCTCGAGGTCTAAGTAGTACCAGCTTGGCCGGACCTCGACAAAGCGGACACTCCGTCCGCTGGCGTCGATCAGTTGTCGGACACGCAGTGCCATCTGCTCGTCACTGACGGCCCAGCCCAGGGCCAGATCGAGCGGAAAACGGTGGTGAACCAGAAGTTCCGCCATGCGACGTCGCCGCCGGTCAGGGTCCTGATCGGTCGACTTCCAGACCGTGGCGTCCATGAGGTCCCAGTCCACGTGGCTGTCCAGATCTGCCTCGTTGCTCGTGTAGGTGGTCACGCTGCTTGCGCAGTTCCCGTCGCTGGCCACCCATGGCAGGCCTGCCCCGACGACGCTGGCGATCGAGGAGACAACGTAAACCAGGGGACGCGCACCGCCCTGGTACAGGTTTGATACGGCGTCCCGGCGGTCGCAGGCGATCTTGAACATCATGGGTGAGCGAGGAGCGAAGTAGAACGGCACGTAGTCACCGACCGTCCCGCCTGGTAGCAGGGGCACAGTCACTGATCGCCGCCGCTGCTTGATGGCGAGCGCGCCGACCTCGGTGACGAGTCCAGCGGACGGCGCTCCCGCGTCGCAGGTCAGCGCGCCGTCGCGAAAAATCGACGCCAGGTTGTCGACGTGAGTGAAGTGGTAGATCAACCTCTTCTCGCGGGCGCTCACCTCGGCTCCAGGGCGTGGCGGCGGTGGTTCTCCTCGAGGAGGCGGTCGAGGAGTTCGAAGCGGGCGGTAGGGCTGACGGTCCAGCGGGTGCCGATCTTGGTGGGGTGGTGGCCGATCTCGGGGTCGAGGTCGGACCAGCCGTAAGCGGCGAGGACGGCGTGGTCGATGGCCTCGTGGATCTGGCGGAGCCGGACGACCTCGGGGTCGGTGACGGCCGGGGCGTGGACGGCGTTGTACGTGGTCGTCAGACCCCAGGACCGGGCGAGCATGAGCTCGCGGCGGACGGTGTCGAGCTGCTCGCCGAGATCGGCCAGGTCGGGGTTCGCGGGTGGGCGGGGCAGGGTGAGGAAGACGTCCGAGGGTGCGTAGCGGATGCGCGTCTCCAGGGTCGAGGTGTAGCGGACGACCCACGTGCTGTGGGCCGATGACGACAGGACGGCGAGGTCGGCGCGGCCGTCAAGGGCGAAGACGACGGCTGCCTCGGAGAAGACCGGCCCGGTCGGCACTCGCATCGGCAGGACGGCGTTGCCGACGCGAGAGATCGCAAGGACGTGGTCGAGGCCGGCGATGGCGGCGTAGAGCTCTGGCGCCGTCTCGGCGTATCGCCACCACCGGTCACGTCTGACAGCCCGGTTGTTCCTGTCGCGTGCGGGCTTGACGAGCCGTCGCACGATGTCGATGAGATCGGGATACGCCTCCGCGCGCGCCAGGGGCCAGTCCCGGAAGTTGATGATCCACCGACTCGCCGATTGGTTCGGTCGCTGGTTGAGGTCCTGACCGATGACGTAGGGCTGGAGGCAGTCTGCGTTGCGGGGGTCCTTGTCGATAAGGGCGGCCGCCTGCTCAGCGGTCATAGTGAAGCCGAGCCCGAGCACGTACGACCCGATGAAAGCCAGGTCCTCGCTCTCAGCGAGGCGGAGCGGCCGCCCATTCACCCGGCCGATGGGCTCAAGGTCCGGGCCAATGCTCGGCACCGCCTCGCCGTCGAGGACTAGCAGTCCCTGCGACGCGACAGCACGTCGGCTTGCCCACACGTTGACGATCTCGAGGTTGGCGCTGGCGCTCGGCCACGGGTGGCTCGACAGGCCGGCGCGGACAACCAGGCCGCGCTCGACGGCCTGACCCATACCAACGTCGAGAGTGTCGCCCTGCGTCAGGGTGTTGGTCGTGATGAACCCCAGCTGACCGCGAGAGTCGAGCAACCGCTGGGCGCGGAGCACGAAGCGTGCGGCCAAGTCGGCGCTGCCCTTGCGCTTGGCGCCGTCCCAGCGCTGAAGCCACGCCAGGTAGTCGCCACCCAGCGATCCGGACTGCTTCTGCCCACCACTGAACGGCGGGTTGCCGACGATGGCGTCGAAGCCGGGGTCGTCAGCCATGAACACCTCGGGGAAGGCCACCGGCCAGTGCAGCGGAACCCGGGCCGCCTTGCCCGCGGGGTTGCCCGCCTGCAGGTGACGTCGCGCGGACTCGCGCAGCGCGTCGCCAGCGTCGCCGGTCAGCAGCCGGGTCCGCAGCCCGGCGAACAGCACGTCGACCTGCCGGTCCCCTACCTTGGCGTTCGCCAGCCCGATCCCGGTGATGGCGTCCGCCACCACTGCGACGTCCTCGGACTCCACCTGCGCCTGGTGCAGGAGCTGCTGCTTGCGCTCGACGCTGCGTACGTCCACGACCGGTTGGGCGAGAATCTGCCGCCGCAGCCGCGCCGCCTCACCCAGGCGCCCCCGCCATGCGTGACCTCCCAGATCAAGCTTCTGGCCCCTCTTGGGGTCGAGGGGCCGCCATGGGTCGACATGTACCTCCTCGATCTGGCGCATGTCCACCAACCCGAGCAGCGAGTCCCCCGCCACCAGCCGGTCGTCGAGGAATCCGAAGGGCCGGCTGGCGTCCATCGTCACCAGCCACAGCGACAGCTTGGCCATCTCGACGGCCAGCGGGTTGATGTCGACCCCGTACAGGCAGTGCTCGGCGACCGCCCGCCGCGCCTCCAACGCCACACCCGACACCTCGGCGTCCGCGGACAGCTTCGCCGGCCCCCGCCCCGCCGACGCCTCGGCCGCCAGCACCGCGTCGCCGCGTCCCTCCTCGACCCATGCTTCGACCAGCCGGTCGGCGAGATAGCGGCAGGCGGCGACGAGGAACGCCCCGGACCCCATGGCGATGTCCGCCACCCGCAGCGCGGTGATCTCACTCGACGGGCGGACCCGCCATGCCTTCCGTTGCGCGGTCTCCAACGGCCCGGGCGAGTACACCAGCGCTTCGAGGGCGACCCCCGCCACCTCCTCGGCGAGCGCCCGCGGGGTGTAGTGCGTCCCGGTCGCGGCCCGCCGGGTGCTGGGGGCGACGTAGCGCCGCCCGGCGAGCGTGACCGCGGGCACCCCGCCCTCGTGCCAGTGCAGCAGCGGCGCGATGGGGGTGAGCGCCGCGATCAGACCGGGATCACCGCCGGTGGCCCGGCGCAGGGCGTCGCGCTCGTGGTCTTCGAGCCGCGTGACCATCGCCTTCTCGACGGCGCTGTCGCTCGCCCCGTTGCGTGCCTTGAGGTGGACGGCGAGACGCCGCGGCACCTCGTTGAGCCAGCTGGCAACCTCGGAGATGGTCACCTCGCACGGCTCCTTGCCGCGCGGCCACGGCTGCGAGCCCGACGCCGCCCGTCGCAGCCCCACCGTCACCTCGGTCGCGGTCCGGACCTCCAGTTCGAGCAGGCCCTCATAGACGTAGCCGATCTGTTCGACGTCGAGGGCGCGGAACGACAGCCGCCGCTCCTCGCCCCCGACGACGACGTACTGCACGGCGCGGAGCATCCGCAGCACCGTCCGATCGTCGATCGCCACGGCGGCCTCGAGCCAGGGGTGGGCGGCGGGGTCGAACAGCCCGCCACCGTACGGCGGCAGCTTCAGGTCTTCGTGCGCGACCCCGCCGTGCAGTGCCCGGGTGACCGCCAGCAGGCGGTGCCACGCCCCGGTGCGGTGCTCCAGCGCCTGCTCACCGGCGAGCGTCGCGCGCTGCCGCAGCTGCTCGACCAGGCGACCCACCCCGTAGCCGGCGGCGTAGACCTCGTCGTCGCCCGGCAGCAGGCGCCGGTCTTCGGCGAAGAGCAGGAAGACCACGCGCATGAGGACGGTGACGGTCCCCGCGTACAGCTCGTCGTCGTCGACACCGGCCAGCAGCTCGCCGCCGGTGTCGTGGTCGGCGGCGTCCAGGCGCAGCACCAGCAGCTCGACGGCGTCGCGGACCTGGCGACCGAGGGCCTCGGTCACCTCCTCCTGGGCACTGAGGCTCTCGGTCAGCAACTCGGGCAGGGTGTCCTCGCGGGCGACGCCGACGAAGCGGCGGCGTTCGAGTAGCGCGACAAACGCGCGCAGCGTCTCGGGCTCCTCGGTGAACAGCCCGGCGTCCCACACCGCCGCGCCCGTGGTCCCGCCGCGCGGCGCCCACACCATGGCCCACCACCGGCCGTCGGTGACCAGGCCGACCGGCACGTCACGGGCGCGGAGCAGGACGGCGAGGCGCTCGACGGGGCTGGCGGCCCAGCCATCCCGCGTGACGCGGGTCAGGGGGTGCGAGCCCCAGGGGGTGATCATGCCCAGCAGGCGATGTGGCGAGTCGGGCGCTGCGCCCTCCTCGTCGTCACCGTCCTGGTCGCCCCTGTCGTAGCCACCGTTGTCCCCGAGGTCGTCGCCGAGGTCGAGGGCGGGTGCCTCCTCGTCCTCGGGGGCGGTGAGGACGAAGTCCGCTTGGAGCGTGATGCCGTGCTCGGCGACGTATTCGGCCAGCGTGCGGGGCACGTCGGGGCCGTGCCGAACGAGGTCACCCCAGCCGAGGAGGTCGCGTGTCACCCACGCCACGACCCGGGTGCGCGACGAGCCGCCATGGTCGAGGAGGTCGGCGATTGCGGCGCGGGCATCGGCCCGGACCGCGGCAGGCAGCGCGGGCATGCCGGCGGGGAAGACCCGGTCCACGACGGGCAGGGTGAGGAAAGGCCCGGAGATCCCCACCAGCTCCAGCCACGGGTGGCGGCGCCGTGCCGCCTCCCCCGCGCGGTGACTGCGCCGCCGGGTGCGCGTGACGCTCACGTCGCCATCGCAGGGGTGACGAGCGCGACCGCGAACGGGAACACCAGCTCGCGCACGCCCGAATACCGGGCCGCGACCGCAGCTACTTCCTGATCGCGCTCCGCGGGCAGGCGGTGCAGGCGGTCGGCCCAGGCGTCACGGTCGCGCTGCAGTTGTCGCTGCTCGGGTTCCAGCAGGTCGTCAAAGGAGAGCTGGACGACACCCTGGCCGGCGAGGGCGCCCGTGAGCATGGCGCCCAGCTGGTCGAGGACGGCGTGGACGCGCGCCTCCTCACTCACGCGCCGCTCGTCCAGGGTCCGGCGGAGCCGGGTGACGCGCTCGTCGGCGCGCCGCCGGACGTCCTCGGCGAGCGGCGCGCGCAGCTCCGGCCATGCGTCGGCGAGCCGGGCCCGGGCGGCCGCGGGGGCGGGGATGCAGGCGCCGGGGTCGAGGGCGGCCTCGACGGCCTCCCGTACCGCGGCATTGCTCGGCCGCTCGAGCTCGAGACGTCGCGAGCGACCAGCCGGCGGCAGGACGCGACCGGTGAGCATGACCTCCTCGTGCAGCCGCGCGCCGTCAGCACCCACGACGACCAGACGGGCGAACACCGCGACCAGCAACCCGTCGACGTCGGTCCCGGGCGGCAGCACCGCCTCGACGCCCGCCACCCGGTGCAGCGCGACCTGTGCGGCGCCGCCCCACACCGCGCTGCGCAGCAGGCGGGTCGCCTGGGCGACCAGCGGGTGCTCGAGATGGGCAAGGACGACGTCGTCGCGCCCGTCCGTCACCGCGGGGTCGAACGACAGCGGGCGGAGCTGCCCGCTCAGCGGGTCGGCGAGGTCGGCAACCGTCCGCTCCCAGCCGTGGCGCAGGACCGGCGGTCGGACAAGCCCCGGATCGTCGGCAGCCACGAGCGGCGGCTGCTGCGCAAGCTCGAGGGCCACGTCGACCACGCGCCGGATGTTGGCCGGTGCCACGTGCAGCCGGGCGCGGCTGCCGAC
>CAZEYA010000101.1:0-13896 GCA_964516515.1 uncultured Kineosporiaceae bacterium | reverse complement strand
GGCCGCGCGGCCGCCGCAGAGCAGCACCGTCGCCAGGTAGCCGAGGCCGAAGGCCACCGCGGCACCACCCGCCGTGCCCAGGTACGGGCTGGAGGCGAACCCGGACACCCCGCCATGAGCCGCCACCCAGCAGGCGACCGCGACAGCGGACAACAACCCTGCCTGCGGGCGACCGGCCGGCCTCCTACCCCGCCACGGCACCAACACCGCTCGCCGCACGCTCGCCGACAGGATCATCGCCAACGCGACCACGACCAGCACCCCCCTCGCCGACCAGGCCACCGCGGCATCCCGTGACATCACCGCCAGGCCGGCGGCGGCGTTGTCGAAGACCAGGGGTGGATGGTCGAGGTCACCCCGCCACCTCTCGACGTGCGCCGCCCGAGCGCTCTCGAAGCTCGCCCGCGCCTCGCCGTAGGAGGCCCGCGCAGCGGCCGATCCGGTGTCGAGCCACTCGTAGTAGCGCAGCATCGTGGCCCGGTACTCGCTGAGCACCGTGAACATGTCCCGCTGATAGGCCAGCGCCGCGACCAGGTCGTCGCGGGTGGCGGGATCGCGAAAGGCGCTGGCGGGGATCTCCTCGAGCCGCGCCTGCATCCCGGCCACCGTGGCCACCGCGGCATCCCCCTCGGCGATCGCCTGGTCGATCCGCCCGGCGCTCGCCGCGTGGATCGCCGACCAGGTGGCGGTGTCGCCGCTGACCAGATCCCACTTGAACAGCCACATCATCGGCGGCAGTTCGAGGCCGAACGCCCGGACGTCACGTTGTGCGTACGGCCCGACGTACAGCCCGGCGAGCGTCGCCTGCCGGCCCTGGTCCAGCAGCGCCACGAGAGCGTCGCGAGCCTCGGCATCGGTGGTCCACGTCAGCGCGACCCAGTCCGCCTGCAGCTGCCCGACATCGGCGTCGGGGTCCCATGCGAGTCGCGCAGTGGTCCACACATCGAGGTCCCAGAGTTGCCAGAATCCCTCCCGCAGATACAGCGAGAGCGGCCCTGCTCGTAGCGGCCCGCCGCTCTGCGTCCACACCCACACCCCGGCGAGCCGGTCACGGTCGCGCACCCGCTGCAACGCCAGCTGATGATCGGCGCCGACGGGGTCGGGGAAGGCGCTGAACGCCTCGAACTCCCGACGGGCCTGCATCTCGACCATCCGGCCCTGCCGGCCCGCATCCAGTGTCGGGTTGAACGGCAGATACGAATCGAAGTCCCCGGCGACGAACTTGGTCGACACCACCAGGTTGTCCGGTGCGAGGTCGCCGAGCACCCGCTCGTACGTCTCGGGGTTGGTGTGCAGGTCACCGACATCGCCGACGCCGACACTCCAGGTCCGGAAGTAGACCGTGGCCTCGTGGCGGGCGGCTGTCGACGTCAGGGCGGTGAGCATCGCACGGACCTCGGCGGTCCGGGTCACCGCGAGTCGTGAGTAGTAGTCCCAGCCCTCGGCATTGTAGATCCCGCCCCCCTCGCCGATCCGCAGCATGATCCCGTCGAGGAACGGCAGCTCGGTCAGTAGCTCGTCCAGGCCGGCGCTGTACACCTCCCACAATCGGGGATCCGAGGCGTCGACCGAGCCGATCTCGGCGATCAGGTAGTCCTCCAGCGGACCGCTGAGCGCCAGCATGTCGGTGACGAGGACGACGTCGAGGCCCATCGTGTCGGCGTAGGCCCACATCTCGCCGATCTGTTCGCGTAACGCCTGTGCGCGCGTCACGTAGTCGCTGTTCGCAGGATAGATCGCGTCGCCGTCGCCGACGCCGGAGAACGTGACGTATTCCAGAAAGCCGGAGATGACGATGCCGTTGTAGCCGTAGGCGACGACGTGGTCGACGTACTGGCGCCATTGGGCGTCGACCTCGGCGAGGGCGGCGGTGTCGACCCACGGCTCGGCGTTCAGGATCACCTGGCTCAGCGCGCCGCTGACGTGGGAGTAGTCGTCCTGTGCCCGCCAGGCGTCCGGGTCGGCGGGGATGCCGACGGCGCCGGAGTCGACGAAGCGGTGCTCCGCGGCCGGGGTGACGACGCCGGCGGCGCCGGCCTGCGCCCACGAGTGGCCTGCTTGCAGGTCTTGGGCCAGCCGGAACATGCCCGCAGCCAGCCCGCGGCGGTCGGCGGCGGTGATCGTCAGGGGGTCGCCGCCGCGCTCGTACGCCTGCGGTCCGAGCAGGCTCGAGGCGTCCAGCGCCGCGAGCACGCCGGGGGCGGGCAACTCCTCCCCGATGGTCGCCGGCGTCCCCAGCCGAGTGGTCAGCGCATCCGAGAGGCGCTGGGCGGCGAGCGTCAGCAGGGGATCATCGAGGCCGCCGCTGGGCAGCGACACGGTCGGTGCGACGTCCGGCGGGAGCTGCTCCTCGTCGCCGGTCTGCTGGGGGACCGTGGGGGTGGGCGCGGCGAGCACGGCCTTGTCGCCGAAGGTCACGCCGAGGACGCTCTTGATTGCCTGGGCGGCCGCGAACCCGGCCAGCACGCTGGCCATGAGGCCGGCGACCACCCCGACGATCAAGCGTCGCCGCTGGTGAACTACCCCCGACATCCCCTCATGGTGTCACTCTGCGTGGGCGCCGCCCACCCCCGCTCGGGCCCCAGTCTGGCGTGGGCCGTGAGCTGGTGGCCGGCGTGTCGTTGCTTTGCAGGCCGTCCCGCTCGGCCCACGCCAGCAGTGGGCCCAGGGCGAACACCGCGTCGTCGATCCCGGCGTGCAGGTCCCCGAGCTCGGCGAACCGGGCGGGCATGGTGGCGATGGTGAAGTCACCCGGTTCCGCCGTCGGGACCTCGTCCCAGGTCAGCGGGGCCGAGACCGGCGCCTGCGGTACGCCGCGGACCGAGTACGCGCTGCGCAGCGTGTGGTCGCGGGTGTTCTGGTTGTAGTCCACGAAGACCGTCGCCGGGTCACGGTCCTTGCGCCACCACGACAGGTCGACCAGCTGCGGCAGCCGCCGCTCGACCTCCAGTGCGAAGGCCCACGCCGCGTTGCGCACGTCGGGAAAGCCCCAGCGGGGCTCGATCCGGACGTAGATGTGCATGCCCTTGCCGCCGGAGGTCTTCGGCCAGCCGACCGCGCCGACCTCGTCCAGTACCTGACGCGCGACGCCCGCCACGGTGCGGACGTCGGCGTATGTGGCTTCGGGCCCGGGATCGAGGTCGATGCGCCACTCGTCCGGTTTCTCGGTGTCTGCGCGGCGGGAGTTCCAGGGGTGGAACTCCACCGTCGACATCTGGGCCGCCCAGATCACGTCCGCTATATGGGTGACGCAGAGTTCGTCGGCGTGCCGATTGAACCGCGGGAAATGCACCCGGACCGTCTGCACCCAGTCCGGCGATCCCGCGGGCAGCCGTTTCTGATGCACCTTCTCACCGGTCACGCCGGTCGGAAAGCGGTGCAGCATGCACGGCCGGTCGCGCAGCGCCCGGACGATTCCGTCGCCGACGGACAGGTAGTACTGGACGAGATCGAGCTTGGTCTCGCCGCGGGCGGGGAAGTACACGCGGTCCGGGTTCGTGACCCGGACGACCCGGTCATCGAGCTCGATCTCCACCGCGGGCGGCATGACACGACAATAGGTGCTGCCTGTCATGATGCCCCGGTGGCGACGCGGCGACGCACGAAGCGTCGCTCGCGGCGGGGGGTCCGCCCTCTGCCGGTCCTTCTCGCGATTGTCCTGGCCGCGGCAGTGGCGTTCGCGGTGCGCGGTGACATCGACCTGCCCGTGGGGGTGGACCTGCCCGGGGGGGTCGACCTGCCCGACGAGATCCCGCTCCCCGGTGACGATGCTGCTACGGCCGATGCTGCTACGGCCGATGGTGGTCCGGCCGAAGCTGGTCCGGCCGACGAGAGCTCGGCGCTCGGTGGATTGCGGCCGGCGTTGACCCCGCAGGACGCCCGGACCGCACTGGCGGCCTTGCCCGAGACCGAGGCGGCGCCGGCCGGACTGCCCGACTACGAGCGGGACGACTATGGCGAGCGCTGGGCCGACGTCGACGGCAACGGCTGCAACCAGCGAGACGACGTGTTGTTGCGGGACGCGCAACCGGAGACGGTCCGGACCGCGCCGCAGAACGCCTGCGGCTCCGACGTGCTGGCCGGCACGTGGCTCGATCCATACACCGGTGTCACGGTGACTTTCGACGACCTCAAGGACGAGGCGCAGGCGCAGGCGATCAGCATCGATCACGTGGTGCCTCTGGCGGAGGCCCACCGCTCCGGCGCCGCGGGCTGGCAGCCGCAACAACGAGTCGAGTTCGCCAACGACCTCGACAATCTGCTCGCCGTCGACGGGCCGACCAACTCGATCAAGGGCGATGCGGACCCGAGCCGGTGGCTGCCGCCGGACTCCTCGTCGTGGTGCGGATATGCCGTCGTCTGGGTGTCGGTCAAGACCGAATGGTCCCTGTCGGTGGATGCCGAGGAGAGGGCCGCTGTCGAGAGGGTGCTCGCGGACTGCTGACAGCACAGCACCCGATTGACTACGGTCTGTACACCTACCGCCGACGGAGGTGTGGGGGATGGACACCGACGTCCAGGAGAGCGCGCCACAGCGACAAGCCCAGCGGGCGCGCCTGCCGGCTCGACCGTTCGTCGCCTGGACCGCCATCCTCGGTGGGTTCATCGCGCTGTACGAGGTGGATCGGCTGATCAGCGGTGCGATCGGTGTGGACGGCAGTAGCCGGCGGCTGGTTTCGGTGATCGGGCCGGCGCCGTGGTCGGCCCGCGACGCCTGGCAGTTATGGGCGTCCGGCAGCTTCCGCACGGAGGTCGCGGAGCTGCTGCTCGCGGGGGCTGTGGCACTGGCGTTCATGGTCGGTGGCGCCCTGCTGCTGGCCCGTCGGCGCTCTCGCCGAGGGTGGTGGACAAGCCTGTGGCTCCGGCTGGTGGCCCTGTTCGGGCTGGCCACCGTGTTGTTCCTGCCGATCGGAGCCGCCACGGTGGTCCTGGTCGAAAGCCGGGTAGCGGCCCCGGGGTGGTTCATCACGGGATTGGGCTGGGCCCTGGTGGTCGCGGTCGTCGGCTTGTGGGCGGTGATCGTGGCGCTGGCGATCACCACGCTGCGCTCGGCCCAGGTGAGATCGGGAATGGGCCGCTGGTCGCGGCGCCTGATCATGGCGATCTGGTACCACCGCGTCTCGCTCGTCTTCGTGCTCGCCATGGCGCTGTTGACCTTGGTGCCGCAGCGGGGGGTGTGGGACCAGTTGCCGGATGTCGAACGGCAATGGCTGTCCGGTGGCGGCACTGGCCTGCGTCATGCGGCGGCGGCGATGTTGGCAACGGTGCTGGCGGCGGCGGGGCTGTTCGTGCTGGGGCGCGCGAGGACCAACCGGGCCTGGCGCACGCTGGTCGACGGCACCCCGCGGCAGCCCGGCAACCTGTGGTGGCCCTGGGTGCTGAGCCCCGCGCTGGCGGCGGTCATCGTGCTCGTGATGGTGGTGTCGGGGTTCGCCGACCTGCTGGACCCCGCTCCGCTGGCGGTCTTCGCCGGCGTGCCGCTGCTGGTCGTCGCGACCTCGGCCCTGCTCCGGCTGCTGCGCTCGTCGCTGTGGACTGTCGGCCCCAAGCCGAAGAACGAGCTACTTGCGCTGGTCACCTGGCGGTTGGGGGACGGCCTGGCGGTGGCCGTGTTGTGGATCGGCTTCCTTGGGTTGCTGCGATCGTTCCTTGCACCGGCACTGGTCAACGGCAGTCCGCTGGCGTGGTTGCTGCTGCTGATCGGTGTCGTCGGCGCGTTCGCGATCTTCCCTGTGGCGCGGCGGTTGCTGCCGAGGATCGCCGGCTCCGCGCCGGAACAGGTGAGCGACGACGAGCCGGGAGCGCGCGGCCGGCTGCAGCGGCGGCTGGACCCTTCCACCCGGGCGCCGACGTTGGATGGCTGGCGCTCCGCGCTCGTGGTGTTCGCGGTGGCGGCCGCGGTCCTCGCGGTGCTCATGGTGTTCCCTACGGGCGTCACGCAGGCAATCGGTGTCATCGCGACGGCGCTCGCGGCGCTGGGGTCATGGGCGGCCATCGTCGGGCTGCTGCTCGTGACGTTGCAGGACCGCCAGCCCGCTGAGCTGTTCCGGTTGTTTCGCCTGGAGGCGCCGCCGTTCATCGCCCTGTTGGTGCTGCCCGCCTTTCTGCTGGCGTCCGTGGCGACCAGCCCGGAACTGCACGGGCTGCGCACGCGCGGTGCCGTCGAGCCCATCACCCAACAGGCGCCGGACGAGGCGTTCGCGGCATGGCTGGCTCGGGGTGACGAGTGCGAGTTGGCACTCGACGGTGTGGACTACCGGGTGCTGCTGCTTGTTGCCGCGCAGGGCGGGGGAGCGCGGGCTGCGGACTGGACCGTGCGGTCGATGCGGGAGTTGCAGGATGTCGACCCGCAGGAGTGCGGGGGCTCGGCGACGTTCTTGTCCAGCGGGGTGAGCGGCGGCTCGGTCGGCCTGGCGATGTCGCGTGGTGACGTGCCCGCCGACGGAGCCGGCGCGGTCAGTGAGCCGCGGGCGCTCGGGGGTGCGGTAGCCGGGCTGTTCGTCGGGGACCTCGTGGGTGGCTCGACCGGACTCCGGGTGCCGTCCGCTCCCGTCGGCGACGGCGCGTGGCAGTGGCGCGACCGGGCGGGGCTGATCGAGAGCGTCTGGGAGGACACCGTCCCGGCGTTGGACGAGGACTGGGCGCCGGGCAGTCCGGCGGATGACCCCGGGCCGACGGGGCTCATCGTGCTCAATAGCGTGTCGACCGGTGACGGCTGCCGGGTCGTGCTGAGCCAGCTGGATCTGACGGTGTCGCCCAGCGCTTCGCCCGAGCGCGCGGACGTCTGCCGCGGCCGGACGGACCAGCCCGCGGTGACAGTGGACCTGGCCGATGTGTACGGCGGGTGCCTGCCCGGGCTGTCGTGGGCGACAGCCGCCATGGTGTCCTCCCGGTTTCCCGTCGTCACCCCGGCGGCGCGGATCAGCCCCGGGGTCGCGACGGCGACCGGGGGGTACGACACGTCGTGCGGCGGCGGTGGTCAGGACCTGCAGCTGGTCGATGGCGGGTACGCCGAGGGGACCGGCCTGGCCACGTTGTCCGACGTCACCCCGCTCGTGATGCGCCAGATCGTGGCTCACAACGCTACGGCCGTCGAGCGGAGTGAACCCGTCGTGGTGCCCGTGGTGGTCTTCCTGCAGAACGTCTCCCGCGCCGACCTCCGCCAGCCGCCGCCCCGATTGACGGCCGAGCCGCTGGTCCCGTTGCAGGGCAGCAGCGCGGCGGCGTTGCAGTCCGCCGACGGGGCATGGCTGCAGCGGTTGTCCGACCAGCTGGCCGACCCGTGTCCCAACGCAGGCATCGAGAATGACTGCTCGCCGGCGGTGGCCGAGGTGCGTCGCCGCATCCCAGACGGTGTCGCCGTCGTCGCGCCCCTGACCGAGCCGGCCGTCGAGGCCCCGCTCGGCTGGGTGCTCAGTGGGGACAGTACGCAACGACTGGAGAGGGCGATGCTTGCGCAGGCCACGTCATGCGAAGGCCCCGAGCCCGGCGGCTACGGCCGCCTCTACGACGTCCTCGCCCTGCTCCGCGGCGACGACGACCCGTGCACCGACCCTTGAGCTATTCCGCGAAGAAGTCGAACTCCCCGGCTTTCGCGCCGACGATAAAGTCGCGCCACTCCTGCTCATTGAATCGGTAATGCCCCTTATCAGGGGACTTGGAGTCCCTCAAGGCCGCCCCACCGCCCTTCAGGGGCGCGAGCTCAACGCACCCTCCCACAGAGCACACGGATGAGGTCCGCCATTCCATGGCGACAGTGCTTGGCTCGGTCACATTGACCGATTCTACACACGGCCTACTGGCGAACTGGTCACAATTCGGTTACGATGTTGTCCAGCCAGTTGGTCGATGCCTCCTCGGACATAGCATGATTGACGATGATTTCGTAGGAACTCATATACTGCGCCACCACGTCCTTCTGGTCCACAATAGTGTAGCCCTCGTGGGACTCCAGATGGACGACATCCGACACCTCTTCGGTGGAAATGACGAGGACTTGAAACTCGCCTTTAAGGCCCGGGTGAGCTCCGGCGGAGAACGGTAGTATTCTCAACGAAACCGCTGGTGAGCGGCTTGATTCGGCAAGCTTCAGGAGTTGCTCTCGTAGCACTCGTGGGCCTCCTACCTGCCGCTGCAGGACGCTCTCGTCGAGAACCACCGACATGGTCAGGCCGCGCCCCAAACGTCGCTGCCGATGCAGGCGTATCTCCACCATCTTCTCGATATCATGACTTGACATCGAGGTTGGCAGGGTCGGACTGACAGCGCCCTGGTAGATCGCGCTCGCGTACTCTTTCGTCTGCAACAGGCCGGGCACTACGCTGTGGGAGAATTCCAACAGCCGGGTTGCCGCAGCTTCAAATGAGATGAACGCCGAGATGCCAAAATCCTCCGCCTCGCTGAAGGATTCCCACCAGCCACTCTCCTTGGCGCGCGTTACCAGAGCGAGCAATTCCCTAGTCGCAGTCTCATTGGCGCCATAAAGACCAGCCAACTCCTTTACGTCAGGCCCTCGCGGCGTCCTGATGCCCTTCTCGTACCTGCTGATCGTCGGAACTGACACCCCCAGGGCGGTGGCGGCGTCCTCCAATGTCAGCCCGGCGTCCTGCCGCAGTCGGCGCAGGGCGTTGGCCAAAGCCTTCCGCCGGACAGGCGGGCCCGCCGTCACTCCGCTGGCTGCCATGATCAGCATTCCCTCCCCGTTCAAGATCACACGGAAAGTTACCGAAAGAGACTTGCGTACGGAAACTTACCACCCCCACACTGGCGGTGGTAGCGCAACACGCGAGTGATCCAAACGGGTTGGCGACCTACCGGACCGCACTCGGGTGGCTACCGCCGAAGGAGGTGGTGGACCGGCGACGAGAGGCCGCCTCGGGATGCCCGAACAGGGAGAGCGGGGCCTGTGCTGGAACACAGACCCCGCTGAGCGCTCCCTATGCAGGAGGGAGATGCACAAATGTTGATGCTACTCCGCCCCGCCAGTCATTTCCACACCTCGACAGGACTAGTTTCTGCCCCGCCCGCCCCGGCGGTGCGCCATGAGTGACGTGCTGGTCGTCCTCGTAGTGCTCATCGTCGTCGCCGTGCTCGTCAGGCGGTTCTGGAAAGTGATCATCGCCTTTGTCCTGATGTCAGGCGTCGCCGCCCTCGCGACGGTCGTCTACCTGATCGTGCAGGAGCTTCAGGCGATGACGTAGTTCAGCGGCTCCGGTCGCCGATCAGGTCAGGAACGAGACACGAATGCCTGGTCGGTGACCGGGGCCGTCACGGCCTCGTGGCCGCTGGGCGGTATGGACTCTCGCCCGATCCGCTCGGGTTGCCGCAGCGCCAGAGTCATGGTCATCCCCGCCCCGCCCTCGGGAGCCTGCGCCGCCCTCAGATTGCCGCCCCCGGCATTCGCGATCTCCCGCACGATGCCCAACCCCAGACCCGTGCCGGCGAGGGGGTCGTGATGGGTGTCGCGGGCGCCACCGTGGGCGGCCCCGTCGGACTCCGCATTGAGTGTGGTGATCTGCTCGGGTGTCAGTCCCGTTCCCGAATCCGACACCGAAACCACGACCTTCTCGTCGGTGCGGAAACCTGACAGCCTGATCGTGTCCGTCTCGTCGGTGTAGCGGATGGCGTTCTCGACCAGGGTGTCGATAGCCGTCCGCAAGCGCTCCGCGGAGCCACATATCCGGCCGACCGAGCTGTCGACCACCCAGCGCCGGTCGGAAACCGCCGACCACCGTTCTGCCGCCTGACGAATGACCTGATCGACGTCCACGTTCTCGTCGACCACCCGCTCCTGCAGGCCGATCATGCGGATCAGCCGCTCGCCGACCCGGGCGAGTCGCTGCAACTCGTCAGTGACGACCATCGCGTCGTGCTTGTCCTCGGCGGTGACAGCTCGAGCAGCGATGAGCTCGACATACCCGGTGGCAATCGTCAGTGGCGTCCGCATCTCGTGGGAGGTCAGCCGAATCAGCCGTTCCCGGGCCATCGACGCCGCTGCCTCGCGCTCCGCCAGCTCTTCCGTCCGGGCCAGCGCCACCTGGCGCCGCAGCACATGCCACACCATCAGCGCGGCCAGCAGCACCATCAGCGGGACCTCGGCGGTCTCCTCCCATTCCAGGATCCCCAGAGCAGCTCGGCGCACCATGATCACGCCCGTGACCACGGTGTACCCGGACAACGCCGCGATCAGTTCCCAGCGATGCCAGGTCGCGAACCCGAACGCGAGGGCGAACCCGGCCCACCCGATGTGATAGGGGATCGTCTCCTGCCCAGGGAACAGCTGCATGGCCACAGCGCAACCGAGCGCCCACACCAACCAGATAAGGACGAGATAACGACGCAGCTCCGAGTCGCCGACGACCCGGACGGCACCCACGGTCTCAGCTGTCATAGAAGCAGTACCCAGCTCCCCGCACCGTCTCGATGGGCGGCAGCGGCTGCAGCTTGGCGCGAAGTCGCCGGATGCACACGTCGACGACGTTGCTGGCCAGGGAGTCATCGGTGCCCCAGATGTCGTGCAGCAGCTCCTCGCGGGAGCAGACATCGCCGGCGCGTCGCATCAGGTGGGCGAGCAGGGCGAATTCCCGCTCGCTGAGGCTCACCTCACCCGTGGCGGTCGAAACCCGACGGCGGTGCAGGTCAAGCCGAATACCGCTCAGTTCCAGGAATCGCCCCTCACCGGGAGTCGGTGGCGCGTCGTGCCGTAGGTGCCGCCGGATCCGCGCCGCCAGCTCGGGCGCCGAGAAGGGCTTGGCGACGACGTCGAGCGCTCCTCGGTCCAGTGCCTGGATCCGGGCGGACACGTCGGTGACTGCTGACAGCACGATCACCGGAGGTGCATCGTCCCGGGACTCCAGCGCCTTGAGCACTCCCAACCCACCACAGCGGGGCATAGAAAGGTCCAGCAACACGAGGTCGACGTCGGCGAGCGCCAGCTGTTCCAGCGCCGAGACCCCGTCGCAGGCCTCCACCACACTGTGACCCTGGGCTGACAAGGAGCGATTGAGGTACGTTCGGATCCTCGGCTCGTCGTCGACGACCATGACACGAGCCATTGCGTTCTCCGCATCCGAGCGCCGGGTGATGTCCCCAGTCTCCGGCTCCACCGTCATCAATGCGAGCAAATCGCCAGGCGTCTTGGACGCATGGGGCGATTTGTCCCGTTATGCGTAGTCGTGTGTCTCCGCCAGATGACGACTTCATGACAGCTGCGTAACGGCCGGTGACAGACAGCTGCGACGACATGACGCCCAGATGGTCGTCGCGTGAGTGCCGCATGAGAGTTTCGCTGCTTTGAAGCCTGAGAGTGGCCTGTGCGCCCCAACCTGACCACCAGTTCATCTCACTGGAGGTAGTCATGGCACGTCAGGCTTTGGGGGCGCGAACCCTCGTCTTCGCGCTGGCACTGATCGCCCTGTTGGGTGGGCTGTTGGTGGCGCCACCCGTGGTGGACGTCGCCAGGGCCGCCGACGCGCCCGGCAGCATCACGCTGCACGTGCAGACCGCCCGAGCCGTGGCAGCCACCCCCGAGGGGTCGCCGATCAGCGCGTATCAGTGGCTGATCAACGCCGAGGACACCGGCAACCCCCAGGACAGCACGGCCAACTGCTTGCCCAACGGCACGAACGACGCCACCTTCGCCGACACGTGCCAGTGGCCGTCCATCCGCACCACATCCGGGGCGGCGCCGATCATCGCCCAGGGCGACCAGACGACGCTGAACGACACGACCGCCCTCAGCGGCCTGCCGCCGGGCAAGTACCTGATCTCCGTGACCTCAGACGGGCACAAGATCGACGGAGCCCACTTCACCGTCGCCCCCGGCGGCTCCCAACTGGTGACGGTCTCGATGCACCCCACACCGTTGCCGCTGCAGACCATCCGCCTGCAGGTCTTCAACGACAACGCCCCGGTGGACGGCACCTACGAGCTGGACGTCGAGCAGGGCCTGGCCGGCTTCACCGCCGTCCTCAACGACGTCCTCGGCCTGGTCAGCACCGACTACTGGGGCAACCCCCTCTGCACTACGTACGAACACGAGGTCTCGACCGACCCAACCAGCCCGGTGGTGTTCGACGCCGACGGTGCGCCCGTGGTTGCGGCGGACTCCACCGGTACCTGCATCAGCAACGACCTGGGCGAGATCGTCATCCCCAACCTCGGCCCCAACCGCTACGGCGCCGTGGTGACCCCGCCCGCGGGCACGTCCTGGGTGCAGACCACGACGCTCGAGGGCGCGCACGACCACGACATCTGGCAGGCCGAGGGCGAGATCGGGCTGGATACCGAGCGGGTCAAGGGCGGGGAGCCGGTGCCGTACGTCCACTTTGGTTTCGTGCAGCCGCGCACCTTCGCCCCCTCGGTGGCCACCGGCGAGGTCAAGGGCAGGGTCGTCATCGCACTGCCGTACATCGGCGGCGCCGGGACTCTTGGCGGCCAGGACGCGCTCGCCATCCAGGAGACCGGCTTCGCGGGAGCCAAGTCGGGCGGGCCGGTGAAGAGCCCCTGGGTCGCGCTGTCCGACCTCGGCGACGGTGACCAACTGGTGTCGCTGACCCGCGGGAACCCCGACGGCTCGTTCGACATCACGAATGTGCCGGACGGCTCGTACCTGATGACGCAGTGGGACGAGGACCAGGACCTGATCCTCCGCTCCTTCCAGGTCGACGTCGTCGACGGTGGTGTCGTCAACCTGGGCAATCGTGGCCTCACGGGGTGGTTCACCCACATCAGCGGCACTGTGTTCATCGACGACAACGGCAACGGCAGGCGCGATCCGGGCGAGCAGCCCGTGCCGGGCTTCGCGTTGACCCTGCGTGAGCGCGACAACTCGCTGATGGATCAGTTCACCAACAGCGTCGTCACCGACGAGTCCGGGGTCTACCGGATCAACGAGGCCTACCCGCTGAGCAGGTGGCTCATTCTCGAGGGCTTCGACACGCGCTACCAGAGCACCGGCATCACATACAAAGCAGACAACGACCCCCAGCCCACCACGCTGCTGGGCGCCGCGGTCGACATCAACGTCCTGCCCGTCATCGGCCTGGGCGGCACCATCGACTGGGGTGTCCAACCCTACGAGAACGGCACCAACGGTGGCATCGTCGGCACCGTCAGCTACGACACCACCCGCAACGAGCTCGACCCCGCGTATGCGGGAGCCGAGACCTTCCAGCCCAGCATTCCGGGCGTCCCGGTGCACCTGGCTGTGCCGGTGCCCTGTGGCACCACCACCCCGGCGGAGCTCTGCCAGGACGGCTTCCAGGTCGACGCCGCCACGGGGGAGTACGTCAAGGGACCGGAGATCCAGGACCCCTACATCTCCGAGACGTGGCAGCCGCCGCGCGGCTGCACCGCACGCAACCACCGCGGCATCCCGCTCACCGACCAGCAGGCCCTGTCGGCCTTCGGCCCGCCGTCGATCGACAGCGCCAAGTGCGTCGAGTCGCCGATGATGGGCTTCCAGACCGGCGCGGAGGACGTCGACCCGGCCACGGGCGAGTTCGGGCAGCAGGTCAACGGCAACTACGGGTTCGCCACCTCGAAGCTCAACCTGTACGCACCTGGTGACGATCGCAACCCTGGCGACCCCAACGGTGCGCCCGGCAACAAGGCCCTGCCGCTCTACGCCGACCTCGCGGCGGCCGGTTACGGGGAGCAGCCGCTGGCACCGCAGGAGTACATCGTCTCCGTCGAGATTCCCGACAACCCGGTCGGCGGCGGCAAGATGTACAAGGTCACCGACGAGGAGTCGATCAACGTCTTCGACGGCGACAGCTACCTGCCGCAGGAGAACTTCCCGCCGACGGCCGCCGCTGTGGCCGATCCGCCCGCTGGTGCCACGCCGGCGCCACTGCCCACCCAACCCCCCGCCCAGGCCGGCGGGATCGTGCCGCC
>CAZEYA010000100.1:0-13909 GCA_964516515.1 uncultured Kineosporiaceae bacterium | reverse complement strand
CGCCGTGCCGGAGAACACGCCCACCCGCATGGGTCCGCGCTCGCGCAGGTGGCGCACCAGCGCCCGGGTGTCGATCCCACTGATCCCGACGACGCCACCCTCGCCCAGGGCGTCGTCCAGGGAGCCCTCGGAACGCCAGTTCGAGACCCGCCGGGCCGGGTCGCGCACGACGAACCCGGCCACCCAGATCCGCGCGGACTCCGCGTCGTGAGCGTTGACGCCGGTGTTGCCGATGTGCGGTGCCGTCATCACGACGACCTGGCGGTGATAGGACGGGTCGGTCAGCGTCTCCTGGTAGCCGGTCATCCCGGTGGCGAAGACCGCTTCGCCGATGGTCGCGCCACGCGCGCCGTAGGCCTGGCCCGCGGACGTCCGACCGTCCTCCAGGACCAGCACCGCCGGCTCCGTCATGCAGCCTCCCCCTGGGTCTTGGCGAGCAGCCCGCCGATCGCGGCCTCGATCGATGCCATCGCGGTCAAGTCGCGGGGCCGGAACGCGGTGTCCAGCCGCCGCCCGCCCAGCCGCCAGGTGACGATGAGGACGCCTCGCTCGGCGGTGAACTTGCCGGCCTGACCGCGGTCGCGCCGCACCGCCTCGACATCGGCCGTGGGCACGAAGACGTCGCCCGCACCGGTCCGCCGCCACAGCAGGCCGGTGGCACCCACCCACAACGTTGCTGTGCTGCGGGCCCCGAGGCCGTGGGCCACCACCCGGTCCAGCCAGTCACCGGAGGTGACGGTGGACACGTACACCCCGTCGACGCCGGGCACCCGGTCCGCGACGAAGTCCGCCGGCGGGACCGGTAGCGCCGCGAGGTCCCGCTGCCGCCGCCCCCTGGCCCGCCACCCCACGTACATCAGACCCCACAGCAGCGGCACCGCCGCCAGGACGACGAGCCCCGCCTGCCAGTCAGCCATGAAGTGCTCCCACCCGTTCATCCTCGCCGACATTCACGTCGTCACCGTCACCGCCACCGGCTCCGACACTGACGCGGGTCAGGCGGGTGGGCAGCTCACCATCGGTCACGGGCTCCCCCGCGAGCACCGTCGGGCGGCCACGCAGGAACGTCGCCACCACCCGGCCGGGCAGCTGATGGCCGGCGAAGGGTGTGTTACTGCCGCGCGAGCGCAACTCCTCGGGCCGCGGTACCCATGGCGCCGCCGGGTCGTACAGCGTCACGTTGGCCGGTCCACCCACTGCCAGCGAACCGGTGTGAGCGGCATCGCCCAGGCCCGCGTCGTCGAGGCGGCCGATCCTGGCCGGGGCGGCCGACATCCGGTCGGCCACCCCCTCCCAGCTCAGTAGGCCGGTGTCCACCAGTGCCAGCTGCACCACCGCCAGGGCGGTCTCCAGCCCGCTGAAGCCCATCGCCGCCGCCGACCACTCGCACTCCTTGGCCTCGACGGGGTGCGGCGCGTGGTCGGTGGCGATGGCGTCGATGGTGCCGTCGGCCACCGCCCAACGCAGGGACTCGACGTCGGCCTGCGTCCGCAGCGGCGGGTTGACCTTGTACACCGGGTCGTAGCTTCGGACCAGTTCGTCGGTGAGCAGCAGGTGGTGGGGGGTGACCTCGGCCGTGACCGGCATCCCGGCGGCCTTGGCATGCCGCAGGATCGCCACGCTGCCCGCGGTGGAGACATGGCAGATGTGCACCCGGCTGCGGACGTGGGCCGCGAGCAGCACGTCGCGAGCGACGATCGCCTCCTCGGCGACGCAGGGCCAGCCCGGCAGCCCGAGGACGGCGGAGACGGCGCCCTCGTTCATCTGCGCCTCGACCGTGAGGCTGGGTTCCTGAGCGTGCTGGGCGATGACGCCGTCGACGGCACGGACGTACTCCAGTGCGCGGCGCATCACGGCGGCGTCGGCAACGCAGTGCCCGTCGTCGCTGAAGACCCTGACCCGGGCGGCCGATTCCGCCATCGCCCCCATCTCGGCGAGCTGCTGCCCGCCGAGGCCGACGGTCACCGCCCCGACCGGGCGCACGTCGCACCAGGCGGCTTCGCGGCCCAGCCGCCATACCTGCTCCACCACCCCGGCGGTGTCGGCCACCGGAGAGGTGTTGGCCATCGCGTGCACCGCCGTGAAGCCGCCCAATGCGGCGGACAGGGTGCCCGACGCCACGGTCTCGGCATCCTCCCGGCCAGGTTCACGCAGGTGGGTGTGCAGGTCGACGAGCCCGGGCAGCGCGACGAGGCCGGTGGCATCCAGTCGCCGGGCGTCGCCGCCGCGCGAGTCGGCGTCGGCTCCCAGCGCCGCCACCCGGCCGCCGCAGAGCAGGATGGACGCGATCGGGCCGCCCAGCGGCCTCGCTCCGGTGATCAGCCAATCGGTCACTCATGCCTCCTTCGGGGTGCCGCTGCCGCTGCTGCCACCGCTACTACCGCGACCGGTCAGCAGGTGGAACAGCACAGCCATCCGGACCGCGACGCCGTTGCTGACCTGTTCGACGATCACCGAGCGGTCGCCGTCCGCGGCCTCCGCGCTGATCTCCAGACCACGGTTCATCGGGCCGGGGTGCATCACCAGTGCGTGCGGCGCAAGCCGGTCCAGCCGACGGGCGTCCAGACCGTAGCGCCGGGAGTACTCCCGCGGACTGGGGAAGAAGGCCCCGGCCATCCGTTCGGCCTGTACCCGGAGCATCATGACCGCGTCGACGCCGACGAGCACGGGATCCAGGTCGAAGGACACCTGGCACGGCCATTCGTCGATTCCGATCGGCAGCAATGTGGGTGGCGCGACAAGTGTGACGCGGGCGCCCAGCGTGGTGAGCAGCCAGATGTTCGACCGGGCGACCCGGGAGTGAAGCACGTCGCCGACGATCGCCACGTGCAGCCCGGCCAGGTCGCTCTGCCGGGGGGCCAGGTGGCGCCGGATCGTGAAGGCGTCGATCAGCGCCTGGGTCGGGTGCTCGTGCCGGCCGTCGCCCGCGTTGATGACCGCCGCGTCCACCCAGCCGCAGCCGGCCAGGCGGGCGGCGGCGCCTGCTGAGGGGTGACGGATGACGACTGCGTCGGCGCCGATGGCCTGCAGCGTCAGCGCGGTGTCCTTGAGGCTCTCGCCCTTGGACACGCTGGAGCCCTTCGCGGAGAACGTGATCACGTCGGCCGAGAGCCGCTTGGCAGCCGCCTCGAAGGACACCCGGGTGCGGGTGGAGTCCTCGTAGAAGACATTGACCACCGCCCGCCCGCGCAGGGCCGGAAGTTTGCGCTGCTCGCGGTGGGCCGTCGCCGCCATCTCCTCGGCGGTGTCCAGCAGGGCGATGGCCGACTCCGCGTCGAGGTCGGCGGTGGACAGCAGGTGTCTCACTGATCCGGCCCCAGCTCAGTCAGCTCCACGGCATCCTCGCCGTCGGTCTCGGTCAGCCGGACCCGGATCCGCTGCGACATCGATGTGGGCAGGTTGCGTCCGACGTGGTCGGGCCGGATCGGCAGCCGGCGGTGGCCGCGGTCGACGAGCACGGCGAGCCGGACCGCGGCGGGCCGCCCGAGGTCACGCAGCGCGTCCAGCGCCGCCCGGATCGTCCGACCCGAGAACAACACGTCGTCGACGAGGACGACGACACGATCGGTGACCGGGCCGGGGATGTCGGTGGTCCCGGGAATTCTGGTGGGCGAGCGATCCAGGTCGTCGCGGTACATCGTGATGTCCAGCGCCCCCACGTCGGGTGCCTGTCCACTGAATTCGGTGAGCAGCACCGCCAACCGCCGGGCCAGTGGTACGCCGCGGGTGGGAATGCCGAGCAGCATCAGGTCGGCGGAGGAGCCGTTGGACTCCAGGATCTCGTGGGCGAGCCGGGTGATCGCCCGAGACATCTCCGTCGCGGTCAGTACATGGGTCATCAGGACTTCCTTCCCCGCCTCTCAGGACGGAGTTAAAGGTCGTCGGTCGCCCGCACAGTAGCCCACAACGCGGCTGTTTGCAGCGATCGGGTGATTCCATCCCACACTGCCCTTGACGAACAATGTCACTCTCCGTGACTCTGGTCGGGTGGTTACCGACTACGCCCGAGCACTCGGGTCCCGGCTGCGCGCCATCCGGACGCAGCAAGGCATGTCACTGCATGGCGTCGAAGAGAAGTCCGCAGGCCGCTGGAAAGCGGTCGTGGTCGGTTCCTACGAGCGCGGCGACCGAGCAGTCACCGTCCAGCGCCTCGCCGAGCTCGCCGATTTCTATGGCGTTCCGGTGCAGGCGCTGCTGCCCGACGGCACACCGACCGGCGCCGGTGAACCGCCGCCGCGATTGGTCCTCGACCTGGAACGGCTGCTGAACGTCCCGGCCGAGCGCGCCGGGCCGCTGGCCCGCTACGCCCAGACCATTCAGAGCCAGCGCGGCGACTACAACGGCAAGGTGCTCTCCATCCGCGCCGACGACCTGCGCTCGCTGGCGGTGATCTACGACATGCCGGCGTCGGCGCTGGTGGAGCAATTGATCGCATGGAACGTCCTGGACCCCGACGCCCGCCGGGCCGTCATCGAGTAATCGTCATCACGTCGTTGCGGCACACGCCAGGCCGGGCTGGGCTCAGGCGAGGGTGTGCCGCAGCGCCGCCACCCGCGCCAGCAGTCCGTTGACGAAGCGGGGCGAGTCGTCGGTGGACAGCTCCGAGGCCAACTCGACGGCCTCGGAGATCGCGACCTCGTCACTGACCTCGTCGTTGTGCAGCAGCTCCCACAATCCGATCCGCAGCAGGGAGCGGTCCACGGCCGGCATCCGCTCGACCGACCACCCCTGGGAGTAGGTGGTCAGCAGCTCGTCGAGACGGGCACGATGCTCGGTGACGCCGTTGACGACCTGGACCGTGTACGCCGGCATCGGCCGATCGGCGTCAAGCGACCGTTCGGCCAGCAGGCCCATCACGTCGATCCCCCGCTGCTCGGCCTCGAACAGCACGTCCAGCGCTCGCTTGCGTGCCTTGTGCCGGGCCGCCATCGGGTCAGTTCACGCGGCCGAGGTAGTCCCCGGTACGGGTGTCGACCTTGACCTTGGTGCCGGTCTCCAGGAACAGCGGCACCTGGATCTCGTGCCCGGTCTCGACCGTCGCGGGCTTCGTGCCGCCGGTCGAGCGGTCGCCCTGCAGGCCCGGCTCGGTGTAAGTGATCTCCAATACCACCGAAGCGGGCAGCTCGACGTACAGCGGGACCCCCTCGTGTACCGCGACCACGGCGTCCTGGTTCTCCAGCATGAAGTTGGCGACGTCGCCGACCACCGCGGGCGGGATCGACATCTGGTCGTAGTTGGACGTGTCCATGAAGACGTAGTCCTCGCCGTCCTTGTACAGGTACTGCATGTCGCGCTTGTCGACGTTCGCGGTCTCGATCTTCAGACCGGCGTTGAACGTCCGGTCGACGACCTTCCCCGACATCACGTGCTTGAGCTTGGTGCGGACGAAGGCAGGGCCCTTCCCGGGCTTCACGTGCTGGAATTCCACCACCGACCACAGCTGGCGGTCGATGTTGAGCACGATCCCGTTCTTCAGATCATTCGTCGTCGCCACGGGCCGCATCGTAGCCGCGCGCGATCGCGGTCAGCGCGAGCGCGTAGGACTCCTGCCCGAAGCCGGCGATGACCCCGCTGGCCACAGCCGTGATCACGCTGGTGTGCCGGAAAGCCTCGCGGGAGCCGGGGTTGGACAGGTGGACCTCGATCAGCGGCAGGCCCGCGGCGGTCACCAGCGCCGCGGCGTCGCGCAGCGCGTAGGAGTAGTGGGTGAACGCGGCGGGGTTGAGCACCACGGCCGCGCCGGTGTCGACGGCCTCGTGCAGCCAGCCGATGAGTTCGGCCTCGTCGTCACTCTGCCGCATCTGGACGCTCAGCCCGAGCCGGGTGCCGAGGGCCACCGCGGTGGACGCCAGCGACGCATAGTCGGCGTGACCGTAGACCTCGGGTTCGCGGCTGCCCAGCCGGCCGAGATTGGGTCCGGACAGGACGAGGACGGCGCGCGAAGGCGCGGCCTCGGTCGGGTCCCGTTCCGGGGCATGCTGATCCGTCATGCGCTGATCTCCGAGTAGGCGGCCTGCAGGAGGCCCGGGTCGGGTCCTTCCAGTCGGGTCGGGCGCCCGGCCCGGTCCAGCACCACGAACCGCAGCAGGTCGCCGCGGGCCTTCTTGTCCCGGCGCATCACCTCGTAGAGCTGCGGCCACCGGTCGCCCCGGTAGCTCACCGGCAGGCCGAGCGATTGCAGCACCCGGCGGTGGCGCTGCACGGCCTCCTCCCCCAGGGACCCGCTGAGCCGGGCGAGCTCGGCGGCGTAGACCAGGCCGACGCTGACGGCAGCGCCGTGGCGCCACTGGTAACGCTCGACGGTTTCCAGCGCATGGGCGAAGGTGTGGCCGTAGTTGAGGATCTCCCGGCGCCCGGATTCACGGAAGTCGGCCACGACGACCTCGGCCTTGACGGTCACCGCCCGCCGGATGAGGTCGGCGATGACGGTGCCGTTCGGGTCGCAGGCGGCGTCCGGGTCCGCCTCGATGATGTCGAGGATCGCGGGATCGGCGATGAAACCGCACTTGACGACCTCGGCCATACCGGCCCGCAAGTCGTTTGCCGGCACCGTGGCCAGCGTCGCTAGGTCGCACACCACGCCCGTCGGGTGATGAAACGCCCCCACCAGGTTCTTGCCTTCGGCGGTGTTGATGCCGGTCTTGCCGCCGACGGCCGCATCGACCATGGCCAGCAGCGTCGTGGGCACCGCGACGACGTCGATCCCCCGCAGCCAGGTGGCGGCCACGAATCCGGCGAGGTCGGTGACCGCTCCCCCACCGACTCCCAGCACCACGTCGCTGCGGGTGAACGTCGCCTGACCCAGCACCTGCCAGCAGAAGGCCGCGACGGCGGAGGTCTTGGCATCCTCCCCGTCGGGCACCTCCGCGACGAAAGGCTGCAGCCCCGTTTCGGCCAGCTCGTCACGGATCGCCTCACCGGTGGCCCGCAGCGCCCGCGGGTGGATCAGCAGCACCTTGCGAGGTGCCGGGGCCAGCAGGTCGAGGACCTGCGCCAGCAGGCCGCGCCCGATGACCACGTCGTAGGGCCGCTCAGCGGCCACCGTGACGGTGACGGTCATGGCTGGGGCCGCAGGAGGCCGAGGCCGACAGCGACCGCCTCGGCGGCCTCGTCCGGCGTCAGGTCCGTGGTGTCCACGGTGACCTGGGCGATCTCGGTGTAAACCGGCCGCCGGGCCGACATCAGCCGGGTCCACGCGGCGCGGGGTGAGTCCAGCAGCAGCGGCCGTGGGGCGTCGAACCCGACCCGGCGGGCGGCGGCTGCCAGCGCGACGTCGAGGAAGGCCACCGGGCCACCCGCGAGCAGCTCGCGTGACGCCGGGTCCAGCGGGGCTCCGCCGCCCACGGCGACGACGCCGTCGTGCTCGGCAAGCGCCCTGGCCACCGCGGCGCGCTCGAGGTCGCGGAAGGCGGCCTCCCCGGAGGTGATGAAGATGTCGGAAATGCTGCGACCAGTGCTCGCCTCGACATCGGCGTCGGTGTCACGGGCGGTCACGCCGAGCCGCGCCGCGAGCACCTGGGCGACCGTGGTCTTGCCCGCGCCCGGCGGCCCGACGAGCACGGCGACCGGGCCGGTCATCGTGGCGGCCGATCCGCGCCGGCGACGGCCAGAGCGTCGAGGTAGCCCGCGAGGTTGCGTGCCGTCTCCGCGATGCTGTCGCCACCGAACTTCTCCAGCATGGCCTCGGCCAGCACCAGCGCCACCACGGCCTGGGCCACGACCCCGGCGGCGGGGACCGCGCACACGTCGGAGCGCTGGTTGATGGCCTTGGCGGGTTCGCCGGTGCGGACGTCGACGGTGTCAAGCGCCCGCGGCACGGTGCTGATCGGTTTCATGGCGGCCCGCACCCGCAGCACGTCGCCGGTCGACATGCCACCCTCGGTGCCACCCGCCCGGTTGCTGCGGCGGCGCAGCTCACCGGCGCCGTCGGTCTCGATCTCGTCGTGGGCCACCGACCCGCGCCGGGCGGCCGTGCGGAACCCGTCGCCGATCTCGACGCCTTTGACGGCCTGCACGCTCATCACGGCACCGGCGAGCCGGGCGTCCAGCCGCCGGTCGGCGTGCACGAAGCTGCCGAGTCCTGGCGGCAACCCGTAGGCCAGCACCTCCACGATTCCGCCGATGGTGTCTCCCTCGCGTCGGGCGGCGTCGACCTCGGCGACCATCAGCGTGCTGGTCGGCGCGTGGTGGCAGCGCATCGGGTCGGCATCCAGCGCCGCGACGTCGACCGGCGCGGGCAGGGGTGCCTCGGGCGGCACCTCGACCGGGCCGATCGAGACGGTGTGGCTGAGCACCCGCACCCCGCCCAGTTGCTGCAGCAGCGCCTCGGCCACCGATCCCAGCGCGACCCGGGTGGCGGTCTCGCGGGCGCTGGCCCGTTCCAGCACGGCACGGGCGTCGTCGAAGCCGTACTTCTGCATCCCGACCAGATCGGCGTGCCCTGGCCGCGGCCGGGTCAGCGGCGCGTTCCGGGCCAGCCCGGCCAGTTCCCCCGGTGGTACGGGGTCCGCTGACATCACCGTCGACCACTTCGGCCACTCGGTGTTGCCGATCCGGATCGCGACGGGGCCACCCATCGTCAGGCCGTGCCGGACACCGGCGAGGATCTCGACCTCGTCGGCCTCGAACGACATCCGGGCACCACGGCCGTAGCCGAGGCGGCGCCGGGCCAGTGCCGCGGCGATGGTGCCCGTGCTCACCTCGACGCCGGCCGGAACCCCCTCGATGACACCGAGCAGGGCGGGACCGTGAGACTCACCCGCGGTGAGCCAACGCAGCGACGACACGAGCGGCATCGTGGCAGACGCGGGCTCGCGGTGGTGGCGGCGGGCAGGCCCTACTGCACGCCGACGGTCTGCCCCACGCCGATCTGAACGAGGGCGGTGCCGTACGTGAAGGACACCAGACCCGTGCCCGCGTCGTAGTCGACATAGGTGAACACCCCGGCGAACAGGTTGCCCGCGGCGGCGGTGAACGGGGTCCCGTTGACGATGAACGAGGCGTCGGAGTCGGCGACCGCCGGTGCGGTGACGCTTGCGACCTTGACGACGTAGGTGAATCCGGTCGTCGTGGTCACGGTGCCGGTCGGTCCCGCGACGGTCGTGGTGCCGGTCACCGTCACCGTGGTGCCGACCTGGGTCCGGGTGACAGTGGAGGTGGGTCCTTCGGCCGTGACCGTCGGCGGCGGTGCCGCGGTCGGTGCTGGAGTGACCTCGACCGACCCGGCGGTGATCCCGTCGCCGGGCCCGGCGGGTGCGACGTCGACCAATGGCGCGAACACGTCGCGGCCGAGGACCTCGGCCGTGGGGCTGTCGGCGGCCGGCGGCGTCTGGCTGGAGGGGGCGGCCGTCGGACTGGCGGTGGGACGGGCCTGCACCTCGGCGGCGGGTGCGGTGCCGCCGCCGGTGAGCGCCCAGGCGCCGACCGCCCCTGCCGTGATGAGCAGCAGGACTCCGACGAGCAGCACCGGGACCAGCCGGTTACGACGGTTGCGCTCGGGAGCCACGGCGTGGACGTCAGGCTCGACGTAGGTGTCGGTGAGCGTCATGACGTGCCTCCAATGGCGGTCGAAGCGGTACCGATGGTTGCCGTGGGGCTCGGGACCGAATCGGGGTCCACGAAGACGAAGACCCGTCCCGTGATGCTGACGCTGACCTGGTCGGTGGCCGCCCCGGTGCTGCCGTCCGCGGTGGCCATGTCGACGGACACGGTGTCGATGATCAAGGCCCGGTCGATGACGGTCTGCAGCGTCTTGAGGAAGGCGGCGATGCTGAAGTAGTCACCGGTGCTGCTCAGCGAGAGCGGAATGGCCGCCAGCACCGCGACGCCCGGCACGACCGCGGGTGGCGTACCGGGCGCAGCGCCGGCCGCGACGGAGTCTCCGGATGCCGGCGTCGCGGCGGCAGTGGATGCGCCGGTCGCACCACTCGTCGGGGCACCGGCAGCACTGGTGGTCACCGCATCGGTAGCGCCACCGGTTGCGGTATCGGGGGCGGCGCCCGTCTCGCCGACGAGCGCGACGGGCTCGCTGGTGGTGATGCTGTCCAGGTTCACCGGGGCCTCCAGCGCAGCGGTGCTGATCTCGTCCAGCAGCCGGTCGAGGAGGGCGACGTCGGGTAGCGCCTGCCGGATACCGAGCAGTTCGGCCTTACGGTTGGGCAGGTTGGCGAACTCCACTCGCAGCTGGTCGATCCGTGCCGCCAGTTGCAGATTCTGCTGCCGCACCGACTCGGTCTGGGTGCGCGTCTCGGCGGCGGTGGCCCGCTGCGGTTCGATGAGCAGGAACCATGCGGCGACCAGCAGTACAACGCAGAGCAGGGCGGTGGCCAGCGACCAGCCGGCGGTCTTGGTCAGCGTCACGTCACTCACTCGTCTCGGTGGTCGGGTCGCCTGGCGTGGTGACCGGGGGCAGGGTGGTGCCGGGCGCGTAGCGGTTGCTGAACGCCTCGACGCTGAGCCGTGCCGTCGAAGTGAACGAGACCACCGTTGAGGTGGGGTCGTCGGCGGCATCGGAGAGCAGTGCGTGCTCCCATGAGGTCACCGTGTCCATGTCGTCGACCCATGTGACGACGTCGTCGTAGGACAGGGCGCGGCCCGTCGTGGTGACCGTCGCGACCGCCCCGGACGGGGCCAGTGGGTCGGTGGCGGGTGCGTCGGACGCCAGCGCCGTGAAGGTGATGGTCTCGAACCACAGCGACTGCGGTGCGGACAGGCTCAGCTGGTATAAGTACGGATACCACGGGATCTCGCGCTGCATCGACGAGCTGAGCGCGGTTCGGGAGCGATCGATGGCGCCCAGCACCTGTGGAACCTCGCGGTAGGTCGAGGCCTGCGCGGTCAGCATGGTGGTCCGCGCCTGCTCCACCAGCAGCGCGTCCGACGCTGCCTGCGCGCTGCGCCAGGACACCAGGTAGGCCGCCCCCCCGACCGCGACGCAAGCCAGCACGACGACCGCCATGACCCGCTTGGCGCGTCGGAAACGGCGCTGGGCAGCGATCTCCGGCGGCATCAGGTCGACCCGGGCCACCGGGTACATCGATACCAGCGGGACGACCATCTCGTCGGCGTCGGCGTCGGTGGCGATGGTCGAAGAGCCGTTCATCGCACTCATCGCAGACCTCCCAGTGCGAGGCCCACCGGGGTGGCGGCCAGCGGTTCGACCTGGTGCAACTGATCCTCGGTCAGCCCGGTGCGGCCCAGTCGCAGGCTGCCCAGCGCGCGGCCCTCCTCGACCGGCACCCGGACCGCCTGGCCGAGCCGGTCGGCGAGTCCGCGCAGCAACGATCCGCCGCCGCAGATGACGACCCGCGAGATCGGGTGGTGCGGGGAGGACGCGTTGTAGTAGTCGAGGGAGCCGCGGATCTCGTCGATGAAGGTCTGCGCGGTGCTCTCCACCGAACGGACCGCTGCGGCGAGGTCGACGTCCGGTACGAGGATGGAGCGGCCCACGGGAAGCGACTCGTCCCGCGAGGCCGAGGAGGTCAGCCGGCCCCCTTGGCCGACCATACCGAGGGCCTGCTTGATGCCTTCGGCCTCCGCCAGCGGCGTGCCGGTGCGCTCGGCGAGCGCGTCGGTGATGTCCTGCCCACCCATCAGCAGGATGCGGGCGAAGCTCGGCACCCCGCCGCGGTGGACGACCACGTTGGTGACCCGGGCGCCGATGTCGACGACGGCCTCGCTGCCGGGATCGTCGATCGGCATCAGGTTGACGGCGCGGAGCACCGCGAAGCCGGTCAGGTCGACCCCGGCGGGGCGCAGCCCTGCCGCCTGAACGCAGCGCAGATTGGTCAGCACGGATTCGCGGGATGCAGCGACCAGCAGGCCCCGCAGGAAACGCCCGCGGCTGCCGGTGACCTCTTCGAGCGGGTGGAAGTCGAGTACCGCCTGGTCGACGGGCGTCGGGAGCATGTCGACGACCTGCAGCGGCAGGCTGCGGCGCAACTCCTCCATCGGCAGCCACGGCAGCTCGACGCTGCGGACCACGACGCGCTGGTTGGCAACCCCGAGGATGACGCGCTTGGTGGAGAACCGCGTGGCCGACCAGAGCTGGCGGATGGCGGCTGCCACCATGGGGGCGTCGACGACCTCGCCGTCGCGAACCGCTCCGATCGGCAAGGCGACCTGGCCGAATCTGTCCAATGTGACGGCGCCGCGGGCGATGCTGAGCTCTGCGGCGCGCACTCCTGAGGTCCCGATATCGAGACCGATGGCGGTTCGGGCAGCCACCGGCGGCCTCCTGTAGCTCGCGATCACGGCCGTTCGCCATGGCGATCGGCGGCCCCGTCCAGGGGACCCGATTCAGAGATCGGGTCGAGATCGAGCCGCCTTGACGCCGGTCCGGTCGCCGACGGCGCCCGTCGACCAGGCGCCACCCGTTCGGAGTAGCGGGCGATCAGCGGGGCGGATCGGCGGTACCGCTCACAGCCCGATCGACCTCAGGTACCAGTCGCCGATGTCGCCGCCGACGGCCAGGCCAAGCCAGGCGCCAGCCAGCATGTACGGGCCGAAGGGGATGCGCGCCCGCAGCGAGGCTCCGGCCAGCAACAACACGGCTGAGGCAACTCCGCCCAGCAGGAACCCGGCGAACGCGCCCACCACCAGCTCCTGCCAGCCGAACCACGCGAGTGTCATGCCGAGCACACCGGCCAACTTGATGTCACCGCCGCCCATCGCGCCGGCCTTGGGGTACAGCAGCGCCAGCACGTCATAGAAGCCGAACAGCGCGACGGCACCGATGACGGCACGTACCAGCGGCCACCACTCGGCGTCGGCGACGGCGTCGGGGATCAGCAGCAGGAACAGCACCGGGTAGCTGGGCAGCACGATGACGTCGGGCAGCCGCCGGACGTCGATGTCGATGAGTGTCAGGGCGATGGTGATCGCGGCGAGGTACAGCAGCGGCAGCAGCGCCCAGGTGACGCCCTGCCAGGCCACGATGCCGGCGAAGGCCGCGCCCGTCGCCAGCTCGACCAGCGGGTAGCGGAAGCTGATCCGTTCGCCGCAGGCCCGGCACCGCCCGCGCAGTAGCAGCCAGGACAGCACCGGCACGTTGTCGCGGCGCAGGATCGGCGCCTCGCATGCCGGGCAGCGGCTGGCCGGGCGCACGACGGACCGCCCAGCCGGTACCCGGTGAACGACGACGTTGAGGAAGCTTCCGATCAGCAGGCCCGCAAGGCCGGCGATGACGACCACGAGCACGGTGGGGCTCCCTGCGCAGCGACTGTCACACGACGAGACGAGCGCGGAGCCTAGCGTGACGCCGACCCGATCCCCTGGGTCGGCGTTCAGTCGACCAACTCGGCAGTGTCGCGCAGCCCGGACGGCGACAGCGTGGGCGGCGCGTTCCACTTCTGCCGGGAGGAGCCGTTGCAGGTCTCGCTGACGATGGTCGACCACTGCTGCAGCGCCACGCCCTGTGTCATGTTGGGCGCGCCCACGGCCATGCACCGGCCGTAGCTGTCGACGACGGTGTACCCAGTAGCGAAGGAGCCGGTGTCGCGGTTGACCGTCCAGCGTTGCCGTACCTGCGCACTGTCGCACACCGACATCAGGACGTATCCACCGTTGGTCGTCGGTGCCGTCGCGCAGTAACGCGCACCGCCCGCGGCAACGGACTGACCGTAGGACTGCCCGGAGCTGCCCTGGACGGTGTACAGCTGTTGGGTGCCCGCCGTGCCGGTCCAGACCATGGTCTGGTTCCAGCCGACGTAGCCGGTGGGTTCCTGCTTGCACGGATAGGCGATCATGAACGAGAACGTCACGGTCCAGTTCGTGACGTCGTAGCAGCGGCCGAACTCGGCGAAGTTGACCCACTGCATGGGGATGTTCTCGACCGGCCCGCTGGTGGTGCCGGCGCGGCCGGCACCGGCGCGGGCCTCCGGTCGCCAGGTGGACCGCCGGTTGTACCCGG
>CAZEYA010000099.1:0-14054 GCA_964516515.1 uncultured Kineosporiaceae bacterium | reverse complement strand
AGGTCAGCGGCCCTTTCCTGCCCCTCGTGTGCTCATGATCTTCGGAAGTCCGGCCTGGGGAAACGGACCGGGAGCAACCCCGGCACCGCGCCCCAGGCCGACTCACCAGTGCAGTGTGTTGTCGATGTGCCAGTGTTGGCGGATCCAGGTGGCCAGTTCGACGGGTGTGGCGTGTTCGGCGGGCAGGGTGACGAACGCGTAGACGCTCTTGGTGTGCCACCGGTTCTGGGTGCCCGGTTTGGGTTTGGCCCGGCGGGTGCGTCGGGTGATCTGGATGGCCTGGGCGGCGCCGGGGAACCCGAGTCCGCCGGCTTGGTCGGTGACGGTGACAGCCGGTGTCGTCTGGCTCAAGGCCAGGCTCGCCCGGGCCGGGCCGGGCCGGACCGGGCAGGTCAGCGATCCATTCCACGATCGCGGCGAAGGACCGGGCACCGCACAGCATCGCGCACACCGCCGCCAACAACACCGGCGTGAACGGGTACCGGATGCCCTGACGGCGCCGGGGATCGGGGACCACAGCCAATGCAGCAGCAAGGCTGCGCCGGTCACCGTCAGTGAGCAAGAACGGGGCACCGTTGACACTCCTGACCATCTGGTCGGTTAGGTCGTCCAACACCGCCACGACAGCAGAGATGACATCTGCGGGCACGGCCTTCTACTCGATCATGAGGTCTCGACAGCACCATGCTCGACACCAAGGCCGTGCTCGTTCTGCACCCTACGCGGCGTGTCACAGACACAACTGCCCAGCTCAGACGACCCCACTCATGACTTCGCAACGACCCTGGGGGTCGACCACTTGTAGTCTCCGAGCCCTTAGGCGACCCTCGCGTAGCGTGCGATGCGAAGGACCTTGATTCACAACGACGCCAAGCGCGTCGAGTGACCTCGCAGGAAGCGGGCCTGCCACCTGTCAGAACCGAGCAGACCAGCCTCGATTAGCAACCCCACGTGAGCCGTGAGAGCTCGGCCCGCAACTCAGGCTGGGTCGCCCAAGCGACGCAATCGTTCGGCGGTCATCCCGGTACGCATGGCCGCCACGGGTGCCGGTCGCCCGGTCATCAGGGTTACCTGCCGGGCCGCCTGGTGCAGCAGCATCACGTCCCCGGACAGTGCACGGCCACCGGCGATCTGCCACTGCCGCGCCAGGCTGGTCGGCCACGGGTCGTAGACGACGTCGAGCAGGGTCGCTGTCACCGGGGAGAATGTGCCGACGGGCAGGTCGGTGGCGCCGGCGGGCATCGTGCTGATCACCAGGTCCGTCTCGGGGAGCGCGCCCAGATCCAGGCGCTGGATGTCGCAGGCCAGTCCCAGCGCGGTCGCGGTTCGTTGCGCCGCCCCCGCCCGGAGCGGGTCCCGGACCATCACCGTGACCGCCGGCGCTCCCATCCGGTGCACAGCTGCCACTGCGGACGCCGCGGTCGCTCCCCCGCCGAGGATCACCGGCCGCGTCGTGCCGGTGGTACCGGCCTCGGCAAGTGCGGAGACCAGGCCGTCGACATCGGTGTTGACACCTCGCATGCCGTCGAGCAGCACGGTGTTGCAGCTGCCGGTGACCCGCACCAGGTCGTCGACCTCGGCGAGCATCGGGATGACTGCCTGCTTGAGCGGCATGGTCAGCGACAGGCCCACCCACGACCGATCCAGGTTGTCGATGAAGCCCGCCAGACCCCCCTCGTCGACGTCGTGAGCCGTGTACTCCCAGTCGGCCAGGCCCAGTGCCGAGTAGGCCGCGGTGTGCAGCGCCGGAGACAGCGAGTGGGTGATGGGTGATCCGAGCACACCCGCCCTCGTCATCCGCAGTTGTAGATTCCATCCTCGGTCTGATTCTCTGCCGCCCAGGCCTTGAACAACGCGGCGTCCGCACGAGCCTCTTCGGCCGTCACCTCGAACCGGGTCTCCCCTGTGCAGAGGTTGACGGTGGTGAAGTACAACCAGTCCCCGGGGGTAGGAGACAGCACCGCCTCGATCGCCTGCAACCCGGGATGGCTGATCGGGCCTGGAGGCATCCCATCCACCGCGCGAGTGTTGTAGGGATTGAGGGAATCCAGTTCCGGTTTCGTGGGTACCCCGCTCGCCTTGCCCGCTGCGTAGATCGTCGTCGAGTCGTACTGGATGCGCGTGATGCTGCCTGCGCCATTCGCGGTGGGTACGCCAGCAGTCAGGCGGTTCTCAGTGACGCGCGCCACCTTGCCGAAGTCCTCGGGCAGGCGCGCCTCTGCCTGGACCAGGCTCGCTTTCGTCAGCACGTCCTGCCACTGGTCACGTGGCACGCCCGCCTGTGTCAGCACCTCCAGGGTCCGGTCGAGCATCGGTTCGAGTATGGACGCGGCGGTGGGCTCGAACCCGAGGTCGTAGGTCTCCGGGAACAGCCACCCCTCCGTGTCGCCCACCGTGTTGGGGGGTCGCTGCTCGGGTGGCAGGTTGAGCGCGGCCTCGGGGGGCAGCGGCAACGCAAGCGCGGCGGCGGTGAACTCCTCCACGGGAATGCCGGTCTGCTCGGACAGGTCCGCCAAGATGTCGACGGTGCGCAACCCCTCCCGGATCGTCACCCGGTTCAGAACCATGTTCTCGGTATCGAGCAGCGCGGCGACGGCGGCGGCGGCGGGCATCTGCTGCAGCAGGCGGTAGTCACCGACCTGCACCGACGTCCAGTCCGGATTGGCCTTGGCAGCGTCCACGAAGGCCCCCTCGCTCTGCACCACGCCCGCGGCCAGCAGCTTCTGGCCGATGGCGCTGGCGGTCTCGCCCTGTTCGACGCGGACGACGGCCTCACCCGCCCCCGGACCGGTGAAGTCCGGCGGCGGCGCGAACTGGTTGCGGACAGCCTGGATGGCCGGCTGCAGGCCGGACCAGGCGAAGTAGGATCCGAGGCCGACAGCGGCGAGCACCGCGACCATAACGAGGACACGCCGCGAACCGCGACCTCGCCGCCTTCCCTCACGGCCCATCGCCATGCTCCCCGCTCCTGATGGATCGTCGTCGCCGTCGTCGTAGTGATCCACGTAGCCGTCCGGGTAGTCGGCTGCGTACTGGTCGGCTGCGTAGTGATCGGCTGCGTGGTGGTCGGCATGGTCGACGGCGCCGTGGTGGGCCGCTGACCAGTCGATGTCCGTGCCGCGCGCCTGCGGCTGCTCAGCGGCGACGAGGGAGGCGCGCGGGTGCTGTCGTGGCGGTTGCAACTCGGCGGCGGGGGCCGGTGACCACTGATCCTGCTGCGGATGATCCTGCTGCGGAGCGGCCAGCCGGGCCTGGGCCTCCCGTGCCTCTCGGCGGGTCCGCGGCCGCGCCGCACCCGCCTCGGGCCGCGTGTCCGGAACCGGCGGAGCGTGATCGGCCGCGGATGGCGGGGTACGGACGGCCCGAGGCGGATGCATGGCCACCTCGTCGTCGTAGGTGTCGACATCCAGGCGGTCATCCGTGCGCAGCGTGGTGCCACCGCTGCGGAAGCCCGCGAAGGGGTCGGAGTTTCGGCCACGCGGACCGTGCTGTGACGTCATGCGGAGATCTCCTCGGCGGGCACGGCGGTGACCCAGTCACCGATCCGACGGCCGGTCGGGCCGGCGGCCCGGTCGGCGTCGATGACGTGTTGCAGGAGGACGACGGCGGCGGCCTGATCGATCGCGGCCCGCCGGGCGCGGCTGGACCGGCCGGATGCTGCCATCGCCTGGTGCGCGGTCGTCGTGGTGAACCGTTCGTCGACGAGCCGGACGGGTACTCCGTCGAGGCGTCGTTGCAACTGCACGGCGAAGTCACGGGCACCCTCGGCGGCGGCGCCCGGCTTGCCCGACAGGCTCAACGGCAGCCCGACGACCACCTGAGCGACCGACTCGGCAGCCACGACCGCGACCACGGCACTGATCGCACCGGACGGCGGCTCGCCAACCGGAACGGCGATCGTCGACAGCGGTGACGCCAGCAGCCGATCGGGATCGGTGACGGCGAGGCCGACGCGGACACTGCCCACATCGACGGCCAGGACCCGGCCACGTGTGCCCGTCACATCACTCCCATTCCGTCGAGATCCCGACGCTGCTGTCATGGACGTCAACTCAGCCTACGTCGGATCTCCTCCGTCACAGCCGCAAGCGCGTCGTAGATCTTGTCCGGATCGTTACCGCCACCCTGTGCCAGATCCGGTTTGCCGCCTCCGCCCCCGCCCAGGACGCCGGCCGCGATCTTCACCAGGTCGCCTGCGCGGAGCCCGGCCGACCTGGCCGCATCGCTGGTCGCGACCACGATGACGGGGCGCCCCTCGGTGACGGACGCCAGCGATACCACCGATGGTCCGGCTCCGAGCCGGTTCCGGACATCGAGCACAAGGGTCCGCAAGTCGTCCGCCGGGACCTCCGGTATGGACTTCGTCACGATTCGGGCATTGCCGACGTCCATCGCGTCCGCGGCCAACTGCGGTGCCTGACCCATCACCCGTGCCGCATTGAGCCGGGCGAGTTCCTTCTCGGCATCGCGGAGCCTCGTCACCAGGGCACTGACCCGCTCCGGGACATCGGCGGGGCGCACCTTGAGCAGATCGGTGACGGCGCCGAGCAACACGTGCTCGCGGGCCAGGTAGTCGTAGGCATGCGTGCCCACCAGCGCCTCGATCCGCCGCACCCCGGCCCCGATGCTGGCCTCACCCAGCAGGGTGACCAGCCCGAGCTGACTGGAGCGCTCGACATGGGTGCCGCCGCACAACTCGCGTGCCCAGTCCCCCACCGAGACGACACGGACCCGCTCGCCGTACTTCTCGCCGAACAGCGCCATCGCGCCTGCCGCCTGGGCCTCGTGCTGGCTCATCACCTGCGCGGTGACCGGGAGGTCTTCGGCGAGCAGGGTGTTGACCCGCTGTTCGACGTCGCGCAGCACACTGCTCGGCACCGCGGTGGACGCCGAGAAGTCGAACCGGAACCGGCCGGGTGAGTTCTCCGAGCCGGCCTGGGTGGCGGTGTCTCCCAGCGCCTCGCGGATCGCCTTGTGGACCATGTGGGTAGCGGTGTGCGCCCGGCTGACGGCGCGGCGCCGGTCGAGGTCGACCTCGGCCCGCACCCCGTCGCCGGCGACGACCTCGCCGGCGACGACCCGCCCTCGGTGCACGACGAGTCCGGGGATCGGCGACTGCACGTCGGCGACATCGATGACGCCACCGGACGTGGTGCGCAGCGTGCCGGTGTCGGCCAGCTGGCCGCCGCCCTCGGCGTAGAACGGTGTCCGGTTCAGCACGATGTCCACGTCGTCGCCCTCTCGGGCCGCCGGGACGCTGCGGCCCCCGACCAGCAAGCCCGAGACCATCGCCTCGCCTTCAGTGGCCTCGTAGCCGATGAAGTCCACCGGGCCGCCGACCGCGTCGGCCACCGCGCGGTAGACCACCGGCTCGACGGCGCCCGCCTTCTTGGCGCGCGCGTCCGCGCGGGCACGGTCGCGCTGCTCGGCCATCAGCCGGCGGAAGCCGTCGGTGTCGACCGCCAGACCCTGCTCGGCGGCCATTTCCAGAGTCAGGTCGAAGGGGAAGCCGTAGGTGTCGTGGAGTGAGAACACCGCGTCGCCGGTCAGTACGGAGCGCTGCTGCGCCTTGGCCCGCGCGACCGCGGTGTCGAGGATCGTCGTGCCCGCCACCAGGGTGCGGCGGAACGCGTCCTCCTCCGCGTAGGCGATGTTGCTGATCCGCGGCCAGTCGGTCTCGAGTTCGGGGTAGGACGCCTTCATCCGGTCTCGGCTGACCGGCAGCAGGTCCGGCAGCGCCGGGGTGTCCACACCGAGCAACCGCATCGACCGGACCGCCCGGCGCAGCAGCCGCCGCAGCACGTAACCGGCGCCCTCGTTGGACGGCGTCACTCCGTCGCCGATGAGCATGAGACTGCTGCGGATGTGATCGGCGATGACCCGGAGCCGGACATCCGCGGTGTGCCCGCCAGCCGCGCCGTAGGTCAACCCGGCCATGCCGGCGGCGTGGTCGAGCACCGGGCGGATCTCGTCGATCTCGTACATGTTCTCGACGCCCTGCAGCAGGAACGCGACGCGCTCCAGACCCATGCCGGTGTCGATGTTCTTGGCGGGGAGCTCACCGACGACTGTGAACTCCTCCTTGCTCCGGACGTCCTCCAACGCGTACTGCATGAACACGAGGTTCCACACCTCGAGGTAGCGGTCCTCGTCCGCGACGGGCCCACCTTCGACGCCGTACTGCGGGCCGCGGTCGACGTAGATCTCGCTGCACGGGCCACCCGGGCCCGGCTGACCGGTGTGCCAGTAGTTGTCCTTCTTGCCGCGGCGCTGGATGCGCTCGGTCGGGAAGCCGGCCACTTCCCGCCACAGCGAGATCGCCTCGTCGTCATCCTCGTACACCGTGACCCACAGCGTGTCCGGGTCGAACCCGTAACCACCCTTGGCTTGCGGGGACGTCAGCAACTCCCACGCGAACGCGATGGCGTCGGCCTTGAAGTAGTCCCCGAAGGAGAAGTTGCCGTTCATCTGGAAGAACGTGCCGTGCCGGGTGGTCCGGCCGACCTCCTCGATGTCGTTGGTGCGCAGGCATTTCTGCACGCTGGTCGCGCGTTTGTACGGCGCGGTCTCGCGGCCGGTGAGGTACGGGATGAACGGCACCATGCCGGCGACGGTGAACAGCAGCGACGGGTCCGGCGAGATCAGCGACGCGCTCGGCACGATGGCGTGGTCCCGGTCACCGAAGTAGGTCAGCCAGCGGCGGCGGATCTCCGCGGTCAGCATCGCTGTGGTCTCCTTCTGATGGTCCGGCTGGATGGTCCGGCTAGAGCGTGCGGATGGGCGGACGTTCCTCGTCGTCGGCGGGGGCGACGGCGGCGCGCAGTTCGGCCTCACGTTCGGATGCATGCGCCCGGACCTCGGCGCCGAAGTTGCGGGCTGCCGCGACGGCGTTGCCCGCCCGGGCGCTGACCCCCTCCCCGGCTGCCACGCCGACCTGCCTCGCGGCCTGGGTTGCCAGGTCCGACGCCGAGGAGCGCACGACGCCGAGCCGGCGCAGCAGGTAGAAAGCCAGCCCGCTACCGATGAGCAGCCAGAACAGGCGCCCCTTCACCGGTCCCGCCGACCCTTCCTCGGCTTGGCCGAGCGGCCGGCCAGCGTCTGCCGGACGCCGTAGGTGAAGGCGGCCACCCGGATGATCGGTGATCCCAGCGTCGCCGCGAACAACGAGGTGAGCGCAGAGACGTTGGACGTCGCGGAGGCGACGTTGGTCGTGATGACGTCCACCTTGCCGAGTTGGGCGTTGGTCCCCTCCACCGTCGTCGTCACCTCGCGGATCAGCGGGGTTGTCTCGTTCGACAGCGTGCGGACGGTGATCCGAGTCTCGTCGATCAGCGAGCCGAGCTTGATCAGCGGCACCGCCAGCATGATGACGAGGACGAGAATGGCGATCGCCACGAGCAGGGCCGCCACGCCTCCGAGGGTCATGGGACGCGACCCTAGCGGCTGGGTCGGGCTCACGCCCCGGGGTATCCGCTGCTGCGAGCGTGGGTCAGCCGTCGCGACCCAGCAGGGTGCGCAACCGGGCGAGCCGTTCGGCCATCCCGCGTTCGGCGCCGTGGTCTGTGGGGCGGTAATAGCTCGCCTCGGCGAGGTCGTCGGGCAGGTACTGCTGGGCGGCGACGCCGTGCGGGGTGTCGTGGGCGTAGACATAGCCGATGCCGTGGCCGTGCCGGGCTGCGCCGGTGTAGTGGGCGTCACGCAGGTGCATCGGTACCGGCCCGCCCCGGCCCGCCGCCACATCGGCCATCGCCCGCCCGATGCCGACGTAGGCGGCGTTGGACTTCGGTGCCGTCGCGAGGTGGACGACCGCCTCGGACAGGATGATCCGGCCCTCCGGCATCCCGATCAAGGCGACGGCCTGGGCCGCGGCGACGGCGGTCAGCAGGGCTGTCGGATCGGCCATCCCGATATCCTCGGCGGCCGAGATGACCAGTCGGCGGGCGATGAACCGGGGGTCCTCCCCCGCGACGATCATGCGGGCGAGCCAGTGCAGCGCGGCGTCGACGTCACTGCCCCGGATCGACTTGATGAGGGCGCTGGCGACGTCGTAGTGCGCGTCCCCGTCGCGGTCGTACCGCACGGCGGCGGTGTCCACCGAAGCCTCCGCGTCGGCCAGGGTCACGGTGTCGCTGCCGCGGCCCATCGCCACCCCGGTGGCGGCTTCCAGCGCGGTCAGCGCCCGGCGGGCGTCGCCGCCGGCGAGCCGGACCAGGTGCTCCCGCGCGTCCGCCGCCAACGTCACCGCCTCGTCCAGGCCGCGCGGGTCGGCTACGGCGCGCTCGATGAGGCCGCCGATGTCCGTCTCGGTCAACGGCCGCAGCGTCAGCACCAGCGACCGCGAGAGCAATGGTGAGACCACCGAGAACGAGGGGTTCTCGGTGGTGGCGGCGACCAGCACCACCCAGCGGTTCTCGACCGCGGGCAGCAGCGCGTCCTGCTGGGCCTTGCTGAAGCGGTGGATCTCGTCGAGGAAGAGCACGGTGGTGGCCTGCTCCAGGCCGTCGCGGGCGGTACGCGCGTCGTCGATCACGGCCCGGACGTCCTTGACGCCCGCGGTCACCGCTGACAGTTCGCGGTAGCGACGATCCGGACTGGTCCCGACGAGGTGGGCGATCGTGGTCTTGCCGGTGCCCGGCGGCCCCCACAGCACCACCGACGACGGCCCGATGCGCACCAGTTCGCCGTCGGCCGCCGGGTCCACGAGACGCCGCAGCGGCGACCCAGCCCCCAGCAGGTGCTGCTGACCGACGAGTTCGTCGAGGCTGCGGGGCCGCATCCGGACGGCCAGCGGTGACTGGGGGTCGAACCCCGGCCGGGCGAGCCCAGCGACAGCCACCACGCCGGGCACGCTACGCGCCGCGTCGCGTGCCCGACCCGGGTGTCACGATGGAAGGCATGTTCGCCGCCCTCGGCCGCGCGGTCTCGCGGCATCCACGAGTCGTCCTGGCGGGATGGGCTCTGTTGGCGGCGCTGTGCGCAGCGCTGGCCACCGGCGCGCTCGGTGGCACAGCGCTGTTCGACAACCTCGATGAGGGCGCCCCGGCTGCTCCGGGTGAAGCGCTGGACGGGTTCGAGATCCTCCAGGACACCTCCGACGGAACGTCGTTCGTGGGGACGGCGGTCTCCGGCGTCGACCTGGCCGATCCTGCCGTCCTCGCCCGGCTCGATCCGCTGGTCGCCGCGGCTCGAGCCGAGTTGGCCGACGAGCCTTCGGTCATCGCCGTCGCCGACCCGTTCGCGCTGCCCGCGGGCGACCCGCGCCGGGACGCGCTCATCGCCGCCGACGGCGACGGGTTCCTGGTGTCGGTGAGGATCGAGGCCGGCGCCCCGATCACTGCCGACGAGGCCGTGCAGCAGCACCTGGACGTCCTGGTGTCCGATATCGGCGCAGCGGTGCCCGGTGCGCACGGATCGGTCGGTGGCGGGCTGCTCGTCTTCGACGAGATCACCGAGCAGGTCGAGGAGGACCTGCGGCGGGGCGAGCTCATCGCGTTGCCGCTGTCGCTGCTGGTCATGGTCGTCGTCTTCGGCGGGTTTCTGGCCGCCGGGATCCCCATCCTGGGCGCGTTCGCCTCGATCGTCGGGGCGCTGGCCTGCCTGCTCGGGTTCTCCTACCTCCTGACCGTCGACACCTCGGTGGTGACGGTCGTGTCAGTGCTCGGGCTCGGGTTGTGCATCGACTACGGCCTGCTGATCGTGTCCCGCTATCGCGAGGAGTTGGGGGCTGCAGGGTCTGTCACCGCAGGCGGGGCCGAGCGGGATCGGCTGGTCGCAGCCATGGCCGCGACGATGGCGACGGCGGGTCGGACTGTCGCGTTCTCCGGCGTGACCGTCGCGCTGAGCCTCGGTGGGCTGCTGGTCTTCGAGGCGCCCGTACTGCGGGCCATGGGTGCTGCCGGGCTGTCGGTCGTGCTGGTGGCCATGCTCGTGGCGCTGACCCTGGTGCCCGCCCTGCTAGCTGTCGGTGGGGCCGCACTGGATCGCCCGGGGGCGCTGATGCGGCTGCCCGTGATCGGCGGGGTCGCCCGGCGCCTGGGCGGGGTGGCCGCCGACGACGACGGGGCGTTCTCCGCCGTCGCGCGCCGGGTGCAGCGGCGCCCCATCCTGGTCACCCTGCTGGTCGCGGCGACCCTGGCCGCCCTGGCGCTGCCCGCGGCTCGGCTGGACGTCCGGGCGTCGGGGATCGGGTTGCTGCCGGTGGGTAACGAGCAGCGGCAGTTCTTCGACACCTTCGACGCCGACTACCCCGTGCTCAGCGACCCCGACGTCACCATCGTGGCGGCGACCACCGATGCGGTCGCTTTGGCGGGGCTGGTTCGCGCTGTCGGCGACGTGCCTGGCGTCGCCGGGGTCGAGTCCGCCGCGCCGCTCGGTGTGTCCGGTGGGACCGATTACTCGGCCATCGATGTCCGGCTGGACGCCGCCGACCCGGCCGGGCAGGAGGGTCGGCAGAGCGTCCGCGACATCCGGGCGGTGACGTCGGACTCGGCCTTCGCCACCTACGTCACGGGTGACACCGCCATCCTGGTGGACCTGGTGCAGTCGATCCGCGAGCGCGCACCGATCTCGCTGGCCATCGTCGTGCTGGCCACCCTCGTTCTGCTGTTCGCCATGACCGGGTCGGTGCTGATTCCCGTCAAGGCGCTGGTGATGAACCTGCTGTCGTTGGGCGCGGCGCTGGGCGTGACCGTGCTGATCTTCCAGGACGGGAACCTGGAGGGGCTGCTCGGTTTCACCGCCATGGGTGGCCTCGAAGTGATCATCGCTCCGCTGGTGCTCGCCTTCGGCTTCGGCCTGAGCATGGACTACGAGATGTTCCTGCTGTCCCGCATCAAGGAGTTGCGCGACCAGGGGCTCGGCAACGACGAGGCAGTCGCGCTGGGATTGCAGCGTTCGGGCCGGATCATCACCTCCGCCGCCCTCATCCTCGTCATCGTCTTCGCCGGGTTCGCCACCGGCCAGCTGCTGGTGATCAAGCAGATGGGCATTGCCCTCGCCGTGGCGATCGCGCTCGATGCAACCCTGGTCCGGGTGCTCCTGGTGCCCTCGACCATGACGCTACTGCGTGAGTGGAACTGGTGGGCGCCTGGGCCGCTGCGGCGACTGCACCACCGCCTCTTCGGCGGACCGCCGGTGACTCCGGCCGAGGATCACGAGCTGCTGGGCGCCGGCGCCCGGTCGTGACGGGTCGCTACGTGGGGCCAGCGGCCCTTCACAGCTCGACGAGGCGCGAGAGCGCGGTCGCGACCCGGCCGAGGTAGATGGCGATCACCTCTCGTTCGTCGGCGGTGAGGCCCGCTGCGGCCTGTTCCAACTCGACCAGCAGGGGTTCCATGACGGGTGCCATCGAGGCGAAGGCATTGGCCGTGGGGTTGAGCACGGTGCGGCTGCCATCGGTCGGGTGCGGCTCGCGGGTCACGTGTCCGGCGGCGACGAGACGGTGGACGAGCACCGTGGCAGCAGCGGATGTCACTGACGCGCGTCCAACTCCTCGACAGGCTGCAGCCCGCGATGCGAGCACGGCGACACACCGCCGAGCCGGGTCGGGGCCTGTCGTCCGCCAGCACGGCGCTCAACCTGTACGTCCACTCCAGCCGGGACCACGACGAGGGTCCGCGCGGGGGGGGGGTCGTCCCACGCCGCTGCGACGTTGGCGTGCCAGGCCACCAGGGTCGGGTAGTAGTCGGCGCCGACGTTGTGCCAGTCCTCGAGGATCAGCCGTCCCTCCGCCGCTCCCGCGCTCTGGGCGGCGCAGGGCAGCATGGAGTTCGGGAGGATGGGGCGGCGCCTCCCCAGCGGCAGCCGATGTCGAGCACCGGACTGAGCCGGAGCGGGTGACGATCGCAGGCGAGCCGGGCCTGGATTCGTCCCCTGGCCCCGATCGCAGCGGCGGAGCTACAACAGGAACGGGCTGGCGAGGAAGCCGACGACGATGATGACGATCATCGCGACACCCACAACACGGCCGTGGCGCTTCAACAATCGGTTGGCGACCGGTCCGAAGAACCAGAACAGGGCACCGAACGCAGCGAATCGGAGCACGCGTCCGCCGATCGCCACGGCCAGGAAGATCCAGAACGGGAACTGGGTGAAGCCGGCGCTGATGCACACCAGTTTGAACGGGATCGGAGAGACCGCGCCCAGGAAGATGATCCACACGCCGCTGATCCAGTCCTCGCTGATCCGCGCCTGGATGGCGGAGAAGTCCTCGGTCGCACCGAACAAGGCGATCGCCGGCTCGCCGATCAGCTCGAAGCCGAACAAGCCGATCAGGTAGCCGAGAGTGCCGCCGACGACGCTGGTGACCGCACCTACCAGCACAATGAGCGGGATGCGGTCCCGAGCCGCCGCCATCATCGGCAACGCCACGGCGTCGACCGGCAGCGGCAGAAGCGCGCTCTCGGCGATCGACACGACCGACAGGAGGCCCATCGCCTTGTTGGAGCCCGCCAGCCGCTCGGCGCGTTCGCTCAAGGTCTCTTTTCGCTTGCCTTCGCGCTTGCCCTTGCGCGCGCCTCGTGGCAGTACGGCCGCGTCCTGGTCGCCGACCTCTCCCGTCGCCTCGGGCGCCGGCCTCGGCGTCGGGCGGATGGGATCTTGGGTCACGTGCGTCCTCCACTCGGTGTGCGCGTTCGCGCGAGGTGCACCGCCCTGGACCAGCCGATCGTGACGGTCCTCCGGTGGGACCCCTCACTCGTCGAGCTCGCATGGCACACCGCCTGGGACGACAGGTTACAGACCACTGGACCCACCAGTGACGGGTCACCCTGGACATACTCGGGCCGGCAGGCGTTGGCCGAGGCATGATCGTCGTGGTTCGCAGGGCGCCGTCGCCCACGTGGTGCGGTGGGAGGTCCCGCCGTCCCTCATGCGGAACTCCACGCCGTGGACGACCTATGAACGCTGGCGCTGCTGCTGCAGGCTCTAGCCTGCAGTTTGGACCTTGGTTGGCAGGTCATGAGCTGCAGACTGGCCCGGGGCGACAGATGGCCGCTCGTGTGATCGGTGCCCTCGTCCATGACGTCTCGATCCCGTACACGCAACCTGTACGTGCACCCGAGCAGCAACCGCGACGGCGCGGTCCGGGCAATCCTCGGACGGGGCGTGCTGACCTTCTGCCAACTTTGGCCCCTGCGAGGCCACGGCCTGAATGGTGTTTCTGCTGGTGGGCGGTACTGGGTTCGAACCAGCGACCCCTTCGGTGTGAACTCCCGCCAGGTCGGTCGGATGCCGTCAGACACGCGGTTGGCGGCATGGGCGCGGTCGCTGATGGCCACCTGAGGTCGGTGGCGTGGGTGTACTTCCGCGGTGTACTCAGCTGCGCTCGCCGGGCAGCCGATCGTCGGATCCTGACGAGCCGGCTGGGCGCCGGCACCGTGGGCTGGTGAGCCAACGGACGGTGCACGTCCCGTACGACGTGGAGCAGGACGAGGACGGTGTCTGGTGCGCTCACGCGCAGCTTCGTCCCGGTCTGGGCGGCCATGGCGAGGGCGATACCGAAGAAGCGGCCATTGCGGATCTTCGCGAGGCCCTCGCCGGTCTGATCGAGGAGTTCGGCGCGCCACGGGAGTCGACGCTCACCGTCACTGCGGCCTGATGGCCGTCCCGTCGGTTTCCGGTGGCGCAACCGTGAAGGCGCTGGAACGACACGGTTTCGTCGTCGCCCGCATCGCGGGCAGCCAACACGTCATGCGTCACTCGGACGGTCGAGGCACCACGGTCCCGGCCACGGTCCCCGTCCACGGCAACCGCGACGTGGCCAAGGGCACTCTGCGGGGAATCCTCCGCGATGTCGGCCTCTCGATCAACGAGTTGGACCTGTAGGAAGTTGTCGCGAGCCGATGACACTGAACGAGATCTCACCTGGGTGGCTACCGTTGTCCGGTGGACATGCCAGGGAACCGCGAGCTCCTTCATGTCTGCGCCTGCCTCGTACTTCGCCAGAAGCTCAGCGACCTGGTCGGACGTCAACCGCCGCTGCACCAACCGAGATGGCGGCCTGGCGTCAGCTGCAGGTTCGCTGCGTATAGGCGCTGGAGCTGCCGCCAGCCTTG
>CAZEYA010000098.1:6117-14170 GCA_964516515.1 uncultured Kineosporiaceae bacterium | reverse complement strand
GCCGTCGCGGCGCTGGCCCAGACGGCAGTTGCAACCAGCACCGTGCCGCAGATCACGGCCAGGCGCAGCAGCAGCCGGGTCATCGGCGGACCGTCCGGTCCTGGGCACGGGCCATGACGCCCCGCAGCCCGGGCGGCACCGGGCGCTGCAACGGCACCGCTGGCGGTACCGAGGTCTCGGCAGGCCCCGTGGTACTGGCCGGCCGCAGGTCGGTGACGGAACCCGGCTCGGACTCCACCTCGGACAGGAATGTGATACTCGACTCCCCGATCCCGACCAGGATGCAACGCTCGCCGACCTCGATGACGGCGACGCCGGACTTCTTGCCCAGCCCGACCCGTTGCACCACTCGCAGCTGCGACTGGCTGGGCATGGCCATCCGGCGACGGAGCAGCCGTACGGCGATCCAGATCAGCCCTAGCACCACCGCCAGGCCACCGACACTGCGGGCCAGGCTCTCGGCGACGTCCACGCCTATCACGCCGCCGTGGGGTCGGCGTTGGGGTCCACGATCTCCGTGATCCGGATGGCGAAGTCCTCGTCGACGACGACGACCTCGCCCCGCGCGAACAGCCGGCCGTTGACCAGCACGTCCGCCGGGCTGCCGACGGGACGGTCCAGTTCGACCACGGCGCCGGGCGAGAGCGACAGCAGTTCCTGGATGGTCATCCTGGTCCGGCCGATCTCGGCGGTGACCTCCATAGGAACCGATCGCAACAGGTCCATGCCGCGGGCGGTCGACATGGCGTCCGGACCGTCGAGCGGTGCGTCACCGGCGAGGCGGGGAGCAGGGACGCCCGGCCCGGCCGGGGCCGCGTCCAGGCACAGCGCGATGTAGGCGGCAGCATTGCCGTCGACGGTGATCACGGCGACCGCGGCGACCGGAGCCGCGGCGAGCAGTTCCTGAAGCATGGCACCAGTGGTCGGCTTGGCGTCCAGGACGGCGATCGGGCCGACTGTGGTCGACATCGCGTCCAGTGCGGGTACCAGCGCGGCCACGAACTCAGCGGTCGACACCGCGTCAGCGCCAGCACCAAGGCCGGTGCCCACGCCCGCAACGGCCGCATCGGCGGTAGCGGCATCAGCTGCCGCCTCGGCCGGGTCGGCCGCTGATGGGGGGGCGGTGGCCTGGGCCAGCGCGGCGCTCAGCGCGTCGGCGGCCGCGGGGTTGAGCAGCAGCGCCGTGGCGCCGCCCCGGGCGCCGGTGAACCGGCGCACTACACCCGCCCACTGCGACGCAAGGTCCGCAGGCGTCGCCGCCTCGACGACAGCACCGGCGGGGATCGGCAGCAGCCCGATGGCGGCGTCGGCCGCCAGCAGTACCTGATCAGCGGTGGTGGCCACGGCACTCATTCGACCGTCTCCTTAGGATCGACGACGAGACAGGCCAACCGGGTGCCGGATCCACCGACCACGGCCCGGGCAACGGGAACGTCGCCCACGACGATCGTCAGAGGGCGAGCCGTCGGGTGAGCGATGCGGACGATGTCGCCGGTGGTCAGCGACAGCAGCTCCTTGGCGCCCATGCGCACCGAGCTGAGCCGGACCCCGACGTCGACCGGCGTGCCGTTGATGCCGCTGGTCGTCAGCGCCTGCTGGCGATGGCGTTCCACGGCAGCAGCGGGGCTCGCATCACCGGGCGTGGGGCGCATGTGAGCCTCGATGCTCTCGAACGGCAGCGCGATGCTCGCAGTGGTCAAGGAGCTGGTGGCGGCCGGCCCGATGCGAATCGAGAATTCTGCGACGACCATGATGTCGGTGAGCGCGGCGGCCTGAGCGAACTGCGGGTTCGTCTCGATGCCGCCCACCTCGCACGTGATGTCGACGACCTGGGCGAAGCTGTAGCGCAGCTCCCGCAGCATCCGGTCGAGCAGCTGACGCAGCAGCAGTACCTCGATGTTGGACGGCTGCCGTTTCGGCTGCGCGGCCCCCCCCGGTCCGCCGAGCATCCGGTCGACGAAGCCCATGGTCGCGGCCAGGTCGAACTGCACGACGCACTGTCCTTGCAGCGGGGGGGCGGTGAACATGGCCATGAATGTCGGCTCCGGCAGGCCGGCGACGAACGCGCCGTAGCTGCGCTGCTCGATGGTATTGAGGTCGATCGAAGCAGTGGTCCGCAGCGACGCGGTCATCTGCGTCGCCCACTGCCTCGCGAAGGTCTCATAGACGATCTGCAGGCCGCGGGCGTGATCCCGGCTCAGCTTCGTGGGATGCCGGAAGTCGTAGGGCACCACCGCCCCTCGCCGCCGACGGCGGCCATTGCCACCACCGCCGCTGATCGGCGCATCAGCCGGCTCATGGCCGGTGGGCACCACCCGTTCGGTCGACACGCTCTGGGTATCGGCATCCGTCCGGTGGAGTTGAGGGCCTGTTCCCTCAGGTTGGGTTCCGATCGGTCACGCGCCCGTCACTGGCCGGTCGATCGGACGTTTCGTGGTCACTGGGTGACGAATTCGGTGAAGTAGAGGTCCATCACGACGTGATGGTTCTCGTGGTACGCCTCCTCGACGTCGTGCAGCAGCTCCTCTTTGATGAGCGCGCGTTGAGCGGGATCGCCCAGGTCAGCCACCGTCCTGCCCGAAAACGCCTCGATGGTCAGGTCCAGGGCCTTGCTGCCGTCGACGACGACCTTCTTGCCGTGGCCGCCACCGCCGGCAGTGGCGGCCAGCTGGATCGCGACACCGACCTTGAGGTAATGCCCTTCGGCCAGGTTGACGCTGATCGGCCCGAAAGCCGCGACCTCACCGGGTTCCGGTGGCGGTTCCTCGGCCGGCGCCCGCATCGTGAGGAACCAGAAGGCGCCACCGCCCCCCGCCACCAGCAGGACCGCGGCGGCGACGATGATGATGAGTTTCTTTCCCTTCTTCTTGGCGCCAACGGCCTCGTCGGTAGGGGTGCCGTCGGCGGCACCTGGTGTCGACGTCGCTCCTGCCAACTTGCGTTCCTTCAGATCGGGCATCAGTTCCTCCGGTCATGTCGGTGGCTCGGGCTGGGGCAGCACGGGGGTTCACGTCGTCTCTGGCGCCAGGTCGCGCGACAGCGCCGGCAGCAGCGCTCGAACCTCTGCAGACTCGGTCGAAGTCACCACGACATCGACCCGTCGGTTGCGCTCGATGGCGGTGGGATCACCGACTGGTACCAGCGGGCGGGTGTCGGAGTATCCGGTAGCGCTCAATCGGGCGGGATCGAGCCCGTCGGCCTCGATGAGGTGACGAACCACGCTGGCGGCGCGCGCGGCGGACAGCTCCCAGTTGGACGGATAGAGGGCGCTACCCGACAGCGGCAGGTGATTGGCGTGCCCCTCGACCTCCAACGGCACCGTGAGGTCGCGTAGTACGGGGGCGACGGCGTCGACGGCCAGACGTCCGTCGGGCTCCAGCTCGGCACTGCCGTTGCGGAACAGGATGTTGTCGGCGACCAGGGCGATGACCAGGCCCCGCTGGTCGATGCGGTAGTCAGCGCGGCCCGCCAACCCGGCCACCTCCAGGCGGGCCTCGGCCAGCTCGGCGATCTCCTGCAGTCGCTGCGCCTCTACTTGGGCCCGCTGCAGCAGATCGGGCGGTGTGACGCCCTCCTCGCCCGGCGCCTCGGTGTCAAAGCTGCCCGGGTCGATCGCCGGGATCGCCAGCGTCAGGGCGTCCAAGGGAATCGGATCGATCTGGCTGTCGCCGGCTTGCAGAATCCCGTCGCCCCCCTCCAGCGGGACGTAGGCAGGTTTTCCGAAGCCAGCCGCGAGGCCGTTCGCGAGCTGCTCAAACTTGATCTTGTCGACGGTGCTCATGGCGAACATGACGAGGAACAGCGCCATGAGCAGGGTCATCATGTCCGCATAGCTGACCAGCCACCGCTCGTGGTTCTCGTGCTCCTCCTCGTGGTGGCCGCCTCGCTTCTTGCGGCGAGGCGCTCCGCCATGACGGCCGCCCTCGGCCGCGGACATCAGGCGGCCTTCTTCTCGGCCGGCTTGTCGACCAGCAGGCTTTCCAGCTTGCGGGCGAGTACCCGCGGATTGGCGCCGGCCTGGATGGCGAGGATGCCCTCGACGACCATCTCCATCTGGCCGCACTCGATCTCCGAGAGCCGCTTGAGCCGGGCCGCCAGTGGCAGGAAGAGGCAGTTCGCGGACATGACGCCCCAGAGGGTCGCGAGCAGCGCCAACGCAATCTTGGGTCCGAGCGATGCGGGGTCGTCCAGCGCCTGCAGGGCGCTGGCCAGCTCCAGGCAGGTGCCGATGATGCCCACCGTGGGGGCGTACGCGCCGGCGTCGGCCCAGAACTTGGCGCCCTGCTTGTCGGCGGCGCGCTTGGCATCGATCTGCGAGCGCATCACCTCGTCTAGATCGTCCGGGTCCGTGCCGTCGATCGCGAGCTGGAGGCCGTCCTTGAGGTAGGGGTCGTTGATGTCCTTGCTGGCCTCTTCCAGCGCGAGCAGTCCCTCGCGGCGTGCCTTGTCCGACAGCGAGACCAGGTTGGACACCGTCGTGTCCTGCGCAGGGATTCTGGCCGTGAACGCCTTGATGAGGATCTTGGGCTGCTTCAGGGTGTCCTTGAGCGTGCCGCCCATGACGGTGACACCGAGCGCACCGCCGAGGACGAGGATGATGGGCGGCGCCTGAAACATGACGGCGGGGTCGCCACCGGCCAGGACGATGCCGAGGCAGATGGCGGCGAGGCTGACGACCAGACCGATGATGGCGGCGAGATCCATGTCCTACACCCTCCTGGGATGAAGCGGGACGACGGTGGGTCGCCACGTCGGCTCGACGACTGTCGCCGGGTCCTCGTGGTCCGCTGCCAGCTGGAGCGACTCGACCTGGAACTGGGCGCGGGACTCGCTCACCTCGGGCTCGGCGGCAGCGCGCAGGATGGCCGCGCGGTAATCGATGATGAGGTGGACGACGTCCGCGAGGCTCTCGGTGACGACGTACTTCGCGCCGTCGGTCAGTGTCAGGACGGTGTCGGGGGTCACGTCAGCGCGAGCGACGAGGTCGGGGTTGAGCGCGAAGCTCGTACCGTTCAGCCTGGTCAGTGGTATCACCGGGATCACGTCGTCCGTCCGTGGCGTTGGCTCGTCCACCCTCGAGGGGTCGCACCCAGGGGGGTGCCATCACGTCATCGGCCCGCCGGCCCGCCCTACTGATCGCCCGCACCGGTGACGGGCGTGGCGCAATGCCCGTCACCGCGTGTCACAACAGCTGCTGAAGCCCCGGCTCACCTCATCGCTTCATGTTGACCAGGTCCTGCAGCAGCTCGTCGGAGGCGGTGATGACCCGTGAGTTCGCCTGGAAGCCGCGCTGCGAGATGATCAAGTTGGTGAACTCCTGGGAGAGGTCCACGTTGGACATCTCCAGCGAGCCGCCGGTCAACGTGCCCCGCGGCCCCGTGCCGGGCGCGCCGACCTGCACCACACCGGAGTTGACCGTCTCGCGGAAGGTCGTGTTGCCGGCCTTCTCCAGTCCCTGCGGGTTGTTGAACGCGGCCATGGCCACCTGACCCAGGGTCTGGCGCAACCCATTGGAGAACACGCCCTGCAACGATCCGTCGTTGCCGAGCGTGAAGGACTGCAGTGACCCGACCGCGGAGCCGTTTTGCGAAGTCGCACCGACCGTGGTGGCGCCGGCGTAGTTGGTCAGCGCCGAGAGGTCGACGGTGATACCCGCGATCGTCATGGTCGTCGGCGTCGGGGTAGTGCCCGCCGGGCTGAAGTCCAGGTTGGCGGCGGGGACGTTGACCGCGCCCCGGTCCAGCGTCACCGACCACTCCGGGGTACCGGCCAGCTTGGTGAAGGTGGCGATCACGTTGGTGGCGACACCCGCGGCGTCGTAGGTGGGGATCGACGTGGTCAGCACGGTGCCGGTGGCGGCACCACCGGGCAGGTTGCCGGTCGTGGTGACGGTGGTGGTGGCCACCGGCGGCAGCAGGGTGCCGACGGGCAGCTTGAGGTCGACCAATGGGCCGGTCGTGCTGACCACGCCGGCGTTGGCCAGCCACCCCTGCACGAAGGCGCCGTCGGTGGTGACCAGGTTGCCGACAGCGTCGAAGGAGAAGGCGCCGGAGCGGGTGTAGAACTGCTGGCCGCTCTTCTCCACGACGAAGAACCCGTCCCCGGAGATCATCAGGTCGGTGCTCTTGCCGGTGCTCTGTGAGGCGCCCTGACCGAAGTTGCTGCTGATGCCGGCCACCCGGGTACCGAGACCGACCTGCGCCGGGTTGGTGCCACCGATAGCGCCGCCGGGGTCGGGCGCGCCGGGGGCCTGCAGCAGCTGGCTGAGCGCGTCCTGGAACACCGTGGCCGAGGACTTGAATCCGGCGGTGTTGACGTTGGCGATGTTGTTGGCGGTGACGTCCATCATCGTCTGGTGGGAGCGCAGGCCGCTGATGCTGGAGAACATGGACCGGAGCATTGGGGACTCTCCTTCGTTGTCGCGGATGGATCCGGGATGGGTCGACTGGTGGCAGCGGGTCAGGCGGTGCGGATCTCCGTACTGACCTCGCTCAACGCGCTGAGTGCGACGTCGGAGGTAGTGGCGGCGGCACCGTCGCCGGTGCGCACCCGCAGCACCGGGTCGGTACCGGAGAACGCCACGGAGGTGACGGTCCCGGAGACCGTGGTCCCGTCAGCGGTGGCATATGTGACCTGGCGGCCGACCAGGGCCGCCGACGACCACCGCTGCTGCAGTGCGAACGCCTGCTCGGTGGTCCCGGCGAGGTCCTTCAGCGTCTCGACGCTGGTCAGCTGCGCGGTCTGGGCGACGAATTCGGCACCCTTCGCGGGGTCCAGCGGGTCCTGGTACCTCAGCTGAGCGACCAGCAGCGTCAGGAAGTCGGTGCTGTCCAGGGTGCTCTTGCCGGTGGTCTTGGTGGGCGTGGTCGTGGCCGAGTACAGGTTCGCTCCCCCTGTGGGTGCGGTCCCGGTGGTGATCGTCATGTGGCTCCTCGCTATGGCTGGTGGTGATCGTGATGGGGTGGTTGTCTGATGGTCGGATCAGACCCGCACGTCCAGGCGGGTGCCGGCACCGGGTGCGTGCGCCTGATGCCAGCGGGTGGGGGCATCGATCGGCTCATCGTCGCCAGCGGAGACGGTCGTCAGCCGGTTGCCCGCGGCTTGTGGCTGCCGTTGCGGGGCGCCTGAAGCCGGGTCGCCGCCGGTGCCCGCGAAGGTGGACTCGCGCACGGTGACGTCGGCATCCACGCCGGCGGCGGACAGTGCGGCCGACAGGTCGGCGAGCACGCCACGCAGAGCCTCGCGGGCGACGTCGGCGCCGCCGGTGAGCTCGACCGTGACTGAACCGTCGCGCAGCGTCGCCCGGACCCGGACCGGCCCCAGCGCAGCGGGGCTCAGTTCCACCACGAGCTGGTGCCCGCCGCGGGTCGCGATGGCAGCGGCGAGCAGGTCCGGTACGGCGTCCAACCGGGCCAGGGTGAAGGGGCCGGTCGCCGTCGCGGCTGCGGTCAGCTGACCGGCGGCTGCCGGTACGGCGCCCGTGAGGGGCAGGGCCGGGCTCACTGGCGCGAGATCCGGCAGCGGCTCTGCGTCGGGCAGCCGGCTCACGGGACCGCTCCACTGCAGGCTCGGCTGGACCGCTGACGCGAGGGCCGGCGAGCCGGCGGTGTGAGCCGGCACCGGCGGTGCGGGGGTCCACTCGTCGCTCGGTATCGGTGCGGTCGTCGGGACCATCAAGCGTGCGTTGGCGGTTGCCGGATCGCCCCGGCCAGGCTTGTCGAGCGTCGCGGCCGACTGCTGATCGTCGGGTGTGTTGAGCAGGCGCGGCGCCACCCCGGTGAGCTGTGCCGGCGGAACCAGCACCGCCGTCATGACGGCAGCGGCGGGCGAGGCGGGCGCAACGGACGTGCCCGGCCCAGCAGCGTCACCGACAGCGGAGGTCGAGGCGACCGCCTGCTGCAGCGCTGCACCCGTCGCAACCGTGTCGGCGACGGGCATCGTTGCGGGCGCACCGATAACGGGCGAACCAGGCCCGGGCGAGCCGGTGACGGGCGAACCAGGCCCGGGCGAACCGGTGACGGGCGAACCGGGCCCGGGCGAACCGGTGACGGGC
>CAZEYA010000098.1:0-6017 GCA_964516515.1 uncultured Kineosporiaceae bacterium | reverse complement strand
GGCCCGGGCGAACCGGTGACGGGCGAACCGGGCCCGGGCGAACCGGTGACGGGCAGGGCCGATTGAGTGTCACCGGTGGGCGTGACCGGCTCGGGTCCGGCAGTCGGCATCGCCCCGGGCAGCGCAGCGGCCACGGGCACGGCCGGCGGCCCAGGTTGATCGGGCACGAGCACCAGCGGCGACGGCACTGCTGCGGTCGCCACGGCGTCGACGAGCGGCGCGTCCTCGGGATGGGTCGGGTCGTCGGCAGGGGTGCTCGGGTCCGTCGCGGCAGCTGTGTCACCGAGCGCGACACCCAGGGCCGCCTCGAAGGCCGCGCCCGGGCTCCCGGAGTGTGACGAGGATCGGGCGGCTGCAGCATTCGTCGTGGGGGGGGTGGGCGCGAGCTTGCCGGCAGTGGTGCTCGTGGCGGGCGTCACCGGATGCCTCCAGGCAGCTTCGAGAGGATCGAGGCGACGTAGGCCGTCGTCTCGTCATAGGCCGGGATGCCACCCGCGGCGCGCACCGCGCCGGGGCCGGCGTTGTAGGCGGCGAGCGCCAACGGCAGCGAACCGAAGTCGTCGAGCTGCCGGCGCAGGTAGCGGCCCGCCCCGTCGACGGCCTGCACCGGGTCCCGAGGGTTGATCCCGAGATCGTCGGCGGTGCCGGGCATGAACTGCATGAGGCCGATGGCGCCTGCCGGGCTGATCGCATCGGCGTCGAAGCCCGACTCCTGGGCGGCCATCGCCGACAGCACCCCCGCGGGCAGGGTGTACCGCTGCTCGGTCGCGGCGAACAGCGACCCGTAAGGCACTGCGTGGGCGCCGGCGCCGACCGGCTCAGCCGGGCTGCCGCCCGTGATCCGGCGGATGGTGTCGGGCGGGGCGCTTCGGATGTCACCGATGCGCACCACGTCGCCGGTCTTGGGGGCGTGCAGCATCCTGCCCTCGCCGACGTAGATCCCGATGTGGTTCGGCGAGCCGCGCCACACCAGCAGATCGCCCGGTCGTGCCTGCCCGAGGCTCGGCACCGGTGTCCCGGCGCCCGCCTGGTCGGCGACCACCCGGGGCACCTCGATGCCGAGGTCGGCGAAGACCCGCTGGACCAGGCCGGAGCAGTCGAGCCCGGTCGCCGGATCGGTGCCGCCCCAGCGATAGGGCACGCCGAGGTACCGGGTCGCGGCCGTGACGACGTCGGAGCCGGCGGGCGCGCCGGAGCGCGCCCATCCGGCGGCGCTGAGGGCCGCAGCGAATCGGGTGCCCGACAGTGAGGTGCCGCTCGACGCGTCCGCGCTCGCCGCGCCGGTGGCTCCGGTCGAGCCGATGAGGTCGACGGGAGCGGTGCGGGTGGCGATACCCAACCTGGCCTCGATGTCGGTGATGCGCGACTGGATCGCCGCCAGGCCGCTCATCGGGCCACGCTCGTCAGGAGGGCGTCGCGATCAGCCGATGACCCGAGCCGCTGCGCGCGGGCGTACCTGGCCAGCGCCAGTTCGTCGATGGCGTTCTGTTCGACCCGGGCGCGGGCGGCCGCATGCGCGGCCGCGAGCCGTTCGACCAGCTTCTCGATGACGCGCTCGGAGCGCCGGTCGGCCTGGTATCGGGTGGCGGCGGCGGCCTCGGTCGCCTGCGCGTCGGTGACCGCGAGCATCGCCGAGGAGACCGCCGCGGACAGGCCGGCCCGGCGCGCCGCGGCGGCGGCGAAATCGCCTTCCGACAGATCGGTGGCAGCCAGCCAGTCCCGGCTGCGCTCGAGTGCCGCCTCTCGCTCGCGCCGCTTCGCCCGGGCCGCCGACAGGTCTGACTTTGCGGCCTCGGAGCGGGCGTGGCGCAGCGTGAGCAGGGTGGCCAGGCCTGGCCTCGGCGTCGTGTCGCGACTCATGTCACGCCTCCGGCACCGCCGGCGCGGGCCTCGCGCGCGATCTCGAGGATGTGGTTCCAGGTCTCCTCGTACGGCGCGATCTCGGCGATCGGCTGCCGGCACACGGCGTCGAGGCGGGGCATCAGCCGCAGCGCGGCGTCGACGTCGGGGTTGCTGCCGGGCACGTAGGCGCCGACCTCGATGAGGTCCTTGACGTCGCGGTGAGCGGCGAGCAGCCGGCGCAGCACGGTCACCGCGCTGCGCTGCTCGGGCGTCGTCACCCGAGCGGCGACGCGCGAGACCGATTCCAGCACGTCGACGCTGGGGAAGCGGCCCGCGGTGGCGATCCGGCGGTCCAGCACGATGTGACCGTCGAGGATCGCCCGCGCGGCGTCCGCGATCGGCTCGTTGTGGTCGTCCCCCTCGACCAGGACCGTGTAGACGCCGGTTATCGAGCCCCGCTCGCGAGGGCCCGCCCGTTCCAGCAACCGCGGCAGCAGCGCGAAGGTCGACGGCGGGTAGCCACGGGTGGCGGGCGGCTCCCCCGCGGACAGGCCGACCTCCCGCTGCGCCATGGCTACCCGGGTCAGGCTGTCCAACAGCAGCAGCACGTCCGCTCCGTCGTCGGCCAGGGATTCGGCGATCCGGGTGGCGGTGAATGCGGCCCGCAGCCGCATCAGCGGGGTGGCGTCGGAGGTGGCCACGACGACCACGCTGCGGGCGAGGCCCTCGGGGCCCAGGTCGTCCTCGATGAACTCCCGGACCTCCCGGCCGCGCTCACCGACCAGCGCCAGCACGGTGGCCTGTGCCCGGCTGCCCCTCGTGATCATGGACAGCAGGCTGGACTTGCCGACCCCGGAACCGGCGAAGACGCCGATCCGCTGGCCGAGACCGATGGTCGTGAAGGCGTCGATGACCCGAACCCCCAGCGGCATCGGGGCGGCGACGCGGCGACGACGCAACGGGTGGGGGGCGGCGCCGTCCAGCGGCGCCCTCGGCGCGCCGTGCAGTGGCGGCCCGTCGTCCAGCGGGGTGCCGTCGGCGTCGAGCACCCGGCCCAGCAGCGACCACCCGACGGGCACCGTCGCCACCTGGCCGGTGGCCCGGGCGCGGGCGCCCACGACGAGGCCCGCAGTACCGGCCAGCGGCATGCAACGCAGCACACCACTCTCGGCGGCGACGACCTCGGCTTCGCGGGGACCGTGGGGGGTCTGCAGGGCGAGCAGTTCGCCGACCGCGGCGCCGACGCCAGCCACCTCGACGGTGAGGCCGACGACGGAGACGACGGTGCCTTCGACCAGCGGCGCGCAGGCGCCCCTGTGACGCTCCAGGCGGGAGCGGACCGATGAGGAGATGTCGCTGCCCAGATCCAGGGCGAGGCCGGCGGTCATGAGCCGATCGCCTCGCGGACCCGGTGCAGGGTCTGGCGCAGCCGGGCGTCGACCCATCGGTCGCCGCTGACGGCGGTGGCATCGCCGGGTTCGAGGCCCGGGTCGGCGACGATCTCGACACCGCCGGCCGCCGCGCCCAGGTCGAGTGCGGCCACGTCGGCCGGGTGCAGCCGGATGCTGACCCGGTGCCCGGCAGCCGCCCGGTCGCCCACCCCCGACATGGCCCGGCGCAGCGCGGCGGCTGCCCGCAGGCCCGGGTCGCTGAGTTCGGCGCCGATGACGCCCTCGGCCAGCGTGACGACTTCGTCGATCACCACGTCGGTCAGGGTGGCCATCAGGCCGTCGGACAGGTCACCGAGCCGGGCAGCGGCCCGCTCCAGGGCCTGGGTGGCTCTGGTGGTGGCCGCCAGTCGATCCGCCGCAGCGAGTCGTTCCCGTTCGCGCAGTTCGCCTGCTGCGAGGGCGGCCTGCTGCGTGGCCTGCCGCAGACCTTCGGCGTACCCGGCAGCGAAACCGGCTGCGCGTGCGCCGGCTGCTGGTTCATGGGTGTCGCCGATGGCGGGCCGTACCAGCAGCTGGGGCATGTCCATGGCGGTGACCACGATCGGATCGCGGGACTCAGGCGACGAGCTCATCGTCTCCCCCTCGGGCGATGACGATCTGGCCGCTCTCTTCCAGCGACCTGATGGCCTGGACCACCTTGGCCTGCGACTCCTCGACGACCGACATCCGGACCGGGCCCAGCATCTCGATCTCCTCGACGAGGTTCTGCGCAGCACGCTCGGACAGGTTGGCCAGCACCTTCTGCCGGACGTCGCCACGGACACCCTTGAGGGCGTTGGCGAGATCCGCGGTGTCGACCTGGCGCAGCACGAGCTGCACCGCGCGGTCCTCCAGGCCGGTGATGTCCTCGAAGACGAACAACTGGCTGCGGACCTCTTCGGCCAGTGGCTTGTCAGCGGTGTCGAGGCCTTCGAGGATCTGCCGCTCGGTCGAGCGGTCGGCCTTGTTGATGATCTCCACGACCGTACTGACCCCGCCGACGGCGGCGTCGTTGTTGGCCTGCAGCACGGTCGACGTGCGGCCGTACAGTGCGGCCTCGACCTTGCGGACCACGTCCGGATCCAGCCGGCCCATCCGGGCGATCCGCAGCGCGATATCGACCTGGGCGTCCTTGTCCAGCCCCGACATGATCAGCGAGGACTGCTCCGGACGCAGGTGGGCCAGCACGACCGCGATCGTCTGCGGATGCTCGCCGGTCAGCACCGACAGGATCTGCTGCGGGTCGGCCTGATGCAGGAACTGGAAGGGCATGTCGACGCTGGCCTCGGCTACCCGGTCCAGCACCTTGCCGGCGCGGTCCTTGCCCAGCGAGCCCTCCAACAGGGCCTGGGCGTAGCCGAGCCCGCCGATGGTCATGCGCTTGTCGCCGGCGGCCATCGCGTGGAACTCGTCGATGACATCACTGGCGATGTCCATCGGGACCGAGCGCATCCGGACGATCTCCGCGGTCAACTCCTCCAGTTCGGGACCGTCCAGGCGCGAGACGATCGCTCCGGCGCGCTCGCGGCCCAGCTGGACGAGCAGGATGGCGGCCTTCTGCAGCCCTGACAGGTGCGCGGTCCGCTTGTAGGCCGGTGCGGCGGAAGCCGCGACGTCGAGTGCGGTCCCGGGCTCGGTGGTAGCGACGGTCATCGTCAGCTCCTCCGGTCCGCGAGCCACGTCCGCAGCAGTTCCGCGACCTCGTCGGGTTGGCGCTGCACGAGGTCGGAGACCTCCGCGGCCCGGGCGGCGGTCTCGACGGCGGCCCGCTGCTTGCCGGCGTCGACCTTGCTCGCGGACAGCGCGGCGTCCAGGGCTGCCATCTCGCGGGCGTGTTCCAGCGCGGCGGCGCGGCCACCGTCGTCGAGGGCGCTGATGTCCAGCACGTCGACGGTGGGCTTGCGCCGACGTGCCGCGAACAGGCTGACCACGATGACGACGACGACCAGCAGCGCCAGCCCCCCGGTCCGGATCAGGCTCTGCGTCGCCGAGGAGGCCTGAGCCTGCTTGGCCGCTGCCAGCTCGTCGGCGACGGCCGTGGCAGTCGAGGTGTCGAAGGCCATCCGGGTCACCGAGATCGTGTCGCCGCGCTGGGTGTCCAGACCGGCGGCTGCGGTCACGCTCTCGCGCAGTTGCACGAGGTCGACGCCGCCCGCGGTCTGCTCGTCGACGACGACGCTGACCGACAGCCGCTGCACGGTGCCGGGCGCCGTCACCGTGCGCTCGGTGACCTTGCCGACCGCATTGTTGGCCGTTCGGGTCTCCTTGCGGTAGGTGTTCTCACCGCCGGTGCCCGTGCCGTTGGGCACCGAGATGTTGTCCGGGCCGAGGACGCCGCCGACTGCGGCGCCGGTGCCGGTGTAGTCCTCGACGGTGGTCTGCTCGTTGAGCGGCGGCACGGTGTCGTCGGTGACGAAACGCTCGGTGGTCGCCTCGGTCGCATCGAAGGTGAGGTCGGCGGCCACCGAGGCGACGGCGTGGCCGGGCCCCAGGATGGTGTCGAGCAGCCGCTGCAGGTCACCGGTCATGGCGGCCTCGTAGCTCGCGGTGGCCTCCATCTGGTCGCCGCCGCCGGTCTCGGCCATGCCGGGCGCGGACAGCAGCGTGCCGCTGCCGTCGACCACGGTGACCGCGTCGGCGGGCAGCGCCTCGACGCTGGAGGAGACCATGTGGACGATGGAGCGGACCTGATCGGTGGACAGGTCCTCGCCGGCGGTCGTGTCGACCAGCACGCTCGCGGTCGGG
>CAZEYA010000097.1:0-14397 GCA_964516515.1 uncultured Kineosporiaceae bacterium | reverse complement strand
CACCATGTAGGAACAGGAGTTCCTGACCGAAGAGCGGTTCTACGTCGACAAGGACACCACGGGCCGGACCCGTCTGCTGCGACCCGCCGAACGCAGCCGCAGGACCACCGCGCAATTGCCGCAGCTCGCGGCCCGCGAGTTCCTGCTCGACCACGCCGAGGCGAGCGGGATCCGGCGCGAGTGGTTGACCGGCGCCTCGCTGACGGATCCCGGTGTCGTCGCGAACGTCGCGGACATCGAGGACGCCGCGACGCCGGGCGGCATCGAACTGCGATACCTGGAGGAGAAGCCGATTCTCGACACCACCACCGTCGCCTACCAGCAGACCTGGCGGGGGATCCCGGTATGGCGCAGCGGTGTCACGGTGACGCTGCGCACCGAGCCCACGCGGGTCGCCTCGGTCGTCAACACCACGTATGCCGACATCGATGTCGAGTTGCCCGAGCAACGCCCGTCGCGCGGTCTCAGCGGCGAGGGCGGCCTGCTCACGGGAGCCTTCGGTGCTGCGGTCACGATCGCCGACCCCGCGAAGGCACCGTCGCGGCGGGCCAAGGCCGACGACCGACGGGTCGAGATCGTCACCGACCAGGTCGTGGTGTTCTGTTACGACGCCGCCGAACGCTTCGGCGGCCAGGTCACGCCCGCCCAGCCACCTATCGGAGTGGCCGACGGCGCGCCCCACGTCCACAGCATCGCCTTTCCCTTCGAGCTGCCCGAGCCGGGGGTCGAGGACGGCAGCTTCCGCCTCGCCCGCGAGATCGTCTTCCGCGTCCAGACGCCACCGGCCGGGCTGGTGACGTGGCTCGCGGTCGTCGACATCGAGACAGCCAGCGTGCTGTACCTGCGGCCGTTCCTGGCCGACGTCAACGGCCTGGTGTTACGCACGGACCCGCTGACCCAGGGCGGTACCGCGGGTCCGGGGTCAACCGCGGCGACGCTCGACGGCTTTCGGACATCGGTGACGCTGCCGGGGCTGACCGCGCCCGCCCCTGGCGCCAACCAGGCGCTGGCTGGCGCCCACGTGGCCGTCACGGACTTCGAGCCGTTCACCGTCGCACCGCCGACGCGGCCGACGGGCAGCAACTTCGACTACGGGTCGCGCACCAACGACTTCATCGCGGTCAACGCCTACTACCACAACGACGCGTTCATCCGCCTGGTGGAGGATCTCGGCTTCAGCCGCGCCACCTACTTCAATGGGACTACCTTCCCGCTGGCCGTCGACCATCGCGGCCGCTTCGGCTCGACAGACGGCATCGAGATCAACGCCTCGTGCAGCGGCAACGGCACCGGCGGCATAGCCAACGTCGATTACGAGCTGGCGCACCTGGGTGACACCACCAACCCGGTCGGCATCGCGCTGGACTGGCGGGTCGTGCTGCACGAGCTGGGCGGTCACGGCATCCTCTACGACCACGTCAACTCCGCGAACTTCGGCTTCTCGCACTCAGCCGGCGACAGCTTCGCGGCGGTGCTCAGCGACCCCGATGCGCTGGCGACGGACCGGTTCCTGACCTTTCCGTGGGTCGCGGCCATCATCGCGCGCCGCCACGACCGGGCGGTCGGCGCCGGGTGGGCCTGGGGCGGCAGCCAGGACGACCGCGGTTACAGCTCCGAGCAGATCCTGTCGACCTGTCACTTCCGGATCTACCGCAGCCTGGGCGGTGACTCCCCCGATGTGAACATGCGTCGCTTCGCGGCCCGGGTCACGACGTACCTCATGCTGCGGGGCGTGTCGACGCTGACGCCGCTGACCAATCCGGCCGCCGCCGATGCTTGGGTGCTGGCACTGCAGGCGGCGGACTCAGCCGACTGGGCAGCCGCCGGGCTGGCGGGCGGCGCCTACGGCAAGGTCATCCGGTGGGCGTTCGAGAAGCAGGGCCTCTACCAGGCGCCCGGCGCCCCCACCCCGGTGGCGCGGGAGGGCCGGCCACCAGCGCAGGACGTCTACATCGACGACGGCCGCAACGGCGAGTACACCTACCAGCAGGTGCACTGGGACAACCACAACGTGTGGAACCGGCGCTACCCCGATGCCGGCACGCTGCACGAGGACCCATGGCTGGCCCGGACCAACTATGCCTACACCCGGGTGCGCAACCGCGGCACCCAGACCGCGACCACTGTGGTCGTCAAGGCGTATCACACCGACCCGGGAGCCGGGCTGACCTGGCCGGACGACTGGGTGACGATGACCACGGCGCAGATCTCGGCGCCGGACATCCCGCCGGGCGGCGAGGTGGTCGTCGGGCCCTTCGAGTGGACCCCGACGACGGCCGACCACGAGTGCCTGCTCATGATCGCCTCGTCAGCGGGTGACCCGAGCAACGTCGCCAACTTCGGGCCGGGCGAGTCGATCGCGGAGTGGCGGTTGGTGCCGCACGACAACAACATCGCCCAGCGCAACGTGCACCCGGTACCGGCGGCGGCCGGAGCCGCCGGGATCGTGGCGGTGCTCGATGGCCGGGCCTTCACGGTCCACAACCCGTTCGAGGCCAGGGCGTCCTTCACGGTCGACATCGCCCTGCCGAGGGTGATGGCCGATCGCGGGTGGCAGGTCCGGGCGGCATCGAAGGGCGGCGCGGCGTTCCGGCTGGCGGCCGGCGGGACGCGCACGGTGCGGCTCGCGGTGACGCCGGGCGCCGAGATCAGCGCGGACCAGGTGGTCGCGAGCCCGAGTCGTGACGTGGTGGTCAGCGTTCGCGGCGACGGCATCCTGCTGGGCGGGATGACCTACCGGCTGGACCCCGACCGTGCCGAGCCGATGCCGCAGGGCGACCCCGATGGGCAGGACTGCGGCTGCGGCAGCGGTCACGCCTGCCGGCACGCCGCACGCGGACTGCTGCGGTGCCTCGACCTGCCCGACGGGGAGGTCAAGTCGGTGCGGGTGCGCAGCGTCGGCGTCGACATCGAGATGAGCGGCTGCTGAGGTCAGCGGGTCAGCCGATCGAGCAGCTCCAGCACGTGCTCGTACGGCTGACCCGTGGCCCGGCTCATGCCCATCTCGCAGGTCCGGTTGGAGGAGACGTAGGCGTCGAATGTGCGGCCGGCCAGCTCGGCGACCTGGGCCGCGGTGGCCGACGCGGTCAGTTCGGGATGCAGCATCCCGCGGTCGCCGGCGAAGCCGCAGCACCCCCATGCCAACGGGACGACGACCTCCTCGGCGCAGGCCGCCGCCACCGCCCGCAGGTCCTCGACGCCGCCGAGGTGAACACCGGCGCAGGTGGGATGCAGCGCGACAGCGGGCAGGCGGCGACGCACGTCCAGCCGCGGCAGTAGCTCGCGGCGGGTGAATGTCACCGAGTCCACCACCTCGATCCGCTCCGCCAGTGACCGCAGCCGCTCGGGCACCCGCTCCAGCAGCTCCACCAGGCCATGGCTGCAGCTCGACGCCTCGCACGCCACCGGCAACCGGCCGCCGCGCGAGGTCCGCCAGATCGCACCGAAGGTGGCCGCCGCCGCCTGCTCGTAGCCGTCGGTCAGCCCCTTCGACGCCCACGGTGTGCCACAGCACAGCGCGCCGATGCCCTCGGGGATCGCCACCGGGCGACCAGCACGCTCAGCGAGCCGGGCGAACGCAGCCGCCGCACCCCCCTCGTCCCCCGTGCCCCGGGGTCCGAACATCGACCCGACGCAGGACGGGAACAGCACGACCCGCGCTCCTGGGGGCGCGGCCGCCCGACGGCGGCGACCAGGCCCGGGCAGGTCGGCTCCCGCCAGCGGCACCCAGTCCTCACCCACCACCTGGCGCGCCGCCGTCGACGCCACAGTCAGCACCTGCGCCGGCACCGCCTCGGCGGCCCGCAACCCGGCCCGCAACAGGGTGACCGCCGGGCCCCAGTGCCGAGCCACCGTCGCCGCCGCGCGCTGCGCCCCCTCGTTGTGACGCCGCGCGCGCAGCCCCTTCATCACCGCGCCGGTGTCGATCGAGACCGGGCAGGCGGTCAGGCACAACGAGTCCGTGGCACAGGTCTGGACCGCGGCGTAGTCGTAGTCGCCGGCCACCTCCTCAGCCGCAGCCAGCTCGCCGCGCGCCCGCGCCGCTGCCATGCCGCGCAGCAGCGCGATCCGCTGCCGGGGCGTCGTCGTCAGGTCACGGGAGGGGCAGACCGGCTCGCAGTAACCGCAGTCCACGCACCGGTCGACCGCCGGGTCGACCGGTGGGCTGATCTTGAGGTCTGCCAGGTGCACCCGAGGGTTGTCGTTGATGATGATCCCGGGATTGAGCACGCCGTGGGGATCGAACAGTCGCTTGACCTCGCACATCACGCGGTACAGCTCGTCGCCGTACTGCCGACGCAGGTAGGGCGCCATCATCCGGCCGGTGCCGTGCTCGGCCTTGAGGGTGCCGTGCTGGCCGAGGACGAGGTCGACCAGGTCGTCGGTGAAACGTTCGTAGCGCTGGACCTGTGATGCGTCGGCGAAGCTCGGGTTGATCATGAAATGCAGGTTGCCGTCCTTGGCGTGCCCGAAGATCACCGCGTCGTCGTGGCCGTACGCGGTGAGCAGCCCGGACAGCGCCTCGGTCGTCGTGGTGAGGTTGGGCACCGGAACGGCCACGTCCTCCAGCAACGCTGTGGTCCCGATCGGCCGCGCGCCGGCCACTGCCGCGTAGAGCCCCTTGCGCATCGTCCACAGTGCGGCGCGGCGGCGCTGGTCGGTGGCGAACGAGACCGGGACGGCCAGCCGAAGTTCGGCCGCGGCCTGGGTCAGGGCCGTCACGTAGCCGCAGAGTTCGTCGGCCGTCTCGGCGCGGGCCTCGACCAACAGGGCGGTGTGCTGCCCGACGTCGAGCGAGGTCACGGCGGCGTCGGCCCGTGGGTCGGCCTGGCACACCCGCAGCGAGCGCGCATCCATCAGTTCCAGTGTCCGGGCGCCGGCTGCGAGCAGCGGCTCGATGGCGTCGGTGGCCCGCGCGATCTCGGGGAAGACCAGCAGCGCCGCGGCGGCGTGGGGATGTACGGGTACGGTGCGGAAGGTCGCCGAAGCGACGAACCCGAGCGTGCCCTCGGAACCGACGAGCAGCTTGGTGAGGATGTCCGCGGGGCGCTCGGCATCGACGAAGGCGTTGATGGAGTAGCCCATGGTGTTCTTCATCGAGAACTGGTGGGAGATCACGGCGACCGATCGGGCGTCCCCGCGAATCCGGTCCCGTAGCAGTGCCAGCCCCCGGTGCAGGTCCGGCGCGATCGCGGCGAAGCGCTCGTCGGCGTCGCGAGCCGAGGTGTCGACGACGGTCCCGTCGGGCAGGACCGCCACCACCGACTCCAGGGTCCGGTAGCTGTTGGACTCGATACCGCAGGCCATCCCGGCGGAGTTGTCGGCGATCACCCCGCCGACGGTGCAGGCCGATTCGCTCGCCGGGTCGGGGCCGATCGCCCTGCGGTAGCCGGCAAGGTGGGCGTTGACGGAGCGGACGGTGGCACCCGGCTGGCATCGCACCCGGTGCCCGCCGTCGAGCACCTCCACGCCACGGAACCAGCGCCGGGTGTCCAGCAGCACACCGTCGGTCGAGGCCTGCCCCGAGAGGCTGGTGCCACCGGAGCGGAACGTCACCGCCACGCCGAGCCGGTCGGCGGCTCGCATCACCGCAGCGACGTCCGTGGCATGCCGGGCGATCACCACGGCAGCCGGGGTGAGCAGGAAATGCGAAGCGTCGCGCGCCATCGCTTCGCGGTCGATCAATCGGTCGCTGACCTGCGCCGGGTCCGTCACGTCCGCCAAGGCCACAGCGAGGCCGGGGGGCGATGCCGATCGCCCCGTCATGTCAGCAGGGTACCCAGCGGATCGGCGACTAGCGGGTCGCTCCGCCGAGCAGGGTCCGGGTCATCGCCTGCGAGTTGCCCAGCATGTCGTCCAGCGCTGTGCGAACGTGCTCGGCCCGGACCGCCTGCAACGGTTCCCCTTGCATGTCCAGCGCCTCAATGACGCACCGTCGCAGCAGCTCTTTCATGAACGAGGCGGTGACGCCGGCGGTGCGGGCGACGATGGCCTCGATGTCGGACTCGTCGAGGACCATGGGCACCGAGCGGCCGTAGAGCCGAAACAACCGCAGCCGCGCCTCAGGACCGGGCAGGCCGATCTCGATCGCGACGTCGATCCGGCCGGGGCGGTTCGCGAGGGCACGCTCGAGGATCTTGGCGCGGTTGGTGGTGAGGATGAACAACAGGTCACAGTCACTGGCAGCGCCGTCCATGGCGTCCAGCAACTCGAACAGGACGGGGCTTGGTGCCCGGCCGTGGCCGCGCTCCTCGGCCACCAGATCGACGTCCTCCAGCAGGACGACCGCCGGTTGCAGCTCGCGCGCCAGCTTGGTGGCCTCACCGACCCTGGCGAGGGACACCCCGCTCAGCATGATCACTGTGGCGCCCGAGAGCCGGCCCATGATGTAGCGGGCGGTGTGGGTCTTCCCCGTGCCGGGCGGGCCGTAGAGCAGCAGGCCGCGCTTGAGGTGCTGCCTGGTGGCGCGCAGTGCCCGGCGGCGGGCGGAGATGTCGATGGTGTGGCGGTCGATGCGGCGCAGCACGTCCTCGGGAAGGATCACGTCCTCCCGCCTCGTGGGGGGCAGCTCGACGAAGTCCAGCCGGCCACCGACGTCGTCTGCCACCAGTTCGAGGACCTGGCCGCGATGGACGTTGAGCGTGGTCCGCAACGTGGCGAGCTCGGCGACGACGTCCTGCGCCTCGGCTACCCCGAGGCCCATGACCTCGATGACGACGTGCGGTTGCCCGTTGCGCTGTGGCCCGCGAACCAGGACCGCGTACCGGCCCCGGCGATCGGTGACCAGCAGCAGCGCCAGTCGCCAGCACGCCAGCGAGGTGGCCAGACCCGCCGGCAGGTCCACCAGGGCCGGGGCCGTGCAGCCGATCGGTGCGGCACCGCCGTGCAGCAGTTGCGCCATCTCCGGTGGGCCGGACGCCGTGGGATGGGCCAGCCCGTGCACCTCCACGGCCCGGTCGGGGGCGTACCGCCACGAATTGAGCGCGACCTGCAGGTTGACGTGGTCGTAGGCCGACCACTCGCGCGTGATGACCGATTCGGTGCCGCCGCCCGGGCCCAGGTGACGGCGCAGCAGCAGCGTGGCGTCGCCGTCTCGATCGGCGGGCGGTATCGCCTGGAGCCATGACAGGAATCGCTGGAAGTCGGCCGCTACGGCTCCGGGCTGCTCCGTAGGCTGCTTCGGCATGGACGTACTGTGACATCCGTGGCGATCGTGGCGGGCTTGGGGAAGCGGATCCGCGACACCGACGTTGCCGGTGCCATGACAGTCGCCGCTATTCCTGTGCGTCGCCTCAATCACGCCGTGTTGTTCGTCTCGGACCTGGAGCGGGCACTGAGCTTCTATCAGCAGGCGTTCGGCTTCGTCGTGGTGGCCCGCGAGCCACGCGCCAATGCGGCGTTCCTGCGGGCCGCCGGGTCGGACAACCATCACGATCTCGGCCTCTTCGGCCTCGGTGGACAGGCCGCAAGGGCACCGCGCGGCTCGATCGGGCTTTACCACCTGGCCTGGCAGGTGCCGACCATCGAGGATCTGGCCGCCGCCCGGACCACATTGGCCGAGCTGGGCGCCTTGCGCGGGGAGTCCAGCCACGGGGCGACGAAGTCGCTGTACGGCGCGGATCCGGACGGCAACGAGTTCGAGGTGATGTGGATGCTGCCGCGTGTCACCTGGGGCGAGTTCGAGAACTCGGCCCCGATCGAGCGACTGGACCTGGCGGCCGACGTAGCCCGCTGGGCGGGTGTGGTCACCGCCTGAGCGGGTTGATCGCCGCTTCGGCATTGCCGGAGGGCGGCCTCACAGCTGTGCCGCAAGCGGCGTTGTCATGGATGTGTCGACTTCTGGATCCCGAACCGTCCTGCAGTTCTGCGCACTCGCGCTGATTTGGGGGGCCAGCTTCCTCTTCATCAAGGTGGCCGTGGCCGGCATCTCACCCGTGCAGGTCACCCTTGGCCGACTTCTCTTCGGAGCAATGGCGCTGCTCGTGGTGATGGCTGCAACCTCATCCGCGCTGCCCCGGGGCATCGCCTCCTGGGCCCACCTCGGCGTGCTCTCGATCGTACTGTGCGTCATCCCCTTCACGGCGTTCGCCTGGGCCGAGCAGTACGTCTCCTCCGGCCTTGCCAGCATGTACAACGCCACGGCGCCGCTGATGACGATGCTGGTCGCCCTCCTTGCCCTACCTGCGGAGCGGCCGACCCCACCCAGACTGGGCGGACTGGGTCTCGGCTTCGGGGGTGTGCTGCTCCTGCTGGGGCCGTGGCGAGGTCTGGGTAGTGGAGAGTTGCACGCGCAGGGTGCCTGCCTCCTGGCGACGCTCTCCTACGGCGTGGCTTACGTCTACCTCCGACGGTTCGTCTCACCGCTAGGTCTGCCGGCCATCACGGTCGCCACCGTCCAGGTGGGCTGCGGCGCCGCGATCATGCTGCTGGTGACACCCTGGGTCGCCACACAGCCCATGACATTGACGCCGTCAGTCGTGCTGGCCGTGGCAGCGCTCGGCGTGCTCGGCACGGGTTTGGCCTATGTGCTCAACACCAACGTGGTAGCTGCCTGGGGCGCGACCAACGCCTCGACGGTGACATACCTGACGCCGGTCGTCGGGGTTGCACTCGGCATCGTCGTGCTCGGCGAGCGCATCAGCTGGAACGAGCCGCTGGGCGCACTGCTGGTGGTGGCCGGCGTAGTCGTCGGGCAGGGTCGGCCGCGCCAGAGCGTTCGGTTCCGACATCGTGAGCAGCAGCGCCGAGTAGCTACTGGGGTCCGGTATCCACCTCGCGAGCAGCCTGCACCGAACTCATGATCAACTCCTCCAGGACGGCGAGGTCGATGTCTGTTACCCGCTTGAGATAGAGGCAACCCTTGCCGATCGAGTGCGGTCCGAGCCGGGCCAGGACGTCGGTGCGGTCCTCGAACCCGCCGTAGAGGTAGACGGTGGTCGCGGCCTTCCGGGGCGAGAATCCGACGATCAGGAAGTCGCCCTCGCGACCGCTGGCATAGCGATAGTGATAGCTGCCGAACCCGACGATGCTGGGCCCCCACATGACCGGCGGGTAGCCGGTGGTGCGCCGCAGCAGGTCGAGCACGACCCGGGCATCAGCGCGGCGCCGTTCGTCAGGGACGGCCTGGATGAAGGCCCCGACGTCGGAGTCGGGCATCGGGATCGTTGTCATGACCCAGAAAGGTACGCCGATCGAGTTGGATAATCGACATTGCTCGTACTAGTGTTCGAATGCGTCTGGTGCGGGATTGCCGGCAACGCTGTGTGCTGTGCGCACCGCGTTGACCCTGGTCGATGACGCCCTGGGCGAGGCGTGGCGGGTGCCGCAGTCGCCATTGCTGTCCGAGCGGTCAGCCTAGGAATCGCCGTGCCCGGCGCATCGCCTCCTCGTCGGCCCTGCCTCCCAAGGCGCGCACGCCCCGCACTCCGGGGATAGCCATGAGCAGGGGCTCGACGGTGGCTGCCATGGTCATCAGCTTGAAGGCGCAGCCGGTGCACATGCCCGTGAACCGAACCACGACATCGCCCTCGATCACCTCGACCAGCTCGAGGCCTCCGGCGTGTGCCCGCAAGGCACGCCCGGCTGCTGCGACCGCCAGCTCAAGGGAGTCGATGCCGCCGCCCGCACTGCTCACCGGGGGGCTCGCCGCACTGCTCGCGGCACTGCTCGTTGGAGTACTCATGTTGCGATCGGATGCACAACGGCCGGCAGCGGCGCTGTGGGCAGGTCCACACCCATGAGCCGGGCGAAGTTGCCGCCGAGGATCTTCCGCTTGTCCTCGTGGGTCAGCTGTGGATAGCCGTATCCCTCCCGCAGGTCGTCAGGGATCTGCAGGTCCATGAACGCCCTGAGATAGGGCGCCGGCGGGCCCGCCAACCCCGCCTCGGATCCCCACATCAGCTTGTCCACGCCGACCTCGAACAGCAGCCGCCCCAGCTGCTTCTGCACCAGACGCGGCTGGATCGGGGTGAAACACAGATTGGCGGACAGCACCAGGTGCACATTGGGCCACCGCGCCGCGATGTTCACCGTCTCGTCGAAGTACGGGATGCCCAGGTGATGAATGAGGAACTGCATGTCCGGGAAATCCCGGGCGGCACGCTGGATGTCGTTGGGCCGGGTCTGCTCCACCGGCGTCAGGCCGAACGGGAATCCCTTGTGGAACTGCAGCACCGTGATGCCCAGTTCCCGCGCCTTCTCATAGATCGGGTAGGCCACCTGCTCGTCGTCGCAGCGCCAGGTTGCGCCGTCGGTGTGGCCGTTGTAGAACTTCATGCTGACCGCACCGAGCTCTCTCACCTGCCACTCCAGGTGCTCCAGCGCCGGCGTCAGACCTTTCCACGACGGGTCCACGCCGCCGCAGAAGAACGCCCGATCGGGATAGGCGTCGCGAAACGCCGCCTGCAGCCGCACCGGGGCCCACCAGTCGGCGAACCAGTCCCAGATCGGGACCACCTGCGCCATCGCGAGGTCCGTCGGCGAATCGTCGAAAACCATCCGGCCCATGGTGGCCACGCTGATCTCGGCGTCGAACCGGGTCTGGTCACCATGCAGCGGCCGCAGCGCCTCCCCCAGCATGAGGGCGAGTTCGCGGCTGCGGTGCGCGCCCGGTGCCGCGGTGAGCAGGTTGGCGTCGCTCATGTCATGCAGGTGCACGACGTTGTCGAAGACCGCGATGTCGTCGATCACGCCGCCGCCTCCGCAGCTGGACGGACTCGGGGCAGCCGATCGGTGACACCGAGCTGGTCGAGCATGCGCGCCATGTCCTCGACGTGCCAGATCTCGGCGATCTTCCCTTCCTGCACCTTGACGACATCGATGCCGTTGAACTCGACACGGCGGCCGGTCGGCGGCAAGCCATTGAAATCGCCCAGATGCGTACCGCGAAACGTCCAGAAGTCGACTGCGTAGTCACCGTCCGCCAGTACGCCGTGCAGTGTCATCTCGATGTCGGGAAACGCCACGGAGAACACGCGAATAGCTTCGCGCAGCCCTTCGTGCCCGGGCGTCTGCCCGGGCAGCGGATTATGGTCGATGATGTCCTCGGCGTACATCTCAGGAATGAGCGATGGATCGCTTCGCCCCCACAGCTCCTCGATCTGGCGCCGCACCAGGGCCCGCATCCCGTCGGGGGTCAAACCGGAACTCATGCCGTCTCCTCCTGCCACATCCGGGGTCGCAGCCCCAGGCCGACCACGGTGGCGCGGCGCCGTGCGGCCAGTGCGCGGCGGGCACGGTCGGACATCGCCGCCTCGCTCCAGACGACGTTCGTGTCGACGGTGACGAGGACCTTGGTCAGCGGCCCGAACTCCACGTGCACCTCTCGTTCGACCGCCTCCACCAGCAGCCCCACGAAGGTGCACCCAGGCCCGGTGACACCGAGGTCGACCTCGACGGCACCCTCCGGTGAGATCCACCGCGCCAGCACCAGACCCATGTCCGCCAGCGACAGCGAGACGCCGGACGCGGCACTGCACGGATCGACGATCCGCGCCAGCGCTCCGTCGAGGCGCTGGATCGGCGTCGTCATACCGGCACCACCGTCGCGTTCTTCTCCACCATGCAGGCCTTCCAGTTCGAGAACGGTTCGGCCAGGCCGTGCTCGGCCCGGGCCCGCGACCACTCGTCGTCCGCCTGGGCCGCGAGCATTCCGGGCAGATCGATTCCGGTCATCCGGGCGTAGTTGCCACCCAGGATCATCGCCTTCTCCGCCCGGCCCAGCGGCGGCAGGCCGTATTTGTCCAGCACGTCGGCGGGCATCTCGAAGTCCCAGAAGGCCTGCAGCCCCAGACGCGGATGGGCGAACAACGCGCCGTCGGAATAGAGCAGCTTCTCCGGTCCGCCCCAGAACAGCATCTCGCCCATCGCTTCAGCGAACAGCCGCGGTGCCTTCGAGATGAGCATGGTGGTGATCTCGAGGTTGGCGTAGACATTGGGAAAGCGCGCCAACGCGTACGCGGTCTCGGGCACGAACGCCATCCCGGCATGGACGATCTCGAAGTTCAGGCCACCGAAGACCATGGCCGCGCCCTCGACGTCGGCGATCGAGTAGGGCGCGAGCGGCACCGGTCCGTTGGGCAGCGCCTTGTGGATCGCGACGACGCGGATCCCCAGCTCGATCATGCGCTGGTAGAGCGGGAACATCAGCTCCGGGTCGTCCATCCGGAACGTCCGGTACGGCTCGAGCTGGTCCGGGTACATCTTGACGCCGATGGCCTGCGGCAGGCGCTCGTGCTGCTCGGCCAGATCGTCCAGGCAGCGCTGCAGTCCCAGCGTCGGGTCGATACCGAGGTAGGTCACCACCCGCTGGGGCCAGCGTTCCTGCAGCTCGACGGCCTTGTCGAAGGAGCACAGCCCGTCGCTGAACAGCGAGTCCAGCCGCAGCGTGTGGTAAGCGAGGACGTCGACGTCACTCTCGCGGAAGTGCGTCCGCGCCAGCAGCTCGGCGGTCTGGTCGATCTGGAACAGGTCCTTGGGCACCTGCCAGTCCGGCGGGTTGAAGTGCGAGTGGATGCCGAAGAAGGCCTCCCGTACAGCGGCGCCGAAAGGTCCTCGCGCGTTGCCGGCGTCGAAGTTGTAGGCATGGGCGACCGCGTTGACGACCGGGATGCCATCGATCATGTGACGCCTCCACGACGAGGGTTGAGTGCTCTACAGATTATGCGTTCTTGTGACGACCGTCTAGACAACGCGATGAGGCTCGGAGCACACTCCCGTCATGCAGATCGGCGTGATGCTTCCCAACGGGGTGCCCGAGGTCCGTGGTGAGACCGTCCTGGAGTGGGCCAGGAGGGCCGAGGCGAGCGAGGCGTTCTCGCTGCTGGCGGTGCAGGACCGGCTGGCCTACTGCAACCTCGACCCGCTGGTCACGCTGGCCGCGGCGGCGGCGGTGACCGAGCGGATCCCGCTGATGACCTACGTCTCGCTGGCCGGTGCCCGCAACGCGGCGGCGTTCGGCAAGGAGGTGGCGACCCTCGCCACGTTCGCGCCGGGGCGGCTGTCGATCGGCCTCGGCGTGGGCGCCCGACCCGACGACTACACGACGTCCGGCGTCGACTGGAAGCACCGTGGCGATGCCCTGGACGCCGCCCTGGCCGTGCTGGCCGGCCTGCGGCAGCGCCCGGACCCGCTGCAGTGCCTCGGTCCCGACCTGCCCGCCGACGTGCAGTTCCTCATGGGCGGCGCATCGCCACGCGCCATCGGCCGGATCCTGCAGCACGGCACCGGTTACGCCCATGGCGGCGTCGCGCCCTGGGTGTTCGGCCTGGAGGCCCACGGCGTGCGCCAGGCGTGGCGTGCCGCCGAACGGCCGGGGTCACCGCGGGTCATCGCCAGCACCTGGGTGGCCTCCACTCCTCAGATCCACGAGAGGGCGACCGCGTGGATGGACGACTACATGCTGCAGGGCGGCCCGCCGCTGCCGGTCCGCGACAGCATCCATACCGGCGAGGCGGACGTCCGGGCCGTCGTCGAGCAGTTCGCCCGCTACGGTGCGACCGAGGTGGTGCTGGTGCCCTGCGTCTCTGACCTTGCCGAGCTGGACTGGGTGGGCGAGGTCGCGCGCTCGCTGTCCGATGTGGTCGTCGCCGACGCACCCGAGGTACCCACACCGCCGCCGCACGTCCTGGCCGCGATGGGTGGCGCCCCGGGCGGACCGCCGCCGGGCATGGGCGCCATGCAGCAGGCGTGAGAACCGTCTGGCTGCCGCCCGACGCGGACCGTGCCGCGCTGGGCGAATTACCCAGTGACCTCGTCGAGACGGCCTGGGGCCGCTCACCGGCCGAGGTCTCGTTCGTGGTGCTGCCACCGCCCGCGCGCGGCGAGTTCGCCGCGCTGCTGCCGGCGATGAGCTCGCTCGATGTCGTGCAGACGCTCAATGCCGGCGTGGACTGGGTGCCGCCCCTGCCATCAGGCGTCCGGCTGTGCAACGCCTCCGGGGTGCACGACGGTCCCGTGGCCGAGTGGGTGCTGGCGGTCATCCTCGCCGACGCCAAGCGGCTGCGGCACTTCGTCGACCAGCAGCGAGCGGGGCACTGGGACGAGACCGCCAATCTCGCCTTCGCCCACGGCATCCCCGCCCGGGACCTCGACGGCAGCCGGGCACTCGTCATCGGCCATGGCAGCATCGGCCGCGCTGTCGCGGCGCGATTGGCACCGTTCGGCTGCGAGGTGGTCGGCGTGGCCAGACGCCAGCGACCCGACAGCCGACCGCTGAGTGAACTTCCGTCGCTGCTGCCGCCGGCTGACATCGTCATCCTGCTGGCACCGGCGACCCCACACACCCGCGGGCTGGTGGATGCCGCCTTCCTGGCCGCGATGAAGCCGGGCGCGCTCCTGGTCAACGCGGCCAGGGGTGCCCTGGTTGACCACGAGGCGCTGCTGACGGCGCTGCATGCG
>CAZEYA010000096.1:2620-14416 GCA_964516515.1 uncultured Kineosporiaceae bacterium | reverse complement strand
GCGAGATGCCCGAGATCGGCCGGCGTCCGGTCGTCGTACTTTCCCGCGACGCAGTGATACCGCGGCATCGCAGAGCTCTGATCGCACCATGCACGACGACGATTCGCGGACTCGTCAGCGAAGTGGTGCTCGAGCCCGGCGACGACCCGGTGCCGCGTCGTTCGGCGGTCAACCTCGACTCCGTCGAGAGCGTGTCGCTCGCCGTACTACTCGACCGGCTCGGCCGGTTGAGCGACGCACGAATGCGCCAGGTGTGTGGCGCCCTGGCGGTCGCGGTCGACTGCTCGAGCTGAGCTATGACGCCGGTGGTGGCGCCCGGTGATCGGGCGAATGGGTCGACTGCGCCAGCGGCGCACGAACCGAACGCTGCTTTCGGCAAGCGTTTCGCCGTGCCGGTGACCCATCCTGCACCGGGTCAATGGTGGCCGGGATCACGCAGACGCGGCGCGTTCGGCGTCGCTGCGAAGGATGCAGAACTCATTACCTTCCGGGTCGGCGAGCACGACCCATCCCGATCCGTCCGGACGGCGACGGTCGGCGACCTGGTGGGCGCCCAGATGCAGCAGCCGCTCGAGCTCCCGTTCACGGCCGCCCTCAGCAGGCTTCAGGTCCAGGTGCACCCGATTCTTGACCTGCTTGGCGTCGGGCACCGCGATGAACAGCAGCCGCTGACTGCCGTCCGCGGAGAAGATCATGCACTCCTCGTCGCCGACCTCGTTCGGGTCGTCGGGGGCCTCGGCGAAGCCGAGGACCCCGCCCCAGAAGACCGACATCGCGTGCGCATCGTGACTGTCGAAGGTGGTGTGAGAGATCAGAGCCGTCATGGCGACCACCCTGTCCAGCCGCCAGCATGTCGTCCACCTCGTTTCCAGAGCGGCTGGGGCAGGCCCTCCGAACACCTGCCCGGTGCAGGATGGAGGTGCGACAGGCGCCGCGCGGCGACGACCTGTTCCGCAATCGTGATTTACTCACGCGGTGGTACGCCCCCGCACACTGACCGACGAGCAGATCCTCGACCGTGTCGGCGCCGCCCTCGGCCAGAGCGGCACCACCTGGACCCTGGTTGGGGCGGCGGTGGCCGCGGGGCTGCATCCTGCGACGCTGATCAAGCGCTTCGGCTCGCGTCACGGCCTGCTGCTCGCCCTGAGCCGGCGCTGGATCCAGGCCATCCCCACCACCGCGAGCACCCCCGACGCCCACGGCGAGCTGCTGGCGTGGGCCGCCTCGCTCTCAAGCGGTGAGGAGACTTCTGCCCAGCTGCTGGCCCGCGTGGACATGCTGGTCGAGGACCTGCGCGACGACGAGCTGCGCGCCTTGCTGCACCAGGGATGGACCAAGCACACCACCTACCTCAGCGACCTGGTCCAGCGCTGCCAGGACCACGGCCACCTGTCCTCCCGCATCCCGGCCGAGGAGATCGCCCACTTGCTGCTCGACGCCGCCCACGGTGCCCTGCTACGTACAGCAGTCCATCCCGACCCCACCGTGGCCGACCCCGGTCGCACCCTCACCGCCTTGTTGGAGGCCCTCGCATGAGCACCCGCCACACCTGGTCCGGTCACGTCTTCATCGCCACCAGCGTCGATGGCTACATCGCCCTGCCAGACGGGGACCTTGCCTGGCTGACCGACCCACCCACCGAGACCGGCCACGTACCCGCCAGCCACGGGCACGACGCCCCGCCGGGATACGAGGACTTCACCGCCGATGTCACCCACCTGGTCATGGGACGCGGCACCTACGACAAGGTGGCCACCTTCGACCCGTGGCCCTACGACCGTTTCCGCACCGTCGTGCTCAGCACCACGCTGGACCCCGACGCCGACGCGCGGATCACCGTGGTGACCTCCATCGAGCAGGCACTCGCCCTGCTCGAGGACGAGCAGGCCGGGAAGGTCTACCTCGACGGCGGACAGGTGGTCACCGCGTTCCTGGCCGCCAACCTGATCCAAGAGCTGATCATCAGTCGCGCCCCCGTCATCCTCGGCGCCGGCCTGCCCCTGTTCCACACCCTGCCCCACCCCGTGCGGCTGGTACACCTGGGCACCTCCACGACCGAGACCGGCATGACCAGCACCCGCTACCGCGTCACCCCCACCTGAGCAACCACATGTCGATCACGGCGCGGCCTCCGAGCGATCTGGCGACGCGCCGGCTCTGGGAACAACGCCTCGACGCTCTGGAAACCGAGCTGGCCCGAGGCAGGCGTGCAGCTCGGACCCCGGCTGGCGGGGAGCCCAGCCCACCGGCCGAGTCCGGCATCGATGCGGACAAGGCCGATCCATCTAGCGAAGGGAACACGACATGAAGGACGTGCTGGACGAACTGGCCGCTGCGCGCCGGACGATGGGCGCAGCGACTCTGCCCGCCGGAGACGCGTACACGATGGAGTTGCGGCGTCGCTACGAAGCGCCGGTCGACGACGTGTGGAACGCCATCACCGACCCCGAGCGGCTGGGCCGCTGGTTGCATTCGGTCACCGGGGACCTGCGGCTCGGCGGGTCGTTCGAGCTGGACGGCGGTGAGCACGGCGAGATCCTCCGGTGCGACCCGCCGCGGCGGCTGCGGGTGTCCTGGCTCTTCGGACCGGACGCCGACGCATGGCCGGGTACGAGCGAGGTCGAGGTGCGTCTGGCCCCGACCCCGACCGGCAGCACCGAATTCGAGCTGGTCCATGCAGCGGCCGTTGGGGAGCCCATGTTCCCGACCTACGGCCCCGGTGCCGGCGGCGTGGGCTGGGACCTGCATCTCTTTACCCTGGCCCGGTTCCTGGCCGACGGCGAGACCCTCGACCACAAGGAGTTCCGGAACCTGCCTGAGGGGCGCGAGTTCGCTCGGCGCAGCGCCGTGGCATGGGGCGAAGCTCACCTGGCCGCGGGCGGCGATCCGGATCAGGTGGCGTCCGCGGTCGAGGCCACCACCAAGTTCTACGTACCGGGCCCGAGCTGACATCCCTGCCACGGACGCTCGATGAGACGCCCGCGCTGTCGGTAAGGACGACTGAGCGTGCCGCCCACCTGGGCGGACAACCCCTGGAAGCGAATGACGACCACGGGAAGCGGCCCCCGGCTGGCAGCCCCAGGGTTACGGGAGCCATGCCATCCAGTAACCCTGGGTGCCAATCTCAACTCTCTGGAGCGATGCACGCTACGGGATGTCGCGCACTACGCGAGTCACGCCGGCAACAGTCCCAACGATCATCATCGTGGTGCGTGCGACGATCCCTGACCGGTCACGAGCGTGCTCGCCTCAGCCACCGCCGCCGCGCCGCAGAAAATCCCATCTGCGGACAAGTCCTAGGGGGACGGAGCTGCGCGTTCTTCGAGCTCTGCGCGGTAGGCGAGTGCCTCGTCTCGTTCGGCAGCGGGTGCGTGCGGATAACGCAGAAGCCCAGCGTCCAGAACAGCTGTCGCACGGGCTTCGTCGCCACGGGCGTCGCCCTGGCGCGCGGCGACGTCGATGACACGTCCTAGTCCGGTTCGAGGGATCTCGTCTCCAGGAGCGCCGGTCGAAAAGAAGCGGAGCCAGTTCCCGCCAACGTCGACGACACTGAAGCCCGTCGGGGTTCCCGCCTTACGTCGCGGCTGAAGAAGCCGAGGGATGCCCTTGATCGGAACCTTGCCGTAGCTGCTGCGCAGGCCCTCCTTGAAGGACTCATGAAGTTGTTCGAGCTGGGGGACGGTGATAATCACGCTTGCGTACGATGTCGCCGCGTCGAAACCGTCGAGCCCCGAGAGGTGGATGACCATGTCGTCCAACTCCACGACGGCGTACGGGTTGGGGCGTCGCTGCTGATAGGTGACCGCGAAACCGAGAGCGTTGTAGAAGTTGAGCGCCTGGTCGAGATCTGCGCACGGCAAGATGGGATGCGTACGTTCGCCAGGCACGGTTTCACTGTGCCCCACGGCCGCTTGCGTAGCAACGCACTGTGCACTTCCTGCGTGGTTTGGAGGGATCGATCCTGCGTCCCGTTCGGAACTCCTTGCGCAGCACGGCCGTCCTCGCCAGCGAGACCGGCCGAGCAAGGAACATCGTCCCGGATGCCGATCGGCTACCGGCATAGCCAGCTACCGGCACAGCGCTGCGCCGCGCAACAAACCCGTCCTGCGTCATCAGGGGGGATGTTCTGCGGAGTCCGTGGGCCAGGGCGGGGTATTGGTCGAGCAGGGGATCGGCCGGTCCTGCCACCATGGTCCGGTGGGCGAGTACGGCTATCGGGAGTCCGCGTCGCCGCACATCGGCCTGCTGTGGTGGGCCGAGGTCGACGAAGACGCCGACTACGTCGATGTGGCCAACGAGTTCTGGGGGCTGGCCTTCGGGGTGCTCGCCGACGGTCGGCCGTCCGCGACGTTGATCGGACCGAGCCTGGCGCCGCGCGAGCTGCACCTGCGGGCCGGCGAACGAAGCTGGGGGGTGGAGCTGGCGGCGCACGTCTTCGTCCGTCAGTCGAGCAAGCAGCAGTTGCTGGGGCAGATGCTCCCCCTGGAGACGAACGGACGATGGTTCGAGCTGGCCGGGGTGCGCCTGGCCGTACCGGAGGTGGACACGCTCGAGGGCCTCGTCGCCACGCTCCTGCGCCAGGGCATCCTGGCCGCAGATGAGAACATGGCCGCCGTGCTGGCCGGACAGACGGTGGCCTACTCCCGCCGCAGCCTGCACCGCCACACCGTCCAGGCCAGCGGGATGAGCCCGAAGCAGCTCGAGCAGCTGCAACGCGCCCGTACGGCGTACGCGCTGCTCCAGGACGGACGCAGCCTGGCCGCCGCCGCGGTCGAAGCCGGCTTCGCCGACCAGGCGCACATGACCCGCGCGTTCACCGCCCTGGCCGGCTCGAGCCCGGCACGGATCCTGTCCGCCGGCCCCTCACCGTTCGATTCCCGACCCTGACCGGTCCTGACCGGCCTGGGCTGGCTGTGGCCGTTTCCTTCAATCCGTGGGGCGCCCGGGACGACAGGCTCGGGGGACCTCGACCAAAGGACATCCCATGACCACCGTCCTCGCCCCGACCAGCGCCCCCGCGATCGCTCAGGAATCGATCGATGACCTGCACCGGCGGTTGGACCAGGTGCGCTGGCCGCAGCAGGCCGCCGGCGCCGCGGTCCCCGGCTTCGACGTCCAGCGACTGCGCCCACTCGTGCAGCACTGGCGTCACCGCTTTGACTGGCGCCACGTCGAGACCCGTCTGGAGGCGCTCGGACAGCTGTGCACGATCACCGGCGACGGCCGCCGGTTGCACGCCCTGCACGCCCGCGGTGGCGAGCGGGTGCCGGTGCTGCTGATCCACGGCTGGCCGGACTCACCACTGCGGTTCTTGGACCTGGTGCCGCTGCTGACCGCCGCCGGGCACGACGTCGTCGCACCGGCGATCCCCGGCTTCGGCCTCAGCCAGGAGCCGCAGGGCGAGATCTCCCGCGAGCTGGTGGCGCAGGACTTCCACACGCTGATGACCGGGCTGGGCTATCGGCGGTACGCCGTGCACGGCGGGGACTGGGGCAGCGCCATCGCCTCCTGCCTCGCTGGGCTGCACCCCCAGGCCGTGGCCGCGCTGCACCTGACCGACGTGCCGTTCGACCTTGCCTACACGATCGACGAGGCCTCCGCCTCGCAGGAGGAGGTGGCCTACCTGCGCAGCATCAAGACCTTCGCCGAGGGGCAGATGTATCTCCCGGCCAACTGCGCCCAGCCCGACGTGACCGCCCTGGCCCTGTCTGACTCACCGGTGGGCCTGCTGGCGTGGACGGCCCACCTCTATGACCAGTGGAGCGATTCTCAGATCGCCGACGACGACTTGCTGGCCAGTGTCTCGCTGATGTGGTTGACCGGCAGCGTCCGGTCCTCGATGCGCCTGTACTCCGAGCCGACCAGCGCCTGGGACACCTCCTCGTGGGAGGACACGTCGTCCTGGGAGGGGTCGCAGGAGGAGACCACGTCAGGGCACGACTCGTCCTGGGGCAGTGAAGGCGCGCAGGACGAAGACGCCGACGACGTCGAGAGCTGGGGTCCGAACCGCATCGAGACCCCGACGGCGTTCGCCCTGTTCCCCGCGGATCTTGGCATGGCCCCGCGGGCTTTGGCCGACCGGCACTTCGCCGTCGAACGGTTCACCGTGATGCCCCGCGGCGGGCACTTCGCCGCCCTCGAGGAGCCTGCGCTTCTCGCCGATGACCTGGTTGCCTTCCTAGCCGGACGCTAATGAGGTTCGTGCCCTCCGACCTTCACTACCGTCGAGCAGACCCTCGGCTTACGAGTCGGCGGCGGTTTCCATCATGGGGGCATGGCCATCTCACGAGCCGACTTCGAGCTCACGATGGACGAAGTGCGCGTGGTTGCCCGCTACGCAGCGGAGAGCGCTGAGGTGGTCCTTCACCTGTTCGAGGAGGTCGACCTCGACGACCCTCGACCTCGCGAGGCCATCGAAGCGGCCCATGTCTTCGCCCACGGAGCTCGTCGAACAAGGTTGCAGCGCGTCACGGCGGTGGCCGCGCACCGAGCTGCGCGGGACGTGTCTGATGAAGCCGCGCAGCATGCGGCACGCGCCGCTGGAGACGCGGCGGCTGCCGCCTACTCCATCCGCTGGCCAAAGCCTCGCAGGTCGGCCACATCCTGCGGGCCGCCGCCAGTGCAACTCGCGCAGCCGAGCTCGGGGCAGGCGACGACCGTGACGTCGCAGGAACGCTGATCGAGCAGGCCCACGAACGCGCCACCCCGTTGCTGGTCAACGTTCTGCGTCGATACCCCCGCGCGCCGACAGGAAAGACCCGCGTCGCCGAACTCGTGACGACCCTGGACAACTCGCTGCGGACACCCCGGTGACCGATCGCCTTGAGGTGACGGAGACCAGCATGCGGCACGCCGCCGCACGCTTCCTCGACCTCAGCGGCCAACTCGGACTGCAGATCGACGAGCCGCGAAGTGGGCCGCGCTCTACCGGCTGACCGTCAACAGCTGGCCTCGACGTTCCGCGCTCGGATGGTGACCACCGTTCCGCGTCGGCTGGACCAGCCGCTGACTCGCCTGCGGGACTGGGTGGCACGCCGCACCGCCGGCGCGCTCGGCTGGGTCATCGGGATCGTCGGGGCCCTGCTGTTACTGGATGCAGTCCGAGTGCTGGGCGAACGCCACGTCCTCGGCGGTTGAGCCCTCCAGCAGGGACGAACCCGCGAGGCAACATGGCAGACAGGGAACCGGCCAGGGGACATCCGGCCACAGTCGAGCCCAGGCATAGCGTCCGAGGCACACGTCCGGCAGCCGGACGGGCATCGGGGGCCCGCCTGCGGCTCTGCTTCACGCTTGACGTTGGAGTTCGTCTGGACCTGGTTGCGGACGGCGGCCGGGGGTGCACCGAGCTTGTGCAGGATGCGGGCTGCCGGGTCCTGGTCGTCGGCGAGCAGCCCGAGCAGAACGTGGGTGATGCTGCGGTGGTGCAGCGCCATGGCCTGTCGCAGAGACTGCTGTAGCGCGTGCTTAACGGCGCCGGAGAACGGCAGGTGCCCATCGGCCCAGGTGAGACGTCGCCGCAGGAGCCCGGCTCGGCGCGGTCGCGGTCGGTCCAGCGCTCCAGGGCCGAAGACGGCCTCCACGCGCTGTCGCACGGCCGCCAGGTCTATGCCGATCTCATGGAGGGCTTCGCGATCACCGGCGCCCAGCACGGCGAGCTCGTTCGTGAGCCGGGCTGGTCGCACGTCGTGATCACGCAGGACACGGGCGCTGATGCTGGTGTTCGCCGCCCGCGTGGCCCGCAGCCTGGAGGTGCGGACCTCGGTCTTCACCTGCTCCAGCAGATCCCCGTGCCCGGCCGGCAGCACCTCCCCGCTCACGCTCTCGCCCCCCGACGTCGAGCAGCCGCCGGAGCGGGCGGGACTGTCTGCGTCGTCGCCGTGGCAGAAGACGGCGATGGCACCTTGTCGATGGCGTCATCGCGCTGCAGCGCCCGGTAGATCGACGTGCGGCTCACCCCGAGGACCTCACCGATCTGCTCCACCGTCAGCTCCCGCGCGTCGTACATCCGCCGCGCCTGGCGCCCCGGTGAGCAGCCCCGGCGGTCGGGGCGGCAGGTGCCGGTACAGGCTGGTGCGGGCGATGCCGGTCTTGGTGACGATCTCCGCGACGGTGTGCCCGGCCTCGCGCAGGTGCACCGGGCGTAGGCCAGCTTGTCCGGATCCACGACAGTGGGCCGTCCGATGCGCCGGCCCTTGGCTGTGGCGACGGCCCGGGCGTGCGCGGCGCGCTCGAGGGTGTAGGTGCGTTCCATCTGCCCGAACAGCGCCAGCAGCACCGCCGACAGCTGCGCGATCGGGTCGTCCGGGCTGGCCGAGTCGACCCGGATCGGGTCAGCCAGGTTCCGGACCCCGACACCGCGCTCGGCGAGCTCGTGGATCAGCTTCAAGATGTCGCGCACCGTCCGCCCGAGCCGGTCCAGGGTGTGCACCACGATCACGTCACCGTCGCGGGCGTACTCCATCGCCGCCTTCAGCCCGGGCCGCTCGGTCGTCGCGCCGGACTTCCGGTCAAGGTAGGTGCGCTCCGGGTCGATCCCCGCCTGGCGCAGCGCGTCGACCTGCCGGTCGAGGACACCTCGTGCAAGCACGTCGTCGTCGTCGCCGTCGACGACGACGACGACGACGAGGGTCGTCCCAACTACTAACGAAGTGGGACGGTGGTGATCATGTGCCGCGTGACGCCCCTGAACCTGCGGTTGCTTGAGTCCGGTCACGGCTCGGCAGCCGCGCGGCGGTCGATGCCGAGAGTCGCGACGAGGTCTTCGTGGAGCTCGAACCAGACACGGTGGCAGGAGTCGACGTCGGTGCTGTCCACCCAGGCAACGTGCCCGGCCTGGGCGCGTGTCAGTGCGGCGCCGAAGCGGGTGTCGTACCCCTGGAAGCGGGTGAGTAGGGCGGCGAGTCGGCCGACGAGCGGGCCGAGATCCAGGGTGATGCGGTGGAGTGCTCGCAGGACGTCGCCGTCCCAGGTGGGGTCGGTGTGGTCGTTGGGTGCGAGCCGGTTGCCGGGGGCGGGTCGCAGCTGCCAGTCGGTGCAGGCCCGGAGCACGACACCGTTCAGTGGCACGAACCGGTCGTAGGCGTCGCGGACCTCCCCGGAACGGTCGGTGGCGGTTAGCTCGCTCGCCAGCTGACGTTCGTTCTCGCGGCGGCCACGGTCGGTGAGGGACCAGCCGGCGGTGCCGGCGAAGGCGGTGTGGGTGACCCACCCTTTCGCCTGGGCGTCGAGCAGGCGCTCGTTGGTGGTAGTCGCGTCGAGGTTGAACCGCTGGGCGACTGCGGTGGTGTCGGCGAAGCCGAGGACGCGCACGGCGTGGAGCGCCAACAGCCCAGCGGGCGAGGTGTGGGTCACGCGTCTGGGTCCTGCCGGGCCGCGAGGCGGGTGTAGTGCTGTTGGCAGGCCTGCGGGGACCTGAACCCCATCGCTGAGGCGATCTGCGCCCAGGTCAGTCCTGCGCTGCGGGCGGTGAACAGCAGGCCGGACTCGAGCCCGTCGACCTCGGCGTGGGCGGCGGGCAGGAGGGTGAGTGCGTGCAGCAGGTCGTCCGGATGCAGGTCTGCGGAGCGCCAGAGAGCGAACTGCGCGAGGTCGACGGCGGCCGGTGGGACCGCGGCCGGACGCCACGGGCGTGCGGTCACCGCCCCTGCTGCGAGCTCGGTCAGTCGTGCCTGGGCCTGGTGCTCGCGCGCCGCCTGCGCCTGGTCGTCGAGGGGGTGTGACTGAGACGGGTCGTCGTGGTTGCGGGCCATGGCGCGATAGTCCAGTATCAACAAAACGTTTGTCAACGTCGTATTGAAGGGACTGGGAATGCTCATCCCCCTGCGTGAGGCCGAAGCCGAGACCTGCGGCGGCAAGGCGGCCGGACTCGGGGCGATGCTCCGCGCGGGCCTGCCCGTACCCAACGGGTTCGTCGTGCCGTTCGCCGCCTATCGCGCAGTCGTCCACGAGGTCGAGCAGCATGCCCGGGTCCGCGGTGGCTTTGCAGTCACACCGGCGCTGGTGCAGGACCGGCCACTTCCTCGCCCCCTGCTGGGGTCCCTGGGGCAGGCACTCGACCGGCTCGGTGCCCCGGCGGTGGCGGTGCGGTCCTCGGCCACGGGCGAGGACGCGGTCGAGGCGTCTGCGGCCGGTCAGTACGAGAGCACGCTGGCCGTTCAGGGACTCCAGGCGGTCGCTGATGCGGTCCGCACCTGCTGGGCGTCGTTGCTGTCTCCGCGGGCGACCGTGTACCGGTCCCGTGCCAGCGACGGCGGCGAAGAGCCGGCGATGGCGGTCATCGTCCAGCGCCACGTCGACGCAGAGGTATCCGGAGTCATGTTCACCCCCTCCAGCCCGGACGACGCGACCGCTATCGACGCCGCCTGGGGACTGGGCCCCAGCGTCGTGGCCGGCACCGTGACACCCGACACCTACCGCGTCCGCGCGGATGGAACCGTCAGGAGCACCGTGGGGGGCAAGCGCACCCGGCTGGACCGGACCGGCCCGCACCTGCGCACCCGCGAGGTACCCGCCGACCGCCGACAGCGCCCCACCCTCGAGCCGGCCATGGCGCGTGAACTCGCCGCGCTGGGCGAGGTGGTCGCGGAGACCCTGGGCGGTCCGCAGGACATCGAGTGGGCGGTCGCCGACGGCAGGGTCTGGCTGCTGCAGGCGCGCCCGATCACCGCCTCACTCCCGCCCGCAGTCCCGCCAGCGGTCCCGCCCCCGATGCCCTCGACCGGCCTTCTGTCAGGATCCGTCGCCTGGACTGGGACCCCCGGCAGCGCCGGCACGGTGACCGGTGCCGCCAGGCTCGTCCGGGGCCCGGACGACTTCGTCCGGGTCCGCCCGGGCGACATAGTCATCTGCCCCTTCACCGACCCCGCCTGGACACCCCTGCTCCGCATCGTCGCCGGCGTCGTCACCGAAGCAGGTGGCGCGCTGTCCCATGCCGCCATCATCGCCCGCGAGAACGGCATCCCCGCCGTCCTCGGAGTCGCAGGAGCTCTCGCGGCCATCCCTGACGGTGCCCCCGTCACGGTCGACGGCACCACCGGAACCGTCACCATGGGAACTATCACCACCGGCGCCAGCACCGAGACCAGGTCCTGACCGTGGCCATCCGACACATGTACCTCGCACGACACGGTGCCGCAGACGCGTTCGGCACCCTCACCGCCACCGGCCGACAGCAGGCACGGCTGCTGGGCCAGCGGCTCGCACACCTGCCGATGGACGTGGTGTGGCACTCCCCGCTCCCGCGCGCCGTGGCCAGCGCCGAGGAGATCGCCCAGCACCTGCCCGACGTACCCGTGATCGAAGCGCCTGAGCTGGTCGACCACGTCCCGTACGTCCCCCGAGCCGAGGAGACGCCGCCGTCCTGGGTCGGGTTCTTCGACGGCTACACCGAGACCGACGCGGCCGCAGGACAACGAACCGCGGAAACGCTGGTGGTCCAGTTCGGCGGGCTGGCCGCCGCAACCGCCGCACGGACCCCCACCGACACCCACGAGATCCTCATCACCCACGCCTACCCGATCGCCTGGCTCGTGCGGCACGCCCTCGACGCACCCCGGCACCGATGGCTGGGACTCGAGAGCGCCAACGCAGCCCTCACCCTCATCGAGCACCGCAGCGGCCTGCCACCAACACTCGTGCTGTTCAACGACATGAGCCACCTGCCCACCGACCTACGGTGGACCGGGTTCACCGGCGCCACCAGGCCATGACGGGTGCGCTCCTGAAGGCATCCCGGCGGGGATCTGCTCCGCCGGCTGCGCGCGCGAGCAGCATGCCGCATGCAAGTCCGCATCCGCA
>CAZEYA010000096.1:0-2520 GCA_964516515.1 uncultured Kineosporiaceae bacterium | reverse complement strand
TCCGCATCCGCACTGCCGCGCCGAGCCCAGCCCGGGCGGCGAACGGACTGGTTGACCGCAGCCAGTCGTCCTGGAGCGAACACGCGTCCCGTTAGGCCATCGGCTACGCATCCGCAGCTTACGACGTGATGAAGCGGGCGACGTAGCGGCACTGCCAATGCGTCTCGACAGCCCGCGGGTCGTACCTCTCGCGCACGTAGGCGACCGCCTCGGAGGCGGCACGCCGTCGAGCACGGCCAGGCACGCCAGTGCGGTGCCGGTCCCACCACGGCCCCCGGCGCAGACGACCTCCACCCGCTCGTTCACGGCGCGACGCCATGCCTCGCGCATCGCATGGTGAGCGTCATCGTCGTGCGTGGGCAGCGCGAAGTCTGGCCAGCGGACCCAGCGGGGCTTCCCACGACACGGGCTTCGGTCGCCTGCCGAGCAGGTACACGGCGAACTCGGGCAAGGCGGTATCCGGTACCGGGCGACGCAGCCCACGGCCTCGCACGAGTCGACCGGAGGGGAGGGACACGACGCCAGGAGCCCCCACTGTCCACGCGCTCAGCATCGTCAAGCTAGCGCCGACCTGCGGACCCACCGGTCTCCGTTGGAGGTTGCGGCCAGATAGTGCCGCAACAGAAGCGCCACCTACCACAGCAACTCACAGCGTCACGGGCGCGACCGCACCGGTCCCTCCGTGTGGCATAAACGAACGAATATGCATCTGGCCGTGAAGTTGTGTAGTTGGCACACGAGTTGGCCGTCTAGTTGCCAGCGGCCCCAACCGAGGACGGGGTGGCTGGCGGCTGCCGGGGGTTACGGGGTGCGCGGAGGATGGCGGGGGTCAGGACGGCCAACAGCGTGGTGAGCGCGGCGACGGCGAGCATGGCGCCGCGAAGGCCGAGTGCGTCGGCGGTCAGGCCGACGTAGGCGGGGCCGGTGAGGAAGCCGGCGTAGGCGATGACGGTGACGGTGGAGGTTGCGCGGGCGCGGCGCTCCTCGGGGACGGCGCGAGAGACGACGCCGAGGAGGGTGGGGAAGAGCACGGCTGTGCCGGCGGCGGCGAGGGCCAGGGCGGCGAGGGCCAGCGGTAGCGTCGGCGCCAGGGCGAGCAGGGACGCTCCGGTGGTGGCGGTCGCGGCGCCGGCGATGATGAGGGTGCGTGCGTGCCGGGTGTCAAGGCGGGTGACGGCGAAGCGCGTCATGGCGACGACGCCGGCGAAGACGGCCGGCCCGAGGGCGCTGAGGCTGGGTGATGCCGCGAACTCGTCCTCGAGGAAGACGGCGCTCCAGCTCTGGTGGGCGTTCTCGCTGGCGAAGGCCAGCGCACCGAGTGCGCCGATCCCGGCGAGCAGCGCCAGTGAGAGGCCTCTGTTCGGGGTCGGCTCTGAGGCCGGCTCCGCCGCGTCGCAGCGCGGCCGGCGACTTGGGTGGGCGCGAAGGGCGCGGACCATCGTGACGCAGGTCGCGGTGGCGGCGACGGCGACGAGGCCGAAGGGCAGCACCAGCGGCGCACCGAGGGCGCTCAGCATCCCGGTGCTCAGCGTGGCGAGGACCACGACGGCCGAGAAGGTGGCGTGGGCTGGGGTGATGACGGGGCGTCCGGTTGCCTGCTCGGCCCGCCCGGCGAGGGAGTTGATCGCGACGTCGGCCGCACCGCTGGTTGCCCCGACGACGAGCAGCCCGATGCTCAGGGCAAGCAGGCCACGGCCAGCGCTCAGGGTGACGAGCATGCCGGCGACGCCCAGCGCGAGGAGCAGCGGCCCGCTGAGCCACAAGCCCCACCGGTCCAGGGCGCGGCCGGCCAGCAGCATCGCCGGAAGCGCTCCGACGCCGACGAACAGCAGGGCGATGCCGAGCTCGGTGTCGGTCACGGCCGCCTGCTCACGCACCCGCGGGACAGCTGCACCCCAGGCACCCCAGAAGGCACCGAAGGTGGCGAAGGCGAGATAGGGGGACCACGTCAGGGTGTTGTGTCGACTCATGATGTGTAACGCTACACACATACAGTGTGAGACATGGCGAACGGACGAAGGGTGACGTTGGACGACGTCGCAGCCACGGCCGGGGTCTCACGGATGACGGCCTCATACGCTTACAGCAAGCCGGACCGGGTCGCCGCGGGCACTCGGCAGCGCGTGCTCACGGCTGCCCGGCAGCTGGGGTTCCTCGGCCCGGACCCCAGCGGGCGATTCTTGCGCCAGGGCAGCCTCCGCTCCCTCGGCCTCGTGCTCGGGGAAAGCCTGAGCTACGTCTTCCAGGACCCGCAGGCCACACGCTTCGTGGCCGGGCTGGCGCAGGTGTGCAGCTCTCGTGGCTACGGCCTGACCATCATCCCGACCACGGGTGGCCCCGAGGACGCCGACCGCATCGCCGCCGCGGCCGTCGACGCCTTCGTCGTGTGGACCACGACGGCCGATGACCCTGTTCTGGAGGCCGTACGCGCCACCCACCGGCGGGCCGTGGTCCACGGCGGCCCACGCGTGGACGGCTTCGCGCTGGTCGGCATCGACAACCGCGCCGCCGCGAAGGCCC
>CAZEYA010000095.1:3458-14501 GCA_964516515.1 uncultured Kineosporiaceae bacterium | reverse complement strand
GCGCTGCCGTCGCGCAGCCGGGCGACCGGGTCATCGTCCACGGTGGGCAGTACCGCGAGTGGGTGGTGCCCCCGCGCGGCGGCCTGGGCGAGTGGAGTCGGATCACCTACGAAGCCGCAGCCGGCGAGCACGTCGTCATCAAGGGCTCCGAACCGGTCATCGGCTGGGTGCAGGAGGAGGGCACGGTCTGGCGGACCCGGATCCCGAACTCGCTGTTCGGGACCTTCAACCCGTTCGAGCAGGAGCTCGACGGGGACTGGATGGTGTACGGGCCGGGTGCGCCCCGCAAGCACCTGGGAGACGTCTACCTCAACGGCAAGAGCTTCTACGAGGTCCACAGCCGCGAGGAGCTGGCGAACCCTGAGCGGCGCACCACAGCCGTCGATGACTGGACCGGCGCGAGCGACCCGATCCGCGACCCCGACCAGACTCAGTACGTGTGGTTCGCCGAAGTCGGCCCGCAGGAGACGACGGTCTGGGCGAACTTCCAGAGCGCCGACCCCAACGACGAGCTTGTGGAGGTCAACGTACGCCGGTCGGTGTTCTACCCCCAGCAGCACCATCTGGACTACATCACCGTGCGCGGCTTCGAGATGGCGCACGCAGCCTCCCCCTGGACCCCACCCACGGCCGATCAGCCCGGCCTGATCGGACCGAACTGGGCCAAGGGCTGGATCATCGAGGACAACGTCATCCACGACGCCAAATGCTCGGCGATATCACTGGGCAAGGAAGCTTCCACCGGGCACAACTACGCCACGCAGCGGCGGGACAAGCCGGGCTACCAGTACCAGCTCCAGTCCGTTTTCTCCGCGCGGCAGATCGGGTGGGACAAAGAGCACGTCGGCTCGCACATCGTGCGCCGCAACACGATCTTCGACTGCGGGCAGAACGGCATCGTCGGGCACCTGGGCTGCGTATTTTCCACTATCGAGGACAACCATATCTACAACATCGCCCTCAAGCGCGAGTTCTACGGCTACGAGATCGCCGGCATCAAGCTGCACGCCGCCATCGACGTCGAGATCCGGCACAACCGCATCCACGACTGCTCCCTGGGCACGTGGCTGGACTGGCAGACCCAGGGCACCCGCGTCTCCCGCAACGTGTACCACCGCAACAGCCGGGACTTGTTCATCGAGGTCAGCCACGGTCCGTACCTCGTCGAGCACAACATCCTCGGCTCGCCTGCCTCGCTGGAGATCTTCAGCCAGGGCGGAGCGTTCGTGCACAACTTGGTCTGCGGAACCATCTACCTCGAGCCTGTAGTCGAGCGACCGACCCCGTACCACCGCCCGCACAGCACGCAGGTGGCCGGCTACGCCGCGATCCTGGGCGGCGACGACAGACACATCGGCAACATCTTCCTCGGCGGCGACGCCGCCCGGGCCTACGGTCCGACCTTCCGACGGGGGCAGGTCGCGACGCACGGCACCACCGGGTACGCCGAGCACCCGAGGTCGATGGAGGAGTACATCGCCCAGGTGGGCGACCCCTCCCGCGGAGACCACGAGCGCTTCGTCGGCGTCAAGCAGCCGGCATACCTGCGCGACAACGTCTTCGCCGCCGGCGCCAAATCTGTCCCGGACGAGCCGGGTGCCCTAGTCCTGGACGACCCGAGCCTGCGGGTCACCCTGGTGGAAGAGGGTGACGCCGTCTTCTTGGAGTCCGAGCTCCCGCCGGCCTTCACGAAGACTGCAATCGCCCTGATCACCGGAAGCGACCTCGGACGGGTGCGTTTCGCGGACGCCGAGTTCGAGGAGCGCGACGGCAGCCCCGCTGTCCTGGGAGCGGACCTGGTCGGCAATGCCAAGCGCACCGGGAGCACCTACCCCGCCGGCCCGCTGGCCTCGCTGACGGCAGGAGCCACACGCACCCAGGTCTGGTGATCGCGAGTTCGTGCCAGACTTCGCCTCGTAGGGATCGGCGCGTCTGGCTACGCAAAGTGACACGGACCGGCACTTCGCGTGCCACGGGGGTTCGACGTGGACGAGCTGCTGGACTCCGGCGTGCTGCTCTCGGGTGAGATACGCCTGGCCCTTCGGGACCTGCTGAACGGGGACTTCGATCTGTCCGCCGCCAGATTGGCCGTGCTCTCGGCCTGCCAGAGCGAGATCACCGAGTTCGCGCGGGTCCCTAGGCCGGTCAAGGACGTGTCCGCAGCCGTCCTCATGGTCGAGTTCCGCCTGCTGCTCCTGTACCGAGGGCCGGGCACCAGCTGAGGCCCTGCGCTCTGTCGGACTACGACGGTTCGGGTCCTCGTGCGACGGTGGACGGGGGAGGTGGTCGCGATGACGAGCGCTGCTGAGTTAACTGAAGGTGCGCACCGACCGGGTCGGCTGTCCTTGGACGAGTTGGCCCGCCAGCCAGGGGCCACGGCCGTCGCCTCGGTGCTTGGGACGGCCGAGGAGGGCGTGTTCGACTCCGACGAGGAGTTGGAGGCATTTCTGTCCTATGTGCACGCGGCCCGGATCGCCGACGTCGGGTAGTCCGTGGCCCTCGTCATGCTCGACACGGGCGTCTCCTCGCGAATCATCCAGGACCGCCTCGACGGGCCCCTGGGCGCTCGGCGGACGCGGCAGGTCTGGTGCGTCTCGTTCGTGACCGTCGGCGAGTTGTGGCAGTGGGCCGCGATGCGGAGCCACGGTTCGGGGATGTCCGGTGAGCCGGATTGACGTCCAGGACCCAGCCCCCGGCCTCGTTGTCGTGAGGTCGCGATCGGCCCCTCACGAGACCGCGATGCCGGCGGCGATCAGTCCCGCGCCAGCTCCGACCAGTCCGAGCGTGAGGGACAGGGCGCCGACCCAGATGAGGACGCGCCAGCGGTTGGGACGCTCGGGCTCGCGGCCGATGACGGAGAGGAAGAAGCCGGCGGGCATGAGGACGGCGGCGTAGAGCACCCCGTCTCCGAGCGCCAGGCTCCACCTCGGGACGCCCGGGTGTTCGAGGAAGAGCCGGATGAGCAGGCCCAGAATGATCAGGACGCCCGCGTGGGCGTGCCCGGCTCGGAAGAAGCGCTGCTGCAACTGGTTGGTCGCGACGCCGCCGGTGGTGACGCGCAAGAGGAAAGTGCCGCCATACGCGACGGCGACGACGCTGAGCAGGACTGCTCCGCTGGAGATCAGGGTTCCAGAACTCATGTCGGCCTCAATGTCGTAGTGGATCGCTTGTCGGGTGCCGCCCGGCGACGGGGGAGGAAGCAGGAGCCGACGGCGAGGGTGAGGGCCAGTGCGGCGTGGCCGAAAGGGTTGAGGTACCAGACCGGCCGAGGCAGGCTCGCCAGGCCGAGTGAAGAGGAGGGCTCGGTGCCGGTGATCTCCTCGACACTGCTGCCTGGCAGGCCCGTGATCCATGCGGCGGTGCCGACCAGCCACTCGCCGTCGCCGAGGCCATGTCCGGCCCCGGTGAGGATGCGGGTGGTAACCGGGGTATCAACGTGGCGCGTGAGGGTGCGTGCGGCCACCGCGACCGGGATCGAGGTGTCGTCGGCCCCCCACACCGCGTAGATCGGCACGGTGAGCGCTTCGAGCGTTGGGTTGATGTCGGTGTCCAGGTAGTCGACGACGGGCCTGCCGGCGGTGAGCGCCGTTGCCGGGATGCGTCGGAGCCAGTGCGGTGTCCCGCTAAGGCGGTAGTCGACGGCCCAGGCAACCTCGTTCACGGGGCTGACGATCGTTGCCGACGCCAGCACGACGAACGCGAAGCGGTCCGGGGCTCGCTCTGCGGCGATCGGGGCCACCCAGCCGCCCTCGCTGAAGCCCATGATCCCGATCCGGGCGGCGTCGATTCCGGGCTGAACGGCGAGCAGGTCCGCGGCCGTGATGGCGTCATCGGCGAGTCGCGTGTAGTCGCGTGATACGAGCGAGTACCCCTCGCTGCGCTTGTCGTACACGATGGCCGCGACCCCGGCATGGGCCAGGGTCTGCGCCTGGCTCAGCAGCGCGTCACGATCTGCGCCTCCTGCGCCGTGCACGAGCACGACACCGGGCACCGGCGGGTCGCCCACGGCTCGCTCGGGCGTCACGAGCCAGGCCCGGGCAGTCTGATCGTCGTCATGGGTGAGCTCGGCGGGGACGCGCTGGAGCGGCGCCGATGCCGACCCCGTCGACGGCTGGGGTTCCGGCTGCGGGTCGAGCGCCGCCTGGTCGGTGGCCGGCGTCCAGCCCGGTGCGAGCTGTGCCGCGATGACGAGCATCGCGACGCTCGCACCGACGAAGACGAGTGCCGCGCGGACGAGGCGGCGGGCCAGGCTCATGACCCGTCCCCACGCGTGGAGCCTGGTGAGCCGTAGAGCATTCCGGCGCTCCTGCGGGCGATGGCGACGATGTCGCCGTTGGCGATCAACGGACGCAGCCCCGCCGAATCCAGGTTGCCGGTCAAGGCGAGCGTCGCGATGCCATGCACGATGCCCCAGCCCGCAACTACCGCGGCCGCCGCATCCTCGATGCCTCCTGCGGCCGACATCTGCTCCACACCCGACGTCAGCTCGGCAAACACCGCGCCCTTGGCGGCCGCAAGACTCGGATCGGTCCCGTCCAGCAGCGAGGGGGAGAACATCACCTGGAAGTGCGCCGGGTGGGTGAGCGCGAACGCCACGTATGACACGCCGATTTCCAGGAAACCGGCTCCACTGTCACCGGCGGCGGCCATCCGCTCGCCCAGCAGGCTGAACCCCTCGGCCGCCACCGCGGTGAACACCCCGGTCAGGCTGCCGAAGTGGTGCCGCGGCGCGGTGTGACTCACCCCGAGGTCGGCGGCCAGCGATCGCATCGTCAGGGCGCCCGGGCCCTGCGCTGCGATGACTTCCACGGCCCGCTGCAGGACGGCGGCCCTCAGGTTCCCGTGGTGGTACCCGTCGACCATGCGCGCATCCTACCACCGTAAAGTTGCCGGTGTAAAGATTGACGTGAAGGGGACTCACCGGCCAGGTACAGCAGCACGGGTGCGGTTGTGTTCTCGCCTCGAGTACCTGCTGGCCAGGTTCGACCAGGAGAAGGTGTATCTGGTCGGTAACTCCTGGGGGTCGCTGCTGGGTGTCCTGACAGTGGCACAGCGCCCGGAGTTGTTCCACGCCTACGTCGGTGCCGGACAGATGGTGGACCTGCCCGCCACGGACCAGATCTACTACGACGACACCTTGGCCTGGGCAGACCGCACCGACAACACCGAAATCGCGACGAAGCTCCGAGGCAACGGCCCGCCGCCCTGTGCTGACCCGCTCGACTACGAAGCAGCCCTGACGTATGAGCACGAGGTGTACCCCTACGACGACAGCCGTGCCGCTGAAAGTTCGGCGGGTTTCTCGGAGAACCTCTTCGTCGAGGAATACAGCCTGCTGGAGCAGCTGCACAACCTGGCAGCTTTCCTGGATGTCTTCTCGGCCTTCTACCCGCGGCTGCAGGATATCGACCTGCGAACCCAGGTCACAGAACTCGACGTCCCGGTGTACCTGGTCCAGGGCAGGTACGAGACACGGGGCCGCGCCGAGCCGGCTGCCGAATGGTTCGAGATTCTCCGTGCGCCGACCAAGCAGATGATCGTGTTCGAGAACTCCGGGCACCGGTCGCTGTTTCAGGAGCCCGAGCGGTTCCACGAGGTGATGAACAACATACGTGCCGAGCAGACCGGTTGACTGCGTCAATCGACCGTCGACGGCGGGACCACCCACGCCGTAGGTTGCCCCGTCACATCCGCCACGATGTCGAAGTCACGGTCGTAGTGCAGCACGGTAACGCGATGCCGAGCTGCCGTAGCGGCGATGAGCAGGTCCGGAATGCCGACAGCTCTCAACCTACCCTGGGCCGCCAACATTCCTTGGGTGAGGATTGCCGCGTCCCACACCTCCTGGTCCATGACGAGCCCTTCGAAGCCGGCCCGACCCGCTAATACCCGGACGTACTCCTCGCTCGATCGAGCGCTGTACTGCACTTCCAGATCGATGATCGAGCAGGTGGCGACCAGGCCGCGGTCGATGAGCGGCGCCACGACCTTCAGCACGGTCGGACGGTGCAGGCGAGCGAAGACGCTGGTGTCCGCCAAGTACTGGGCTAGCGCCACGCACCGGCCATGACCTCGGGATCTCCGAGATCCGGCAACCCGCCGCCGGCCAGGTAGTCGACGTGGCGGCGCCTGGCCTCGGCGGCCACCGCCCGCCGCAACGCCTCCCCGACGGTGTCCTTGATCGTCTGCGTCCCGAGGACTCCCCGGGCGTCATTCAACACCTGGTCATCAATGTCTACCAGCCTCTTGGTCATTGGCAGAGTATATACGAAGGGTCGCTCCTCGAATATACAAGGCCCTCAGCTGGGTGGTGGGGGCGTGGTGCCGTGCACGACCAGTACTGGGCAGTGGGCATGCTCGGCGCAGGCACCGCTTACCGAGCCGAGCAGCAGGCCGACGAAGCCACCGTGCCCGCGGCTGCCCACCACGAGCATCCGGGCGTCGGTACTGGCCTCCAGCAGCACCCGGGCCGCTCCGCCGACCTGCACGGTCAGCTTCAACGAGGGCGGCGGGTCTGTTCCGTACGCCTGGGCGACCGTATCGTCGAGAACCCGCTGGGCGTCCTCCTCGGGGTTCCAATTCATCGGGGCCACGGCGTACCCCGGTCCGGCCCATGCGCTGCCGGCGTAGGGCAACCAGGCCGAGACGGCGTGCACCGTGCTGCCCGTGGCGTGCGCCAGAAACTGGGCTCAGGGCAGGGCCTGCAGGGATGGCTTCGATCCGTCGACCCCGACGACGATCCGGTCGCGGACTGCGGCGGGCTGTGCTGCCGCGGTCATGACCGAGCACCGTTCGTGTCCGGCGCGGGGTTCGCGGTGGTTGGTACAACCGTGGGTACCGGGGCGGGCAGCGCGGCGGTGGGGGAGGGGGTGGTTGGTGCCGAGGCGGCCATCTCGCGGGCGAGGAAGGTGCCCAGTTCGCCGATGGTGCTCATCAGCGGGGCGGGGAACACGACGGTGGTGTTCTTGTCGACTCCGATGTCGACGAGGGTTTGCAGGTTGCGCAGCTGCAGGGCCAGCGGGTGGGCCATCATCACGTCGGAGGCATCGCCGAGTGCGGCGGCGGCCAGGGACTCGCCTTCTGCGTTGATGATTTTGGCGCGCTTCTCGCGCTCGGCTTCGGCTTGGCGGGCCATGGCGCGTTTCATGCCCTCGGGCAGCTGGATGTCCTTGAGCTCGACCAGGGTGACTTCCACACCCCATTCGACGGTGGTGACGTCGAGGATCTTGCGGATATCGAGGTTGATGCTGTCGGTTTCGGAGAGGGTCTCGTCCAGGGTGTGCTGGCCGACGACCTTGCGCAGGGTGGTCTGGGCGATCTGGTCGATGGCTGCGTAGACGTTCTCGATGGCCACGACGGATTTGACGGCATCGATGACGCGGAAGTAGGCGACGGCGGAGACGTCGACGCTGACGTTGTCGCGGGTGATGATGCCTTGGGACTGGATCGGCATGGTGACGATCCGCAGGGAGACCCGGCGCATGACGTCGATGATCGGGATGATCAATCGCAGGCCGGGTTCACGGATACCGATCACCCGGCCCAACCGGAACAGAACACCGTGTTCGTACTGCTTGACGATCCGCAACGCCCAGGCGAGCAGGAGCAGCGCGACGACGACGACGCTGAGGATCGTGACGGTGGCCGTGTTCATGAGGTCCTCAGCGCAGTGGTTGGGTCCAGCTTGGAGCCGATGAGCTCGGCGAGGTCGACGAGGCGGTTCGAATAGCCCCACTCGTTGTCGTACCAGCCCACGATCTTCACCTGGTCTCCGATGACCTTGGTCAGGCCGGAGTCGAACACGCACGAGGACGGGTCGGTGACGATGTCCGAGGACACGATCGGGTCCTCGGTGTAGGTGAGGTAGCCCTTGAGCTCGCCTTCGGCAGCCGCCTTGAACGCGGCGTTGACGGCCTCGACGGTCGTGGGGGCGCTGACGGTCACGGTGAGGTCGGTCGCAGAGCCGGTAGGCACCGGGACGCGCAGCGCGTAGCCGTCGAGGCGGCCCTCCAGGCGGGGCAGCACCAGACTGATGCCCTTCGCTGCGCCGGTCGAGGTGGGCACCACGTTGATGGCGGCGGCGCGGGCCCGGCGCAGGTCCTTGTGCGGACCGTCCTGCAGGTTCTGGTCGGGGGTGTACGCGTGGATCGTGGTCATGAGGCCGCGCTCGATGCCGAACGAGTCGTCGAGGACCTTCGCCATCGGGCCCAGGCAGTTCGTGGTGCATGACGCATTGGAGATCACATCCTGGGTGCCGTCGTAGTCGTCGTGGTTCACACCCATGACAACGGTGAGGTCGGCGCCCTTCGCGGTCGCGGAGACGATCACCTTGCTGGCCCCGGCGGCGAGGTGCCCCCTCAGGTCGGCGGCACTCTTGTAGCGGCCGGTTGACTCGATCACGATGTCCACGCCCAGTTCCCGCCACGGCAACGCCGCTGGGCCCTCCGCGATCGCCAGGGCCTTGACGCGCCGGGAACCAACGACGATCTCGTCGCCCTCGACCGACACGTCGTGCGGGAAGCGTCCCAGCACCGAGTCGTACTTCAACAGGTGGGCCAGCGTCGCGATATCGGTCACGTCGTTCACCGCGACGATCTCGACGTCGGTCGTACCCGCGGTCCGATGCACGTCGACCGCCCGGAAGAAGTTCCTGCCAACGCGGCCGAAGCCGTTTACGCCTACACGAATCGTCACGGTCTGTTCCTCACTACTGCGTCGGGTGGTCGATGGACTCGGACGATGGCGGACTGTCCGCATCGAACGGCACTCTCACTCTCGATGGCCCCTGGTGCCCCGCGCTACCGACTAAGGTCCCGGCGACGGCCAGTGGTCCCGCTTGTTCGGCTATTCGGTGCCTTCTTTGGGGAAGGTCGACGCGCAGTGTCGTGCGACTGGCGCGCGAGTTGCCCCGGAAGCAGGACCTCCGCCTCTGTCGGGTGGTTGCTCGGCGGTCTCAGAGTGATCTATACCGGACGAAACCGGCACGGACCCCAAGCAGGAGCAGCGCATGACGAATGAGCAGAACTACCGCAGCACCATCGTGGGGGTGTCGACGGCGATCGGCGCTGGCCTCGGGGTGACCGTCGAGATCCTGTCGGGTGATCTACCGGTCTGGATCGGCATCGGAGCCGGCGTCGGGGTCGCCATCGGAGCCGTGCTGAGCGCCCGAGGTCCGGCTCGGTGACGATCCGGACCGGCCGCAGCTGCCGGGGCTCCCGGGAGGCTCATCAGGAGCTCGTCACACGCTCGGCCCGGCCGCCATTGCCTCGAAGCAGGCGGGACAGCGCCGAGGGCGATGACGACCCTGCCCAGATCGGCCGCGGATCGAGGCCGACCCGATCCCGTCAAGCTGCGTCATCGAGACGGTCGCTGCGGCGGGGTGACACGCGGAAGACGGGGTAGTCCGCGGCAATCGGCTCGAAGGCCTCGGGCGCGGCCCTGCGGTCGACGGGAATGTGGGGTCTGGCGCCCGGAGCGACGGCGAGGTAGCGGCGCAGGATCGGCCCGCGCTTTGCCGGGTCGACCTCCACGAGCCGGACCGCCTCGCGGCGGCCATGAGAGAGCACGGCAGCCCCTTTTGCCGCCCTCAGGTTGTGCACCCAGTTCGCTCTCTCACCCAGCATCGAGACGAGGTAGCGCTCGCCACCAAGGTCGACCATGACCAACGGAAACGAGATCAATCTACCTGTCAGTCGACCACGAACCTGCAGCGTGACGAGGCGTCGCGGCCACACGCCCGCCGCATGGATCCAGCTGCTTACCCGGTTGAGGACGCGCGCCATGTTGTTCGGGTGACCTCCCCGATACATCTGCTGCCTGTGGGCGTCGTGGCTCTTCGTCATGTCCGTTCCCTTCCCTATCCGTCATATCCGTGCCGTTCCCGTCCGTCGCGTTTCTCGTGCATCTCATCGAGCCGGAATCGGCTGGCCGATGACGGGTCGGACCACCGGCCTGCTTCAACTCGCGACGTTGTAGGCCAGCGAGGTGAGCTCGAACTCGCCGTAGACCCACGAACCCGATTCGGGGTGCCACGTCACCTCGGCCTTCGTCGCCACCCGTGCGGGGCCGAACTGCGCATAGTCACGCAGCGGCGTCGACCAGCGCAGGGGTGTGGAGCTGCCATCCGAGGATATGACTGCTGACCGGTCGTCGGAGACGAAGTCCACGAGATCCCCGCTGTCGTCGAAACGGAGTTCCGCCGCGACGGTGTTGTCGCCGAGCGTGAACCGCGCCGCCGCGGCACCCGAGTCGATCGCGTCCCACACGATATCGGGGGAGAGCAGGGCGCTCGGCGCGAGGCAGCACAGGTCGTTGAAGAGCGTCACGGTCTCCGTGCGGGTGAGTGCGGCGCCCCTCGCGTCGACCATGGAACGAACCGAGAGCAACCGCACCCGCATCGTGGCGCCGTTGTCGTCGAAGACGTGCAGGACATCGATCGGCAGCCCCTTCATCCGGGCGTCCATCACGAACAAGCGCCGCGGAGTGTCCACGTTGTCCAGCTGATCCGCGGTGAACGTCATCCACGCGCTGGCCGGGCCGCTGCGTATCCGGCCGGTCCAGGTGGCTCGGAAGTCGTGCACTGGTGGCCGCCCGACCACACCGCAACGACGGAGATACCGCTGTACCGGATCGGGCAGCGATGCGAGGTCACCTTCGGTAACGACCTCGTGTGTCGACGACCGCGCCGACGGCCACTCTCGCGCCACGTCATGCTCGAACTCTGCCCGCAGGCTCAACGGGCCGCGTGAGGCGAACCCGTAGAGGACCGCGACGAGCAGCACCACATTGGCGACGGTGCCCACCTTGGCGTCCTCCCAGGACGACACGATGGCGGCCTGTGAGATCACGACGGCAGACGCACCGAACGCCCACCACCAGCGCGGTGTGAGAATGAGGGCCGTGGAGGCCGCGAGGGAGAGCAGGGCAGCCGCGAGCCACCAGAGACCTACGGGATGCGAAATGGGCTCAACGAGTTGAGGCATGTCAGCCAACCCGAAGGCCTTCGCGAAGCCGAAGAGATGAATCAGGCCGTGGATCACGAAC
>CAZEYA010000095.1:0-3358 GCA_964516515.1 uncultured Kineosporiaceae bacterium | reverse complement strand
ACGCAGGAAGCTGGCCATTCGGCCCTGGGTGCGCTGCATGTCGCGGTGGTCCTCGACGGGCAGGCTGCGGGCGCAGTGCGTCAGGCGTGGCCGGATCACTTTCGCAAACACGTACTGCATCGGCGCGATCAACCGAGTCGGGCCAATGACATCCTGACTGCGGGCTGAGACCGCCGAGCCGGCCGGCTATCCGGCGGCCGCCCGGACGAGGCGGGCGCCGAGTGCTCCGACGCGATCACGCAGCTCGGCCGGCTCGTGGATGGTGAGCTCAGCACCGATGACACCCAGCCACACCGCCGCCTCGTCGAGGGAGTTGGTGCCGACGAGCACCTCGCAGGTGACCTCGTCGATCGCCCTGACCACCCCGATGGTGGGGCTGATGCGTTCGGCCACCACCTCGGCCCGGGCATGGACCGTCAACCGGCATCGGTAGCGGTAGACGTCGGTGGAGATCCCCCGTGACGTGTAGCCGGCAAGGTCCGGCTCCGGCGCCTCGCGGGGGACGAACCGGGGGCCGGTGGGGACGCGCGGGGTGAGCCGGTCGAGGCGGAGCGTGCGCCAGTCGTCGCGCTCGACGTCCCAGGCCACGAGGTACCAGCGGCGGTCGGTGTGGACGATGCGATGCGGTTCGAGCAGGCGCCGGCTCTCGGAGCCGTCGTGGCGGCGGTAGTCCGCCCGCACGCGCTGTTCGTCGCGGACGGCAGCCGCCACAACCAGCAGCACGTCCACGTCCAGTGCCGCCTCGCCGCCGGTCATCGGCACGACCGCGGACGTCACGGTGGCGACGCGGTGCCGCAACCGCGACGGCAGGAGCTGCTCGAGCTTGCCGAGCGCACGGACCGCGGTCTCCTCGATCCCGGTGAGTCCGGTCAGCGCGGCACTGCGCAGCCCCAGCGCGATCGCCACCGCCTCGTCGTCGTCCAGCAGGAGGGGCGGCAGTACGGCACCGAAGCCCAGCCGGTAGCCACCCCCAGCACCGGACCGGGCGACGACGGTATAGCCGAGCAGTCGCAACCGGTCGACGTCGCGGCGGACCGTCCGCTCGGTGACCGCGAGCCGCCCGGCGAGGTCCGGGCCCGTCCAGTCGCGGTGGGTCTGCAGCAGCGACAGCAGCCGCAGCAACCTCGCCGAGGTCTCCAACACCGGTCCATCGTCCCAGTATTCGCGGACCGATCCTGTCCGCATACGCATTCAGGATGGTTCCATGACCTCAGATGAGAGCATCCGACCGTTCCGCATCGACGTTGCCTCGGCAGATCTGGACGACCTTCACGAGCGGCTGCGCCGGACCAGGTTCGCCCCGCCGCTGCCCGGTGACGACTGGGACACCGGGGTGCCCGTCGCCTACCTGCGCGAGCTGGTGGGCTACTGGCGCAACGGCTACGACTGGCGGGCGCAGGAGGCGGTGTTGAACAGCCATGCCCAGTTCACGACCGTGATCGACGGGCAGCCCATTCACTTCCTGCACGTCCGCTCTGCCGAGCCCGATGCCATGCCATTGGTGCTCACGCACGGCTGGCCGGGGTCGTTCGTGGAGTTCCTCGACGTCATCGGACCGCTGACCGACCCGGTGTCCCACGGCGGGGACGCCGCGGACGCGTTCCACCTGGTGATTCCGAGCCTGCCCGGGTTCGGCTTCTCCGGTCCTGTGACCGAGGCGGGCTGGGACACGGCGCGCATCGCCCGGGCATGGGCTGAACTGATGCGTCGCGTCGGCTACACCCGCTACGGAGTACAAGGCGGCGACATCGGCGCGGGGGTGTCGCCGGCGGTGGCCCGGGTCGATTCCGGCGCCGTGGTCGGTGTCCATGTCAACGGGAGTCTGGGCGCACCGCTGCACGGCCCCGGGGACGACGAGAAGGCGACCCTGACGGATCTTGAATTGGACCGGGTGGCCCGGGTCGAGGTGTTCATGACCGAGGAGTTCGGCTACATCGCCATCCAGTCGACCCGACCGCAGACCCTTGCCGCGGGTCTCACGGACTCACCCGTCGGTCAGCTCGCCTGGATCATGGACAAGTTCCGCGAGTGGACGCATCCGCGTGCCGCTGCACCGGACACGGTCATCGACCGTGATCGCCTGCTGACGAACGTGATGATCTACTGGCTGACGGCTACCGCTGGTTCCGCCGCCTACGTCGGCTACGCGCAGGAGTCGGCGTGGGGGGCGGTTGAGACACCGTCCGGGGTCCCCACGGGCGCGATCATGTTCGCCCACGACATCGGCATCCGCCGATACGCCGAGACCGGGCACACGATCACCCGCTGGACCGATGTCGAGGACCGCGGCGGTCACTTCGCGGCGATGGAGGAGCCGGGGCTTCTCACGCAGGACGTGAGGGCGTTCTTCCGCGGGTTGCGGCACGTGCCGAGCTGACCTGCGGCACCAGCGGGCTGGGGCGCTCCGCCGGAGCCCTCACGCTCACTCGGGGGGTGGGCAGTCACCGGTGGTCAGAGCGTCATCACGGTCGCGCCCGTGCCGCACAGCACAGTGAGGTCGTCGGGATCGGACGTCAGCACGATCACGGGCGGTGGGCTGGCGAGCGCGGTGGCACACAGCATGGCGTCGATCGCATGGCGGTGACCGTGTCGGCCCACGCCGATGAGCAACGCCGCCGCGTGTTGGGCGATGCGCACGGATACCGGTTCGACGACAATCTTGGACAACGTCCATTCGAGCGCAGGGCGGTTGATCCGCGGGTGGATGATCTCGACGAGCGTTGCCGCACTGGTCGTGACCCGCAGATCGTCCGCGCGTGCCAGCGCCAGCCAGCGCGTCGCGTTGCGATCGCGCGCCACGGCCCTGGCAAGCGCCTCGCTGTCCAGGACGAGGCTCCCGCCAGGCTGCGCCGATGCTCGGGTCACGCGACCTGCGAGTCGTGCCCGCCGTGGCGCTCGCGGGCCGAGCGGAGCTGGTCGCGGACCTCCTGCAGCTCCTCCTCGCTGATCGGGCCGTGTTCGGCCTCCGCCACGGCGATGAGGTCGTTGAGGTTGTCGCGTTCCAACTGTCGGGCGACCGCCGCGGCGACGTAGGAAGACAACCCGGAGGGTCCACTTCGGGTCCGGGCGGCACCGGCGACGTCACGAGGCATAGTGATCGAGTACTTGGCGGTAGGCTCGCTCATACCTCTTATCCTACCGTGGGTACTCCCACGGCGTGGGTCCACGACCCCTCCGGGGCGCACGCCCCCGACGGCGCTGCAGGCCCTCGGCTGGGGTGTGCTGATCGGGGCCCTCGGATACGCCTGGTCCCTCGCCCTGTACCGCCGCGAGCGCCGCTGACCTGATGATCCCTCACGTCGTCAGAAGCACGGGGTCTGCCGGGGAGCAGGCAAGAACCCGGCACCCCGAGCGCGGT
>CAZEYA010000094.1:0-14643 GCA_964516515.1 uncultured Kineosporiaceae bacterium | reverse complement strand
CCTTCTCGGAACACTGTAGTGAGACCACACTCCGAGACACGCAGGGCAGTTCACTTCGCGGTTGTCGGTCCGGGCCTTGTCTGGGAAGTACGGGGTCCATCGGCGGACGGTGCGGCAGGCGAACGCGAACGCAGTCGCGCCGGAGCGGAAGACCCCGGTCCGGGTCGCTCCGAAGTTGGAGCCGGCGAAGGGTCTGATCGACGCGATGTTGATGGTGGACCTGACTGCACCGCGCAAGCAGCGTCATACCGCCCGCCGGGTCTTGGCCCGGCTCGTTGATGAGCACGAGTTCACTGACTTGACGTACTGGGCGGTGCGGGATTACGTGGCGAAGCGTCGGCCGGAGATCTGGGCCGCGGCTGGCAAGGCCCTGGAGGACGCGTTCGTGCCGCAGACCCACGAGCCGGGCGCTGAGGGTGAGGTTGACTTCGCGGACTTGTGGATCGACCTTGCCGGGGTCCGCACGAAGGTGTTCTTGTTCACGATGCGGCTGTCGTTCTCGGGCAAGGCCGTCCACCGGGCCTACGCCACCCAAGGCCAGGAGGCGTTCCTGGAAGGCCACCAGTGCGCCTTCGAGGTGTTCGGTGGGACCCCGATGTTCCACATCCGCTACGACAACCTCAAGGCTGCGGTGTCGCGGGTGCTGTTCGGTCGGACCCGCACCGAGTCGACCCGCTGGGTGGCGTTCCGGTCGCACTACGGCTTCGAGTCGTTCTACTGCCACCCCGGTGTTGAGGGCGCGCACGAGAAGGGCAGCGTTGAGGGTGAGGGCGGCCGGTTCCGCCGCAACCACCTGGTCCCGGTCCCCAAGGTCGAGTCGATCGCTGAGCTCAACGCGCTGCTGGTCAGCTACGACCTCGCCGATGACGCCCGCCGGATCAGCAACCGCACCATGAGCGTTGGTCAGCACTACGCCTTCGAGGCCACCCTGCTGCGGCCACTGCCGAGCGAGGGGTTCGAGACCGGTCTCGCCCTGACCCCGCGGGTCGACCGGTATGCCCGCGTGACCGTCCGGCAGTGCCACTACTCGGTCCCAGCCCGGCTGATCGGGCATCGGGTCAGGGGCGTGCTGCGCGCCTCGGAACTGGTGCTGTTCGAGGGCCGCAAGCAGGTCGCCCGCCATGAACGCGCGACCGTGCGGGGCAGCGAGGTCCTGGTGCTCGATCACTACCTGCAAGTGCTGGTGCGTAAGCCCGGCGCGCTGCGCGGCGCCACCGCCCTGGTCCAGGCCCGAGCCGCTGGCACCTTCACCAACACCCACGAGGCATTCTGGGCCGCGGCCCGCAACAGCCTGGGCGACGGCGGCGGCACCCGAGCCCTGGTGGAGGCCCTGCTGCTGCACCGCCACCACGCCCACGCTGACGTCGTCGCCGGCATCACCGCCGCACTGCTGGTCGGGGCGCTCAGCCCAGACGTCGTCGCGCTCGAGACCCGCAAGCACGCCCAGCAGCAAGCGAACACCACCGGCACCGACCCGGTCGTAGTCAGCCTCCAAGCCCGGCGACTGGCCGACCTCACCGACCAGCTCCCGCTCGACCTCAGGCCGCCACCGTCGGTCGCGGCCTACGACAGTCTGCTCACCGGAACGAGGAACGCATGACCGGCACCACCACGACCAGCCCGAGCACGGCACGGCCGAAGTCCACCGGCCGGCAACCCAGCGAGCAGGCCATCGACGCGGCCATCGACAGCGCCACCCGGCTGCTGCGGCTCCCGACGTTCCGCGACCGCTACGCAGAGTTCGCCGACTCCGCCGGCCGCGAGCAACTGTCCTACCGGGGGTTCCTTTCCGAATTGCTGCTCGCCGAGTGCGACGACCGAGAGGAACGCCGCGCGGCCCGCCGGGTCGCCGAAGCGGGCTTCCCCCGACCCAAGACCCTGGCTGACTTCGACTTCAACGCCAACACCGCGATCAACCCCGCGACCATCAACACCCTGGCCGGCTGCGGCTGGGTCACCAAGGGCCAATCGCTGTGCTTGATCGGCGACAGCGGCACCGGCAAGTCCCACCTGCTCATCGGCCTCGGCACCGCCGCAGCCCAAGCGGGCCACAAGGTCCGCTACGTGCTCGCGGCGAAGCTCGTGAACGAACTCATCGAAGCCGCCGACGAACGCCAGCTCTCACGCACCATCGCCCGCTACGGCCCGCGTCGAGCTCCTCTGCCTGGACGAGCTGGGCTACATGGAACTCGACAAGCGCGGCGCCGAACTGCTCTTCCAAGTCCTCACCGAACGCGAAGAGAAGACCGCCGTCGCGATCGCCAGCAACGACAGCTTCAGCGGCTGGACCAAGACCTTCACCGACCCCCGGCTCTGCGCCGCCATCATCGACCGACTCACCTTCGGCGGCAACATCATCGAAACCGGCACCAACAGCTACCGACTCGCCCACGCCCGCAGCCAACGACAGCCAGGTGGGGCCAGTTCAAACCGTCACCCTGGGGCCAAGTCGAGTTGACACGGCCAGCCGCTCCAGCCCACTCACGCGAGATCACCCGGCCAGGGCCGCGCCAACGCCCGTAACCGCTGGTGGTCCACCTTCGCGTAACCGGCGGTGGACAGCGCGTGGCGGTGGCGCAGCACCTGCCCGATCTCGGCCAGCGACGCCCCTGCGTGCAGCATGGTCGTCGCTGCGTGGTTGCGTGCCCAGGCGCGGTCCAACGTCCGTCAGCTCGATGCGGTCAGCCGCGGTCTGCTGGCCCGGTTGTGGTCTTGTGGTGCCGCTGCGGGCCACCTCAGCGCGCCGTTGACGATCGATCTGGACTCCACGATCGTGGCTGTGCACGGCCATGCGAAGCAGGGCGCGGCATTGCGTTACACGAAGGTCCGCGGCCACCACCCGCAGCTCGCGACCTGCGCGCAGACCGGGGATCGAGCACCGAACGCCGCTCCTGCGCCTGCATCCGTACGCGCAGACGGGCTGCGGAGGACGTGGTTCAAGGACCGAACACGGCCTCGACCTGAAGGAACGCGACTTTGCCGGGGCCCTGGCGTGGCAGCCGATCGCGTACTGGCGCTCAACCCCCGAGTCTCCGGCGCCGACATCGCCGAGACCACCGTCACCGTCTTCGCCAGGGACAAGAACAACGCCCGTCACGTCCGGTTCGTGGTGCCGCCGGGTCCGGCCGACCCCGGGTCACAGCTGGCACTGTTAACCACCTGGGAGCACCACGCGTTCATCACCGACCGCACCCTGCCGCTGGCCGAGGTCAAAGCCGGCCACCGCCGGCACACCATCGCCGAGCACACCATCGCCGAACTCGAAGGCGTCGGACTGACGCATCTACCCTCAGACAACTTCACGGCCAACCCGGCCTGGCTCGCGTTGGGCATGATGGCGCACAACCTCGGCCGGGCCATCGCCATCCTCGCCGGCCCCGACTTGCAGCCGGACGACCGCGGCGACCCTGCGCCGCCAGGTCTTCACCACACCCCCACGCTTGATCCACACCGCACGGCAGCGACAGCTGTCCTTCGCCCGACGCTCGACCCGCCGCCATTGTCACAGTCTGCGTACTCATGCGTGATCATCTCCAGCCCACGGCCCCAGGCCGCGGAGGTCACGCCGACCCCACCCACAAACTTCCCGACAGGCCCCCCGCTGGTGGTGGTCCCGCCGGGTTCGCTCCACGAAATCGTTCGCCTTCGTGGCTACTGTCCGTTACGCGGCCCGCCGGACCTTGATGGGTTGATCGGTGTGGCTTGGGAGGAGCGCGGCTGGGACCTCGCTGACCCTGACTGGGATCTACCCACCGGTCGACCCGTGCCCCCCTCGTCACTGTCGAAGGAGACACGGTCATGGTCATACTCGGAGTCGATGCGCACAAGCGCACTCACAGGATCGTCGCCGTTGACGGCCACGATCGACAGCTCGGTTGCCGCACCATCGGGTCAACCACGGCTGATCATCTCGAGGTGCTGCGGTGGGCCGAACAGGTCGGAACAGACCGGTGCTGTGCCGTCGAGGACTGCCGGCACCTGTCGCGACGCCTGGAAAGCGACCTCCTCGGCGCGGGGCAACGAATCATTCGAGTGCCACCGAGCCTGATTCACCACGTCCGGGACTCCGCCCGCACCTACGGCAAGTCCGACCCCATCGACGCCCTGGCCGTCGCCCGCGCCGCCCTATGTGAGGTGAACCTGCCCACCGCCCGGTTGGACGGTCCCGACCGACACATCCGCCTGCTCGTGGACCACCGAGAAGACCTGGTCAACGAACGGACACGCATCATCGCCCGACTGCGCTGGCACCTGCAGGAACTCGACTCTACCTGGGATCCACCCGCCCGCAGCCCGGACCGGGCCAGCGCCTACGACACCGTCACCACCCGCCTGACCACCCTCACCGACAGCAACCTTGCCGGGAGACGCCCGGTCGGCGCCAGCGCTGCAATCCTCGCGACAGTTCCCTTTCCACACCCGCGACCCGGACGGTCTCGGTCAACATCACCGCACCGGCCTGAGGCACTATCCTCGCACTTGCCGCGTCGACCTGGACCCGCGGGTAGAGCCAGCTGCGCTTCTCCATCTGCAAGGTGCTCCTCGAAAAGTGACCGCTTGACCCTAGACGAGTCCCATCGTTCCTGCTTAGGAGCACCTTTCAAGTCACCACGTGAACCCCCGCCACCAATCGCCCCCGAAAGCTCTAAGCTATCCCGACGGCTGGCGTCGGCGCGACAGGGCATCAACCGTGGCTGCCAGCAACAGCACGAGGCCCGTGACGATGTACTGCGCGTACGACTCTTTGACGACCAGGGGCAGGCCGTTGCGGATGACCGCGATGACCAAGCCGCCAAGCACCGCGGCGATGATGCTGCCCTTGCCACCGAACAGCGAGGTGCCGCCAATGACCGCTGCCGCCACTGCGTAGAGCAGCGTGAGCGCGCCACCAGTGGCCGGCGAGACGCTGTTGCCCCGCGAGGCCAATAAGATGCCAGCCACGGCGGCGAGCACCGAACCGATCACGAAGCAGGCGACCCGGACCCGGGCGACGTTGATGCCGGCCCGGCGCGCCGCCTCGGCATTGCCGCCTACAGCGAAGACGTGCCGCCCGAATCGGGTCCTAGTCAGTACGAAGGTCAGGCCGATGACTACTACGGCCCCGATGGGGACGATGTTGGGCAGGCCCCGGATCGAGGTGAGCTCGGTGTTGACCGACCGCTCGACACTCAGGATCGCGGTTCCCCCCAGCACCAGAACGGCCAGCACGGCAACGGTGAGCCAGAATATGACTCGCGAGCGCAGCGGCAGTCCTGCCCGCGCACGCGACATCCGGCCGAGCAGGCCGACCACGACGAAAGCCAGCACGCCGACCACGGCGAGCACCCAGCCCAGCCACACCGGAAGATTGCCATTCATGATGTCGCTGATCGTGTCGTCGGGCTGCCGGATGGTGCCGCCCTCGCCGATGACGGCGAGCAGCACGCCCTGCAGGGCCAGGAACGCGGCCAGCGTCACGACGAAGGAGGGGATCCGAAGATACGCCGTAAGGATGCCGATAACGAGGCCGATGACGGCGCCCGCGGCAAGCGTGGCGAGCACGGCGACGATGGTGGGTCGCCCGTTCGTGAGCACAGTGACCAAGACGGCGGCGGCGACGCCGGCCGTAAATCCGGCGGCCAAGTCGATCTCGCCAAGCAGCAGGACAAAAACCAGGCCCATGGCGATGAACATGACCGCCGCCGACTGGTTGATGAGGTTGGCAATGTTGCCGGGCGAGGCGAAATTCTCGTCCAGTGCGGTGAACAGGGCGAAGAGGCTGACCAGTCCCAGGATGCTGCTGAGCGGGCCGATGTTGCCGCCGCTGAGCTGCCCCCGGAACCGGCTCAGCGCCTCACGCAGGCTCTCCGACTCGGGGCGGCCGCCCTGGCCGGCGAGCCCGCCAGAGACCTGACCCGTCGTCGCTGCCGTGCTCACAGCACGGCCGCCGCGGAGGTCGTGGCGTCGCTGGCCTCAATGGCCGCGGCGTCGATCCCGACACCAAGGTTGCTGCTGCGGCCGCTGGTGATGAGCTCGACGATATCGGCGGTGGATGCCGACTCCGCATCGACCTGCGCGGCCATCCGGCCGAGGTACATCGCGGCGATCCGGTCGGCCACCTGCTTGACGTCGTTCATGTTGTGACTGATGAGGATGACGGCCAGGCCGCGGTCGGCCAGCCGACGCACCAGCGCCAGCACCTGTTCGGTCTGCGCGACACCGAGGGCCGCCGTCGGCTCGTCGAGGATGACGACCTTGCTGTTCCACAGCACCGACCGGGCGATCGCCACCGTCTGGCGCTGCCCACCGGACAGGCTACTGACGACGGTGCGGACCGATTTCAAGGTCCGAATGCTGAGCCCGGCCAGCGTCTGGGTGGCCGCGCGTTCCATCGAGGTCTCGTTCAGACTGATCCTGGAGCTGCGCTCGCGGCCCAGGAACATGTTGGCGACCACGTCAAGGTTCTCGCACAGCGCGAGGTCCTGGTACACCACCTCGATGCCCAGATGGTTGGCCTGCTTCGGCGAGGTGACGTGCACGTCCTGCCCCTCGAAGGCGTAGCTGCCCCCGTCGAACGGGTAGATCCCGGCCATCCCTTTGACCAGAGTCGACTTGCCTGCACCGTTGTCACCGACAAGGGCGGTTACCTGCCCGGGATAGGCCTCGAAGTCGACGCCGCGCAGCACTTGGACGGCGCCGAAGCTCTTCTCGACCCCCCGCAGCCGGATCGTGGGCACGGGGCCGGGTGGGTCAACCGTTGGCGTCATCGCCATCCTCTCGTCGACGGGGCGGTGGAATCCTCGCACGGACCATGAAGCCCGGACCATAGACACGTCGGGTCCCGACCTTTCGGTCGGGACCCGACGTGCTGCCAGCGGTGGTGCGGTGTCAGGAGATGGTCAGGAGATGCCGAGTTCGGTGCAGGCTGCCTCGGCCGGGCCGACGCAGACCTTGTCGGCGGTGGTGAAGCCGTCGTCGATCACGTCCTGCACGTTGTCACGGAAGATGCTGGCGGGCTCCAGGAGCACCGACGGAACCGAGGTGCCGGCCTCGCTGTCCTCGGTGGTGCCGGTAGCCAGCGCGTCCGCTGCCGCGGTGTCACCGGCGATGAGGGCGATGGCGAGCTCGGCGGCCGCTTCGGCCTCCTGCCTGATGGGCTTGTAGACGGTCATGCACTGGGTGCCGGCGAGCACCCGCTGCAGACCCTCATCGGTGGCGTCCTGGCCGGTGACAGGGATGGAGCCGGCAAGACCGTTGCGGTCCAGCACGCCGATGGCCGCACCGCCGAGGCCGTCGTTCGCGGCGGCGACACCGACGAACTGACCGCCGGTGTCGGTGAAGATCTGCTCGAAGATGGTGCCGGCCTCGGTGTTGTCCCAGTCCGGTACCGCCTGGTCGGCGGCCACGGTGTAGCCGGCTGCCTCGACCGCCGCCGAATAGCCGTCCCGGAACAGGGTGGCGTTGTTGTCGGTCGGGGAGCCGTTGAGGTAGACGACGCCACCGGACGTCGTGCCGGCGTCGGTCAGGCACTTCACGAGGCCCTCGCCGATGGCCGTGCCGACGGCGACGTTGTCGAAGGACACGTAGTACTGCGCGCCACCACCCAGGGTCAGCCGGTCGTAGTCGATGACGGGGATGCCGGCGGCGGTCGCATCGGCGATGACGGCCGATCCGGTCTCGGAGTCGAGGTTGACGATGAGCAGCGCGTCGACACCGGCGTTGATCATGCCGTCGGCGATGGTCTGGAACTGGGTCGCGTCACCCTCGGCGTTCTGGATGTCGGCGGTCACGCCGGCGGCCGAGAAGGCCTCCTCCAGGAAGCCGCGGTCGGCGGTCTCCCACCGGGCCGACGATGCGGAGTCGGGCAGGATGACACCGACGGTGCCACCTTCTCCGCCGCCGGCGTCCGCGGAGCCGGTGTCGCTGGGTTCGGCCGCGGCCGAGCCGTCGTCGGTCGCCGAGGTCTCGTCCGTGGTCTCGTCGCTGCCGCCGCAAGCGGCGAGGGCGAGGGTCAGGGCGGCTGCGGTCGCAAAGACCGTGCTGAAACGCCTGGTCATGTGATGGTGTCCTTCCGATTCTCCACGTGCGTCCCGCGACCACCGGGGCTCTTTGCCCGGCGCGGAACGGCTTCGTTGCGCGGCCGAACATATGTCGTCAAGGCCCGTCAGGGAAGCAAGACGTGGTAACAGTTCGACAACACATCCGCAACACGGCCGGTCCAGACCGGAAACAATCCCGCAATGGGGGTGGGTGAGGGACGCTCAGCTATCGACCAGCGACCTCAGCACGAAGGGCAGGATCCCGCCGTGGCGGTAGTAGGACGCCTCCGCGGGGGTGTCGATCCGCAGCACCGCGTCGAACTCGACGTCGGGCCTGCCCTCGGCGGCGGCGACCACGTGGACGGTGGCCGGCACGGCGCCCTCGTTCAGCGCCGTGACGCCGCAGACGGCGAACGTCTCGTCCCCCTGCAGACCGAGGCTCACCGCCGTGGCGTCGGCGGGGAACTGCAGCGGCAGGACGCCCATGCCGATGAGGTTCGAGCGGTGGATCCGCTCGAAGCTCTCGGCGATGACGGCGCGTACGCCCAGCAGCGCGGTGCCCTTGGCGGCCCAGTCCCGGCTGGAGCCCGAGCCGTACTCCTTGCCGGCCAGCACCACCAGGGGTACCCCGGCCGCGGCGTAGTGCTGCGCCGCCTCATAGATCGAGGCCTGCGCGCCGCCGGCGGTGAAGTCACTGGTGAAACCGCCGACGACTCCGTCCAGCAGCAGGTTCCGTAGCCTGATGTTGGCGAACGTGCCACGGATCATGACCTCGTGGTTGCCGCGGCGCGAACCGTAGGAGTTGAAGTCCGCCCGCTCCACGCCGTGTTCGGACAGGTAGCGACCGGCCGGGCTGTCGACCTTGATCGACCCAGCGGGGCTGATGTGGTCGGTGGTCACGGAGTCACCGAGCAGCGCCAGCACCCGCGCCTCGCTGACATCGGTGACCGGCTGCGGCTGCGCGCTCATGCCGTCGAAGTACGGCGGCTTGCGGACGTAGGTGGACTCGGGGTCCCAGGCGAAGGTGTCGCCGGCCGGCGTCGGCAGGGACTGCCAGCGCTCGTCACCGGCGAACACGTCGGCGTAGCCGGTGGCGTACATGTCCTGCGTGATGGTGGCGTCGATGACCGCCTGGACCTCGTCGGCGTCCGGCCAGATGTCGGCCAGCATCACCGGATGGCCGTCGGCATCGCGCCCCAGCGGGGTGGCCTCGAAGTCCACATCCATCGACCCGGCCAGCGCGTAGGCAATGACCAGGGGCGGCGAGGCGAGGTAGTTCATCTTGACGTCGGGGTTGATCCGCCCCTCGAAGTTGCGGTTGCCGGACAGCACCGAGACCACCGCCAGGTCGCTGGCCGCCACCGCGGCGCTGACCCCCTCGGGCAGCGGCCCGGAGTTGCCGATGCAGGTCGTGCAGCCGTAGCCGACGAGGTGGAAGCCCAGTTTCTCCAGGTACGGCACCAGGCCGGCCTTCTCGTAGTAGTCCATCACCACCGTGCTGCCGGGGGCCAGCGACGTCTTGACCCACGGCTTGCTGGTCAGCCCCCGCTCGACGGCGTTGCGGGCCAGCAGCGCCGCCGCCACCATGACCGACGGGTTGGAGGTGTTGGTGCACGAGGTGATCGAGGCGATGACCACCGACCCGTGGTCGATCGAGGTCCGGGTGCCGTCGGCCAGTGTCACCGGCGTGACCCGGGTGGCCCGCTCGGGTGACGTCGACGGCGGGTCGGATGCCGGGAAGGACTCCTCGACCGACTGGTCGGCGCCGTTGGTGGCGTAGTCCGGCAGTACCGCCCGGAAGGCCTGGCGGGCCTGGCTCAACGACACCCGGTCCTGCGGCCGCTTCGGGCCCGCGATGCTCGGCACCACCGTTGCGAGGTCGAGTTCGAGATACTCCGAGAACCGGGGCTCGACGTGGCTCGCGTCCTCGGGATCGTGCCACATTCCCTGCGCCTTGGCATAGGCCTCGACCAGCGCCACCTGGGCGGCGGGGCGGCCGGTGAGCCGCAGATAGTCGATGGTCACCGCATCGATCGGGAACATCGCGCAGGTCGAGCCGAACTCAGGGCTCATGTTGCCGATCGTGGCGCGGTTGGCCAGCGGCACGGCCGCGACACCGGCGCCGTAGAACTCGACGAACTTCCCGACCACGCCGTGCTTGCGCAGCATCTCGGTGATGGTCAGCACGACGTCGGTGGCGGTCACGCCGACCGGGATGACGCCGGTGAGCTTGAAGCCCACCACGCGCGGGATCAGCATGGACACGGCCTGGCCGAGCATCGCCGCCTCGGCCTCGATGCCGCCGACGCCCCAGCCCAGCACCCCCAATCCGTTGATCATGGTGGTGTGGGAGTCGGTGCCGACCAGGGTGTCCGGGTAGGCCTGCACGGCACCGGACCCCGCCACGGCTTCACCGGTCATCACGCCGCGAGCCAGGTGCTCGAGGTTGACCTGGTGCACGATCCCGGTCCCGGGCGGCACGACGACGAACCCGTCGAAAGCGGACTGGCCCCAGCGCAGGAACTGGTAGCGCTCCCGGTTGCGCTCGTACTCCAGCGACATGTTGATCGCCAGCGCGTCCTGCCGGCCGTAGGCGTCGATGATCACCGAGTGGTCGATGACGAGTTCGGCGGGCGCCATCGGGTTGATGCGTGCCGGGTCGCCACCGAGGGCCGCCATCGCCTCGCGCATCGTGGCGAGGTCGACGATGCACGGCACACCGGTGAAGTCCTGCATGACGACGCGGCCCGGAGTGAACGCGATCTCGGTGTCGGGTTGCGCGTCCGGGTCCCAGCCCGCCAGCGCCCGGATCTGCGCGGCGGTGACGTTGACGCCGTCCTCGGTCCGCAGCAGGTTCTCCACCAGGATCTTCAGGCTGTAGGGCAGCGTCGCGGTGCCCTCGACCGCGTCGACCCGGAAGATCTCGTACTGCACCGCCGGGCCGCCGGCGGGGTCGGCGACGTCCAGCACGTCGCGCGAGGCGAACGAGTCGGCACTCGGCGTGATTGACGTGCTGGTCATCAGGACCCCTCGTCGATCGTCGGATCGGGCGCCGGGCGGTCCGCCGCGGCGTCGCTGCGACCATCTTGCCCGATGGGGGTGTCACCGGCCGCAGCGGTGGGAACCGGACCGCGGGTCAGGGTCGCCACACATTCCACGTGGTGGGTCATGGGGAAGGCGTCGAAGGCTCGCAATCCGCTCAGCCGGTAGCCGTGGCCGGCGAACCGGGCGACGTCGCGGGCCAGCGCGGCCGGGTCGCAGGCGACGTATGCGACCCGTTGCGGCTCCAGTGCGCACAGCGCGTCCACCACGGCGTGACCGGCACCGGCACGAGGCGGGTCGAGCACCGCGCCGTCCAGCGGGCTCTGCTCGTCCTCGGTCTCCTCTGCAGCCTGCGTGGTCGCCGGCGGAGCAAGCGCATGCAGCGCTGCGACCACGTCTCCCTCGATGATCTCGACCTGTGGCCGGGCGTGCAGGTTCCGGCGGGCATCGGCCACGGCCGACGGATCGCCCTCGACCGAGACCACCCGCCCGGTGTTCCCGACGTCGTCGGCCAGCGCGGCCGCGAACAGCCCCGACCCGGAGTACAGGTCGAGGACGGTCTGGCCCCGCTGCGGTGCGAGCGCGTCCCTCACCGCCCCGACGTAGGTCGCCGCGGCGCCCGGGTGGGCCTGCCAGAACCCAGCCCCGGAGACCCGGAAGCTGCCCTCGACACCCGCCACGGTGTGCGAGACCCAGGACCGGCCCGCGCGGTGCGGCGGTCTGGGCCGTGGGTCATCGGGTGGGGCGCCTGGCGGCACGGCCGAGGTGACGATGAGGCCGACGCCGTCGGGCCGCGCCCAGTCCACCGGGGGCACCGTCGCCGCTGCGGAGTCGCGCTGCACCGCCACCACGGTCGCATCGTCACCGGTGGCCACGGCGACCTCCGTGGCACCCGGCCAGCGCACTCTCGTGACGCCGGTGGACATCACCTCCGGCGTCGCCACCAGGCAGTCCTCGATCGGGACCACCCGGTGGCCGCGGTGGCTCCGCAACCCCAGACTGCCGTCCGGTGCCACGGCGAACCGCAGCCGGCCGCGCCAGCGGAGGTTGTCCCCCCGGCCCGCGCCCGGCAGCGCCTCCACGACGACCTGCGGCAGGTCATCGGGTGCCAGCCGCCCCACTCGCTGCAGCAGATCGGTGACGACCGTGGCCTTCCACTCGCGCTGGGCGGTGACCGCCACGTGCTGCAGGTCGCACCCGCCGCAGCCGCCGGGCACCGCCAGCGGGCACGGTGGCTCGACCCGGTCCGCGGAGGCCTCGAGCACCTCCACCGCGTCGGCCCGCCAGAACGAGTCACCCGGCCGCCCCTGGGTGACCCGCACCCGGACCCGCTCGCCCGGCAGCGCATGCCGCACGAAGATGACCCGGCCGTCGGCGCGCGCCACGGCATGGCCGCCGTGCGCCGGCGCCCCCACGTCGACGACGAGTTCGGTGCCGGCGACCGATGTGGCGTCGTCGCGTCGCCGGGGCCGCCGAGTCTGCGGCCGCTCGACTCGTGCCATGTCAGCCGTCCTCTCCTACCACGACTTCGGCGACGTCCTCGGGTGCCAGGTGCCGGTCGTCCTCGGCCGACGACAGCAACCACGGCACGGACACCACCATCACACCGGGTGATGCCTGGAGCCTGCTCTTCAGCCACAGCGTGGACTGATTGTGCAGGATGCGTTCCCACCAGCGTCCCACGACGTACTCGGGCACGAAGACGGTGACGGCGTCTCGCGGGTGGGCCAGACGCAGCCCCTCGACGTACTCCATCAGCGGCCCGGTGATCTCACGGAACGGCGAGTCGAGCACCCGCAGCGGCACGGGGATGCGCAACCGGTACCAGTCGTCCAGGACGGCCTTGGCGCTGCCCGGGTCCACGGCGACGCTGACCGCCTCCAGCGTCGAGGGCCGAGTGGCCTGCGCGTAGGCCAGGGCGCGAAGCACCGGCCGGTGCAACCGCGAGACCAGGACGACGGCGTGAACCCTGGCCGGCTTCATCTCCCGTGCCTCGCCGGTGATGGCTAGCTGGTCACTGACCTGGTCGTAGTGCCGGCGGACGAACCGCATCCCGGCATAGACCGCGACGCCGGCGAGAACGGTCGCCCACGCGCCGGCCGGCACCTTGACCACGGCGGAGATGATCAGCACCGTGCCGGTGCACACCGTGGCCGTGATGGCCAGCAGCCGCCGACGGCGCACCCGGCCCCGTTCCGGCCCCCGGGCCTGGACCAGTTCCGCGGTGAAGCGGCGGATCATGCCGAGCTGCGCCAGCGTGAAGGACAGCAGCAGGCCCAGCAGGTACAGCGCCACCAGCAATCCCAGGTCCGCCCCCGCGACCAGCAGCGTCGCGATGGCCGCGCCCGACAGCGTCAGGATGCCGTTGCTGTAGGCCAGCCGGTCGCCCCGGTTGGCCAGTTGCCGGGGCATGTACCGGTCCTGGGCCAGCACCGCCGCCAGCAGCGGGAACCCGTTGTACGCACTGTTGGCCGCGGCCAGCAGCACCCCGACGGCGGCGATCGCGATGATCGGCACCGCCGCGCTGCCGGCGCCGAAGACCGCCCCGGCCAGTTGCGGCAGCAGCGCGTCCTGCACCCCGGTCGTGCAGTCCCCCACGTAGCCGGTCAGGTCGCAGGTGTCGGCCGTGATCCGGACACCGGCGATCGACGCCAGCACCACGACACCGCCGAGCAGCGTGATGGTCACCGCTCCGACAATCAGCAACGTGCCGGCGGCATTGCGCGGCTGCGGCCGGCGGAAGGCGGGCACGCCGTTGGCGATCGCCTCCACCCCGGCCAGCGCCGCGCCGCCGGAGGCGAACGCCCGCAGCACCAGCAGCAGCGCCAGCGCGCCGGTGGCCTCGGGTGCGGCGATGCCGTAGTCCGCGCTGGCGGCGCGCGGCGGTTCACCGCCCACCGCCTGCGCCAGCCCGACCGCGAGCAGCACCGCGACCGCCAGTACGAAGCCGTAGACGGGGATCATCGAGGCCCAGCCCGCCTCGCGCCGGCCTCGTAGATTGACCAGCATCACCAGCAGCACCGCCCCGACCGCCACCACGAGCTGGAACCGGGCCAGCGCCGGATTGAGCGCGGCGAGGTTGGCCGCGGCTGCCGCGGCGCTGACGGCGACGGTCAGGACGTAGTCGACGGTCAGGGCGGCCGCGGTGACCGCACCGGCCCGTGGCCCCAGATTCTCGGTCGCGGCCGCGTAGGAGCCGCCACCTCCGGGGTACGCGCGTACCACCTGGCCGTAGGAGATGACGACAATGGCCAGCAGCAGACAGGCGGCCAGCGCTACCTGCGGAGCCAGTGCGAGCAGGGCCGCGCCACCCAGCGCGAGCACGATGAGGACTTCCTGGCTGGCATAGGCCACCGAGGACACCGGGTCGGAGGCGAACACCGGCAGCCCGAGTCGCCTGGGGAGCAGGGTCTGCTCCGCCTGGTTGCTGGGGCGCGCACGGCCCAGCAACAGCCGTTTGGGCACCTCCAGCAGGGACATCACGGCCGCGATCGTAGGCGCGTCGGCGCGCGATGAACGTGCGCTCACCCGTGATGGCTACGGTGTCACCGTGCACTTCGTCGTCATGGGCTGCGGCCGGGTC
>CAZEYA010000093.1:0-14822 GCA_964516515.1 uncultured Kineosporiaceae bacterium | reverse complement strand
ACACACAATGCCCCCGATCACCACACCAGTCAGCCCGCAACCGCCCGCGTAGATGTAGCCCGCTATATCGAGACACCTGTTGCAATTGCGCTTGACACGTGCAGTAGCCCGCGATGTGTCGACCACGTCGGTGCCCAACACCAATGTTGACCCGGATGCTGCGGCCCTCGACGAGAAGTTCAGTTTCGCCTCGGTCAGCGCCTGCGAATCGACTTCATCCAGAACTCCCCCCCGGAAGAGCGTGACGTCGGGGCCGGCGACCTCCGCCCTGACCTCGCCCACCTCCACTTGCGAACCGGAAATCTCCAGCGCCTGCACAGAGTACGAGCCGACGCCCGAGACGAAGTCTGTCCGTGCGGCCTCAAATTTGCGGTAGACGCCGTCCTCCACGATCGCACTAAGCGACAGTCGGACGCTGCCCGCGCCGTCGGTGAGCACGCTTGACGACGCCAGACTCGCAAAAACGTGGTAAATGGGGGCGCCCGCCGAGGTGCGTCCGACGAGAGTTTGACCGCACTCCTTACCTATGACGCCCGCGCCCAGTGCGGTCGCATATTCCGTCAGAGCCACTCCCTCTTCGGTTTCCAGAAGACCCGACACTCTCGCGCTAAGGCCGAGTGACGGCTGTAACGACATGCCCATCGCCCCGTGAGCACTTGCGCTCGCGGGCGCTGCCGCCATACCCGCTGCACCTCCGAGACCAAGCACAGCCATGAGGGCTGTCCTGCGCGACAGGCCGTTGCCGCGTTCCGTCACGATGTTTCGCAGAAGACTCTGTGTCCTGCGTGGCCCGAGATGGCGTACCAGGTAGATCCTCATGGGAAGACCTCGCAGCACCCGCGAGGATTCTTCTCCCCTGACAAGGAGTGCCGGTTCCTCAAGCTTCGCAATACCGACCTGAGCCAGCTCCCGAATCACCCAGTCGGATGACGCCGACGCGATCCGCAGACCGACGTCCTCCGCCTTTTGGGCAATGGTGCTGCACGACATGCAATCACCATCAAAGATCAAGAACGTCTTGGTTTGGCTTGTCCCGATTACAGCTCCCTAGTGAGTAGATCTGCTTGGCACTTTGGACGTTAGTCCCCCAGATCCAGACAGTCAAGACCTATGGGACATCTGATTGATATGATCAATCGTTTCCGCCTGGATCGAGGCCCCCTGCCGGAAAGGCAGCGATCAGCCCAGCAGGTCGTGCCTCACGATCGTGGCATCGCGATCGGGGCCGACGCCGATAGCGCTGATCCGGCAGCCCGCCATCTCCTCCAGCGCCAGCACGTAGCGTTGCGCGTTCTTCGGCAGGTCCTCGAAGCTCCGCGCCACGGTCAGGTCCTCGTCCCAGCCGTCCAGGAACTCATACACCGGGGTCGCATGGTGCAGGTCGGTCTGCGTCATCGGCATCTCGTCGTGGCGGACCCCGTCGACGTCGTAGGCGACGCACACCGGCACCCGCTCGCAGCCTGTCAGGACGTCGAGCTTGGTGAGAAAGAAGTCGGTGAATCCGTTGACCCGGGTCGCGTAGCGAGCGATGACCGCGTCGAACCAGCCGCAGCGGCGGTCGCGGCCGGTGGTCACGCCCACCTCGTGGCCGATCCGGCGCAGCCGCTCGCCGTCCTCGTCGAGCAGTTCGGTCGGGAACGGACCCGAGCCGACCCTGGTGGTGTAGGCCTTGAGGATGCCGATCACCCGGTCGATGCGGGTCGGCCCGATGCCGGAGCCGGTGCAGGCACCCCCGGCGGTCGGGTTGGAGGATGTGACGAACGGGTAGGTGCCGTGGTCGACGTCGAGCAGCGTGCCCTGACCGCCCTCCAGCAGCACGATCGCACCGGCGTCCAGCGCCTTGTTGATGAGCAGGCGCGTGTCGGCGACGTAGGGCCGCAGCCGCTCGGCGTAACCAAGCAGCTCCTCGACCACCTCCTCGACGCCGATCGCGCGGCGGTTGTAGACCTTGACCAGCAGTTCGTTCTTCTGCCGCAGCGCCCCCTCGACCTTCTGCCGCAGGATGGACGGGTCGAAGATGTCCTGGATCCGGACACCGATCCGGCCGACCTTGTCGCCGTAGGTGGGGCCGATCCCACGGCCCGTGGTGCCGATCGCCCGCTTGCCGAGGAAGCGCTCGCCGACCCTGTCAACCGTGACGTGGTACGGCGCGATGATGTGGGCGTCCGCGGAGATCTGCAGCCGCGAGCAGTCGATGCCCCGCTCGGTCAGCGCATCGATCTCGCCGAAGAGGACGCCGAGGTCGACGACGACGCCGTTGCCGATGACGGGAATGACACTGGGGGTGAGGATGCCCGAAGGCAGCAGGTGCAGCGCGTAGCGCTGGTCGCCCACGACGACGGTGTGACCAGCGTTGTTGCCGCCCTGGTAGCGCACGACGTAGTCGACCCGGCCGCCGAGCAGATCGGTGACCTTGCCCTTGCCCTCGTCACCCCATTGCGCCCCAACGATGATCACTGCGGGCATGACGGACCTCCGTGCCTGACTGCTCTGCTGTGCGACGACGGTGTCGCCAGAGATGCAGGGTACCCGGAACGCTCAATCCAGCCTGCTGGCCAACTCGCTCCCGAGTGTGGTGCCCGAGAGCCAGGCCCCCTCGACGCTCGATCGCTCGCCCCAGGCGTCGCCGCACACGCCGAGTCCGCTGCGGTGCAGGAAGTAGGGCGGCGCGGGCCGGTCGCGGGTGGGCTGCGCCAGACCCCAGCGCTGGACGTGACTCCAGACGGGCGGTGGCGGGCTGACGCCGAGGACCCGCCCCACGGCCTCGAGCACCGGCACCAGCGCGAGCGCCGGTCCGGCCAGCCAGCCGGCCGCGGCCTCGGGGGTTGTGTGGGCGACCAGCACGGCGGCCGTGTCGCCGCGCCGTCTGCCGTCGTCGGCGATCCAGGTCAGCGCGACGTCGTCGTTGACGAACGCACCCTCGAAGGGGTGACCGAAGCTGCCGTCCAGGCCTGCCCACCACCGCTGATCCCAGGCTGCTGCTACGGCGATGACGGCGTTCCACGACCAGGGACCGCCCCGGTGCATCGCTGCAACAAGGTCGCTGGGCATCAGGCGCGCCGCCTGCGGGTCTGGGGCGGCGACGACCACCGCGTCGGCCGACAGGTCCTCGCCCCCCTCGACCTCGACGATCCAGGGGTTCTCAGCGCCGGGGGCGATGCGTTTCACGTGGATCGGGTGCCGCACATCCAGCCCGTATGCGAGGTCCTCGACCAGGCCGCGCAGTCCCTCGGTGGAGCCGTAGCGCATCGGCCCGGTCGTGGTGCGCTGCAGGCCGCGCCCGTTCGAGACATGGAAGGTGTCCGTCCACTCCCGGGCCAGGCCGCGCTCGGTCCAGTCGCGCACGACCGCCGCGAAACCCTCGTCGGATACCGTCAGGTAGGAGCCGCCGATGTCGACGACGTGCGGCGCCGCGATCGCTGCGCCGGTCGGCACTTCGCGCAGCCCCAGCCGGCCACCGATCCGCCGGCCGCGGTCCAGCACCCGCACCTCGTGACCCGCCTCGACCAGCGCCTTGGCGCACGCCACCCCGGCGATCCCCGCTCCCACCACCACTATCACCATCGGCAGTCTGCCGCACCTGGCCGGTTAGCCTTCGCTATGGACACCGTCACGAACATCGAGGACGCCTTCGGCCGGTTCGACGAGGTGTGGGCGCCGAGGGTGCTGACCCGGGTCAATGACTACGACGTCCGCATCGCCAAGGTCGAGGGTGACCACGCCTGGCATGCACACCAGGACACCGACGAGTTCTTTCTGTGCCTTGCCGGCCGATTCACCATCGAGATGCGCGAGCGGACCGTCGTGTTGGGTCCGGGTGAGGTGTTCACGGTGGCGCGCGGCGTGGACCACTTCCCCCGCGCCGAGCCCGGAACGCGCATCCTGATGTTCGAACCGCAGGGCACGCCGACCACCGGGGACAGTTACGCCGACATCAGTCACCTGCGCACCACCCACGGCCTGTCACTGGACTGACCCCTGCCCACGGTGTTCTGGCGGCGCGGCGGCCACCATGAATACATGGCTGTGATGTCACCGTTGCCCGCCCGGCAGCCACGCCTCGGACGTAGCGCCGGGTTGCACTGGTTGCGATGAGCATGGGACCGGGCAACCCTCGCGGCACGTCAGCGGGTGGACAGTTTCGCGTGGTCCGGAGTGAGTTCGGCGAGGGAGGTGACGCCGAGCAGCTGCATGGTGCGCAGCGCCTGCTCCCGCAGCAGCCCAAGCGCCCGCCGCACGCCCGCCTCCCCGCCGGCCATCAGCCCATACAGGTACGACCGCCCGATCAGCGCCGCCGTGGCCCCGTTGGCGACGGCCGCGATGATGTGACTACCGTCGGTGATCCCGCCGTCGATGTAGACCTCGGCGCGGCCGTCCACCGCTCGCACCACGTCGGGCAGCACGTGCAGCAAGGGTGCCCCACGGTCCAGCTGCCGCCCGCCGTGGTTGGAGACGACGATGCCCTGCACCCCGTGGTCGACGACCCGCTTCGCGTCGGCGGCGGTCTGGATGCCCTTGACGATCAGCGGCCGGTCCCAGCGCTCGCGAAGCCACTCCAGCTCGCCGTAGCTGATCGTCGGGTCGAACATCTGGTCCATCAGCTCCCCGACGGTGCCGTCGAAGGCCGCGAACGAGGCGAACTCCAGCGGCGCCGTGGTCAACACGTCGAACCACCACGCCGGGTGCAGCGACATGTCCAGCAGGGTCTTCAGCGACAGCTTCGGGGGGACCGTCAGCCCGTTGCGGACGTCACGCAACCGCTGACCGCCGACGGGGGTGTCCACCGTGAGGATCAGCGCCTCGAACCCGGCCTGGCGTGCCCGCTCCAGCAACGCCTCGCTCTTGTCCCGGTCGCGCCACATGTACAGCTGGAACCAGCGTCGGGACCCGGCCGGCGCGCCCGCCGCCAGGTCCTCCGGTGACGTCGTGCCCAGCGTCGACAGCGCGTACGGCAACCCCGAGGCGTGCGCCGCCCGCAGCACCGCCGGCTCCCCCGCCGCGTGCATCATCCTCGTGAAGCCGGTCGGTCCCAGCGCCAGCGGCATCGCCGATGACCTGCCGAGAATGGTGGCGGAGAGATCCACGTGTGACACGTCTCGGAGCACCGTCGGGTGGAACTCGACGTCGGCAAGAGCCCGCCGCGATCGGAACAAGCTCGACTCACTGCCCGCCGCCCCGTCGGTGTAGTCGAACACCGAGCGCGGCGCCCGCGCCAACGCCATCAACCGCAGGTCACCGATGGTCGCCGCGTCCGCCAGTCGCGCGTCCAGGCCGAACGCCGGCGCCCGCATCCCCAGCAGCGGCTTGACCTCCGACCACCTCGGTAGGCGACGTTGCAACGACGGGGCCGCGTCGGGCGTCATGGCTCGACGATAGTGCCGCTTCACGATCGACAGTGGGCGGCGGGTCGGACCGAACAGGCTGCGCAAGCCCGGGCGACGAGCCGCCAAGTGCCGATCCTGGCGTTACAGGCCGGGCGGGATACTCGGATCGCAGCTGGTGAGGAAGTCCCGGCACCGCAGCGCCTCGTCGGCTTCGTCGATCCGCTCGGCGGCGATCGCCAGCGCCCGCAGGCAGCGCAGGAAGCCCTGGTTGGGCCGGTGCCGCCAGGGGACCGGTCCGGCCCCCTTCCAGCCCGCTCGGCGCAGCGCGTCCAGCCCGCGGTGGTAGCCGACCCGGGCGTACGCATACGCTGCAACGGCGGTGTCGTAGCCGTTCAGCTCGGGCCGCAGCACCTCACCGTCCGGCCCGGTCTCGGCCAGCAGGTCGCGTTCGGCCAGTTCCGCCCATGACAGTGAGGTCTGCGGGTGTCGGGCCGCCACGGTTGCCGGATCGGCCCCGGCCAGCAGCGCCGCGGCGACGATCTCGGAGTCACTCACCGGCAGCAGGGTTTCGGGGATGCCACCCAGTAGATCTATGCCGGTCATGACAGCCTGGTGCCGGCGCTGCGCAGGTTCTGGCAGGCCTCGACGACCCGCGCCGACAACCCCGCCTCGGCCGCCTTGCCCCAGGTCCGGGGGTCATAGGTCTTCTTCTTGCCCACCTCGCCGTCGATCTTGAGGACGCCGTCGTAGTTCTTCAGCATGTGGTCGACGACCGGGCGGGTGAAGGCGTACTGGGTGTCGGTGTCGATGTTCATCTTGATCGCGCCGTAGTCGACGGCGTCGCTGATGTCCTGCGCCGACGACCCCGATCCGCCGTGGAAGACCAGCAGCATGGGTTTGGCACCGGTCGGCATCCCGGCCCGCTCCGCGACGGCGTCCTGGCACTCGCGCAGGATCTCCGGGCGCAGCTTGACGTTGCCCGGCTTGTAGACGCCATGGACGTTGCCGAAGGTCAGCGCCGCCATGTACACGCCCTTCTCGCCGAGGCCGAGCGCCTGGTAGGTGGCGATGGCGTCCTCCGGCGTGGTGTAGAGCTTCTCGTTGATCTCGTTGGCGACGCCGTCCTCCTCGCCGCCGACGACGCCGATCTCGACCTCGAGGACGACCCTGGCCGCGGCGCAATCGGCCAGCAGCTCCTCGGCGATCTTCAGGTTCTCATCCAGCGGCACCGCCGAGCCGTCCCACATGTGTGACTGGAACAGCGGCCCCTGACCGGCGCGGACCCGCTCGGTACTGGCCGCCAGCAGCGGCCGGACGAAGCCGTCGAGCTTGTCCTTCGGGCAGTGGTCGGTGTGCAACGCGATCGTGACGCCGTAGTCGCGGGCGACCTCGTGGGCGTATAGCGCCAAGGCGGTCGCGCCGGTCACCATGTGCTTGACCGTCGGCCCCGACAGGTACTCGGCGCCGCCGGTGGACACCTGGATGATGCCGTCGCTCTCGGCGTCGGCGAATCCCCGGATGGCGGCGTTGAGGGTCTGTGATGACGTGACGTTGATGGCCGGGTAGGCGAAGGCACCGTCCCTGGCCCGGTGCAGCATCTCGGCATAGGTCTCGGGCGTGGCGATGGGCATTGACGACTCCTCATACGGTGGCCGACTGCGGCAGACCCGCGTCGCCGATCCTGCCACGGGTGGTGCGGCGTCAGGCCTTCTTGTGCCGCCGGGCGGTGAGAACGCAGAAGATCCCCCAGGCGGCGAAGCCGAGCGCGATGGCCAGCACGATGAAGACTCCGAACGGCTGGTCCCGCAGCGTCTGCAATGCGGAGTCGAGCCCGCCGGACTCCTCGGAGTCGTACTGCACCGCGGCGGTGATCACCAGCACGCCGATCGTCGCGAGGGCGAGGCCACGGGCGACGTCTCCTACCTGCCCGAGCCGGATCAGCCGTTGGTCGACGCCCGGTTCCAGCTTCTCGCGGATCTTGCCTTTGATGCCCCGGTAGACCAGAGACCCCGCGAAGGCGATGACCCCCAGGCCGATGAGGCCGACCAGGATCCGGCCGCCAGGCCATGACAGTGCGGTCGCTGTCGCCTGCTCCTCGCTGTTGGACGACTGACCGCCGCCGGTGAGCACGACGATCGTGCTGACCAGCAGCACCACGCCCACGATGGCCTTGGCTGCCGCCTTGGCCCGCTCCTTGGCGTCGGGCTTGCCCAGTCCCTGCCCGAACGCCTCCAGGACCTGCCAGGCGGCGTAAGCCAAGAACGACAGCGCCAACAGGACCAGCAGGACGACGCCGAAGGGCTGATCGGCCAGCGTGGACAGCGCACCGCTGCTGCTGGCCTCCTCGCCACCACCACCCAGCGCTATCCGTCCCGCCAGCCACGCGAGGATCAGGTAGAGCACGCCCTGGCCGGCCACCCCCGCCCGTCCCAGTCGCATCGTCCAGTCCGAGGCCTCGCGGGCCGAGTCCGGCACCGCGTCCTGTGCGGCGCGCCCGGCTCGACCGGCGCGATTGCTGACAGACTCCATAACAGACCTTCATAGGCCCATTGGGCCAGTCCCGCACGCCGAGTTTTACTGGCAGGGCGTCGATGCGGCCGAACCAGGCAACCGGGCGGGATGGTTTGATGCCAGCCATGCGTCTGGCAGATCGACTCGCGGGCAAGCACATCCTGCTCACGGGGGTCACGGGTTTCGTCGGCGAGGCCCTGCTGCTGCGGCTGCTGCGCGACGTGCCCGACTGCCGGGTCGCCGTACTGGTGCGCCCCAAGTCCGGACAGAGCGCCGAGGACCGGGCGGCAGCGCTGGTGAACAAGCCGGCCTTCGCCGATCTGTCGGCAGACACCCTGGCGCAGCGGATCACCGTCGTGTCCGGTGACCTTGCCGATCTCCCCGCTTTCCCCACCGACCTCGACATCGCCGTGCACTGCGCGGGTGACGTCTCGTTCGACCCGCTGATCGACGAGGCCTTCACCACCAACGTCGTCGGGGTCGAACTGCTGCTGCGGCGGGTGCTGGAATCGGCCCAGCTGGCCGACGGTAGTCACCGGCCGCTGCACTACGTCCACGTCTCGACCGCCTACGTCGGTGGCCGTCGCCGCGGCCCGGTTCCGGAGACCTCGATCGAGCACGCGGTGGACTGGCGCTCGGAACTCGCGGCCGCCCGGCGGCTGTCGGAGCGGATCGAGGACTCCTCGCGGACCCCCACCGTGCTCGGCAGATTCATGGCCGAGGCCGAGCGGGACCACAACCGCGCCGGCCCGCTGACCGTCGCCCAGGCCGCCGAGGCGCAACGCATCGACTGGGTCACCAAGCAACGCAAGGCCGCCGGCGCCGAACGCGCCCGCATTCTCGGCTGGACAGACGCCTACACGTTCACCAAGGCGCTCGGCGAACGGGTGGTCGAGCAGCTGGCCGGCCCGGTGCTGCCGACCACGGTGTACCGGCCGAGCATCATCGAATCCGCCCTGAAGTCGCCCTACCCCGGGTGGATCGAGGGCTTCAAGATGGCCGAGCCGATCATTCTGGCGTTCGGCCGGGGTGAGCTGCCCGACTTCCCCGCAGCGCCGGACTCCGTCGTCGACATCGTGCCCGTGGACCTGGTCGTCAATTCCATCGTGGCGGTGGCCGCGAACCCGCCTCCGGTCGGTTCACCAGCCTATTTCCACCTGTCGAGCGGCGCCCGCAACCCTCTGACTTTTCGTGATCTCGAACGCAACGTCAGCGACTACTTCTCGCGTCACCCGTTCGATATGGACGCCAAGGGTGCGGTACGACTGCCGGAATGGCGGTTCCCGGGCGCTGACCGCGTCGAGCGGACGCTGGTCCGCGCGGAGCAGGCGCATCGGCTCGCCGAGAAGGCGCTGTCGTTCGCGCCGAGATCGGACCGGGTGCGCTCGGTCGCCCGCGACCTCGATCTGCAGAAGCGCCGAATCGACTTCCTCCGCCGGTACATGGACCTGTACCGGGCCTACACGCAGACTGAACTGCATTTCGTCGACGACAACACCCTGGCGCTGCATCACGCGCTGGACCCCGAGGACGTCGAGCTGTGGGGTTTCGACACGGCCATCGTCGATTGGCGGGAATACCTGGTCGAGATCCACTGCCCGGCGGTCACGAAGGCGGTTCGCGATTACGACGTGATCCGCCGCAAGAGGCGCGCCGGGGGCGACCCCAAGCCGCGGGTACTCCCCCGCCGGGTCGACGCAGGATTGATCGACACAGGTGGATCCGATATCGAGGATGCGGAGCCACCGGTCCTGGCGGTTTTCGACATGGACGGCACGCTGCTGTCCTCGAACATCCTCGAGACGTTCCTCTGGCTGAAACTACCCGAGCTGTCCTCGGCCGGCCGGGCACGCGAGGTGCTGACGATGGCGCGGCAGCTGCCGCGCTTCCTGTCGGCCGAACGCACCGACCGAGGCGGCCTGCTGCGTGCCGCCTACCGTGGCTACAAGGGCGCCGACCTGGCCCGCCTCGAGGCGTTCATCGACGAGTCGCTGACCACCCACGTGCTGCAGCGGGTCAGCGGCGCCGCCATCCGACGGGTACGTGATCACCGGGCGGCCGGTCACCGAACCGTCCTGATCACGGGAGCCATCCAACCCCTGACTCGGCCGCTCGCCCCGCTCTTCGACGAGATCGTCGCCGCCGAGCTGGCCGTCGACGACCGCGGCGTCTGCACCGGCTTCCTGTCGCGTCCGCCCCTGGTCGGCGAGGCGCGGGCGGCCTGGCTGCGGCGCTACGCCTCGCTGGAGGGCGCGGACCTGGCCCACGCGTACGGTTACGCGGACTCGCACTCGGATCTGCCGCTGCTCAAGGCCGTCGGCCTGCCCACCGCGGTCAGCCCCGACATCACCCTCTACCGCGAGGCGCGCAAGGCCCGGTGGCCGATCGAGACCTGGCGTACCGCCTCGCGTACTCCTCGCCTCGCCCTGCCGGGCTGAGCGAGCGGCCGCCCGCGCTCGGGGGCGGCCACGCAACGTCGCGCCTCCTCGTAGGTGGGATCGAGGTATGCATCTTGATGCCGTTACGGACTTTCGGCATCAGGATGCTGTAGGGGACGTATGGTGGTCAGAATGAGGACCACAGTGGACCTACCGGACGATGTGCACCGCTTGACGTCTGCCATTGCCCGCGATGCCAGGACGTCGCTGAGCGAGACCGTCACGGCGCTGCTGCGGACCGCGTTAGGGGCACCTGGTCCCGTGGCGGTCAGTACGAGTGCTCGCACCGGCCTGCGCGTGGCCACCATTGGTCGAGTGGTCACCAGCGAGGACGTTCGAGCGCTGGAGGATGATCGGTGACCACCCTGCTCGACGCAAACGTCGTGATAGCGCTCAGTGTGGTCGATCACGTTCATCACGACGTGGCAGAGGACTGGTTCGTCACGCTCACGGATGGCTACGCCACGTGCCCTTCGACCCAGGGATCGTTGCTGAGATTCCTGCTACGTGGTGGAGCCAGCTCGACGCAGGCCATGAGCGTGATACTTCCGCTGGTCAGTCACGAGCGTCACGAGTTCTGGCCGGATGGCATCGGCTACGACGATGTCGACCTTCGAGGGGTAGTCGGTCACCGGCAGGTGACCGATGCCTACCTCGCCTCGCTCGCTCGCTGGCGTGGCGGCCGGGTCGCCACTCTTGACCGGGGGCTCGCGGCGCTGCACCCGGACGTCGCAGTTCTCGTGGACCCACCTGCCTGAGCGAGCGCAGTTGGTGGGCGCTGCCCATCGAGTCCGCGGCGCAGGCTCGACGGCCATGCCCTTGCCCAGGCGGCACGATGGGCCCATGACCCAGCCACCGTCGACCGGGGCCTACGCCGCGGCCCACCAGCGCAGCCTCGCCGACCCCGAGGGCTTCTGGGGGGAGGCCGCCCGGGCGGTGACCTGGATCCGCAAGCCGAGACGGGTGCTGGACGACGACCATCCGCCGCTGTACCGGTGGTTTCCCGACGCCACCCTCAACACCTGTTACAACGCCCTCGACCGGCATGTCATCGCCGGCCGCGCCGACCAGCCGGCGCTGGTCTACGACTCACCCGTGACCGCCACCGTGCACACCTACACGTACGCCGAACTGCTGGACCTGGTCGCCCGGTTCGCCGGGGTGCTGCAAGCGCTCGGCGTCGGGCACGGCGACCGGGTACTGATCTACCTGCCGATGGTGCCCGAGGCGGTCGTCGCCATGCTGGCCTGCGCCCGGCTGGGGGCGGTGCACTCGGTGGTCTTCGGCGGCTTCGCCCCCGCCGAACTGGCCGTGCGCATCGACGACGCGCGGCCGAAAGTCATCGTGTCCGCCTCGTGCGGGATCGAGCCGACCCGCGTCGTGCCCTACAAGCCGATGCTCGACGCGGCGCTCGCGAAGGCGAGCCACAAGCCCGAGCGCTGCGTCATCCTGCAGCGGCCGCAGTCACCGGCCGACCTGGGACCGCTCGACCTCGACTGGACGACCGTGATGCGTCGCGACGTCGTGCAGCCCGCGGCCTGCGTGCCGGTGGCGGCCACCGACCCGCTATACATCCTCTACACCTCGGGAACGACCGGGCGCCCGAAAGGCATCGTCCGCGACAACGGCGGTCACGCGGTCGCGCTGACCTGGTCGATGCCCTCGATCTACGGCATCGGCGCCGGCGACGTGTTCTGGGCCGCCAGCGACGTCGGCTGGGTGGTCGGGCACTCCTACATCGTCTACGCGCCGCTGCTGGCCGGTGCCACCACGGTCCTCTACGAGGGCAAACCCGTCGGGACGCCGGACGCCGGGGCCTTCTGGCGCGTCATCGCCGAGCATCGGGTCAAGGCGCTGTTCACGGCACCCACCTCGATCCGGGCGATCCGCAAGCTCGACCCCGCCGGCGAGCACATGGCCCGCCACGACCTCTCGTCGCTGCGGACCCTGTTCCTGGCTGGGGAACGACTGGACCCCGATACCTACGCCTGGGCGACCGAACGGCTCGGCGTCCCCGTCATCGACAACTGGTGGCAGACCGAGACGGGTTGGCCGATCTGCGCCAACCCGCGCGGTATCGAGGATCTCACTGTCAAGCCAGGCTCGCCGACGGTGCCGATGCCCGGCTACGACGTTGCGGTGCTCGACAGCTCCGGTTCGCCGGTGCCGGCGGGGACCGAGGGCGCGATCTGCGTCCGGCTGCCGCTGCCGCCGGGCACGCTGCCGACGCTGTGGCGCGACGACGAGCGCTACATCGCCTCCTACCTCTCGGCGTTTCCTGGCTGGTACGTCAGCGGCGACGGCGGGTATCTGGACTCCGACGGGTACGTATTCGTCCTGGGGCGCACCGACGACGTCATCAACGTCGCAGGTCACCGACTGTCGACCGGCCCGATGGAAGCGGTCCTCGCCGCGCATCCGGCCGTCGCAGAATGCGCCGTCATCGGAGTAGCCGACCCGATCAAGGGTCAGCTGCCGCGCGGCTTCGTCGTGCTCAAGGCGGGCATCGACACCGACCCCGAGGTGCTCCGGGCCGAACTGGTGCAGGCGATCCGGGACGAGATCGGCGCGCTCGCCTCGCTGCGCACCATCGACATCGTCGCGGCGCTGCCCAAGACCCGCTCAGGCAAGATCCTCCGCAAGACGATGCGGCAGATCGCCGACGGCGAGCGGCCCTCGGTGCCCGGCACGATCGAGGACACCTCGGTGCTCGACGCGCTGTGGCCGGTGCTGCGAGCGCCGGCCGGCTGATTCCTGCCAGCCGAGTTAGGAAACGATCGATTCCTAACCGTCCTACGCTCCACTCGTGGCTCGACCGAGAGAGTTCAGCGAGGCGGACGTCCTGCGCCAGGCGCGCGACGTGTTCTGGGTCGGCGGCGCGGGCACGTCCATCTCGGACGTGTGCAAGGCCACGGGCCTCGTCTCCGGCAGCATCTACAAGGCCGACGGCAGCAAGGTTGGACTGCTCCACGCGACACTGGACGACTACCTCACCCGCGGCCTGACGGCGATCACAGCCGCCCTCGACTCGCCAGATGACCCTCGCGCCGGCCTGGAGGTGTGGCTGGACCTGATGGCCGAGCAGTTCGGCGGCGACAGCGACTACCCCGCCGGCTGCTACATGGTGCAGACAGCCGTCGGCCTCACCGACGGCCACGACCCCTGGGTGCAAGCACGCCTGGACACCCATGAACGAGCCCTGCTGGACGCGGTCACACACGCGGTGGCCAGGACCCGTACGACACCAGCACCTGCCGATGCCGAGACTGTCGCTCACCTGCTGATGACCGTCGTGAACGGCGTGGCAGTCGCCGCCAGGACCGGCATCACCACCGCCCGCGCCCGCGAGCTGCTTCGCGAAGCCCTGGATCGCCTGGTCTGAACCGCCCCGCAAGCGCCTGGCCCGAGCGGTCAGGGAATCGTTCGGCGACCGCCTGGACGCGGTCTTCCGCAACGCGGGACTCGGCGCCTTTCCAGCCCGTCTCCGGCATCACCGCCGAGGAGTTCGACCGGCAGATGTCGATCAATGTTCGAGGCCCATCGAAACCGGCTTCTTCGGTCGCACCGGATTGTCGGCCGACGAGATAAAGGGTTTCGGTGAGGTCCTGCTCACCCAGGTGCCGTTGAACCGGTTCGGCACGCCGGACGAGGTTGCTTCGGCAGCGGCCTTCCTGCTCTCGCCCGAGGCCGCCTACATCACGGGCGCGGAGCTGCTCGTCGACGGCGGGATGAGCTGACAACCGGCTCCGGCGCCGCCGTCACGCGGCGCCGGAGCGCCGCCGTCACGCGGCGCCCGCCCTGCTGAGCGCGGCGAACTCCTCGTCGGTCAGCTCGATGGTGGCGGCCGCGATGTTCTCCTCCAGGTGGGAGACCCTGGAGGTACCGGGAATCGGCAGGATCACCGGTGAGCGGCGCAGCAACCAGGCCAGCGCGAGCTGGGACGGAGTCGCCCCGTGCTCGCCGGAGATGACGTCCAGCGGCCCACCGGGCCGGACCAGGTCGCCCGCCACCAGCGGGGACCACGGGATGAATCCGATGCCGCGCTGCTCGCACACCCCCAGCAGGTCGTCGGCGGAGGTGTCGGCCAGGTTGTAGCGGTTCTGCACGCTGACAATGGTGGCGAGCTGCGACGCGGCGTCCAATTCGGCGACGTCGACCTCGCTGAGCCCGACGTGGCGGATCTTGCCCTCGGCCTGCAGCATGACCAGCTCGCCCAACTGATCGGCGAGCGGCACCTCACTGTCGATGCGGTGCAGCTGGAACAGGTCGATGCGCTCGACACCGAGGTGCCGCAGGCTCAGCTCGCACTGCTGGCGCAGGTACTGCGGCCGACCGACCGGGTACCAACGTCCGGGTCCCTGCCGGGTGAGCCCGGCCTTGGTGGCGACGACGAGGTCGTCGGCGTACGGGTGCAGCGCGCGCTTGATCAGCTGCTCGCTGACGAACGGGCCGTAGCTGTCGGCGGTGTCGATGAAGGTCACGCCGAGCTCGACGGCGCGCTGCAGTACTCGCACGCACTCGTCGGGGTCGGCCGGGTCGCCCCAGATCC
>CAZEYA010000092.1:10682-15014 GCA_964516515.1 uncultured Kineosporiaceae bacterium | reverse complement strand
ACCACGTCCATCCCGCCGTCGCCGCTGTGCTGCTCGGCGCCGCGCCCGGCCGGGTGGCACTGATCACCGACGCCATGGCAGCGGCAGGTGCCGGTGACGGCGACTACCGCCTGGGCTCGCGGGACGTGACGGTGCGGGCGGGCCGGGCGGTGCTGCGGGGCACCTCGGTGCTTGCCGGGTCGACGCTGACCCAGGACCAGGCGCTGCGGCTGGCGATCACCCGCCTGCGCCTCGCACCCGAGGCGGCGGTGGCGGCAGTGACGTCGGTCCCGGCTGCCGCGCTCGGTTTGGGCCTTCGGTTCGGCATGCTGCGACCCGGTTACGCGGCCGACCTGGTGCTGCTCGACGACGACTGGGGGGTCACCGCGGTGTGGGCAAACGGGCGGCGGATCACCTGACCCGGGGCGCACAATGGTGCCGAAAATCTCAACTCTGGTACCGGGCCACCAGGTCGGCCTCGCGCTCCGGTGACAACCCGGTGCGCAGGGGGACGTCGCCGCGCTCGTCGAGCCAGGCCAGCATCTCCCGGACGGTCTGCGCGAGCGGCCGCACCACGAGACCGGCCGCCTCGGCACGGGCCGTGCTCAGGTCGAACATCCCATGCATGTCCGCGTCGTCGGTAGGCAGGACGAGCGGCAGGTCCGACCAGAGCTGCACGCCTTCGGCTGTCAACTGCATCGCGGTCAGGACCACCGGCCGGAACACCAGTCCCGTTTCGTACATGATCGCTGCGATGAGCTGCGAGAACCGCACCGGCGGTGACGCCACGTTGAACGCACCCGCCGACCGTGACCCAGCCGCAAGGACGATGAAGTGGGCCAGATCGCGGGCATCGATGTACTGCAGGCTGACCGTGGGGTCGGGCGACAGTAAGCGGCCACCCGGCCGACTCAGTCGCTGCACCCAGTAGGTGAACCGGTCCGTCGGATCATGCGGCCCCACGACGATAGTGGGTCGGATGATCGTGTGACTGTCGAAGATCTCGGCGACCCTCGCTTCGCACAGCGCCTTCAGCGGTCCGTAGCTGTCGCTGTCCACCTCGTCGGGGGCCGGGCCGGTGATCGTGGCGAGGGGAGCGTCCTCTGCCAGCCCCGGGACCGGCAGCGCCGCGTAGGCCGAGATGCTGGAGATGAAGATGTAGTGGCCGCAGTGACCGGCTAGCAGTGCGCCGGTACGGGCGATGTCGTCCGGGTGGTAGCCCGAGACGTCGAACACGGCATCCCACTCCCCGCCGCGCAGCGCCGACACGTCGTCGTGCCGGTCACCGCGCAGGTGCGTGGCGGCGGGGAACAAACCGGGCCCGGTGACACCACGGTTGAACAGCGAGACGTTCCACCCCGCCGCCAGCAGGGCAGCGACCAGGTGCCTGCCGACGAACGCCGTGCCGCCCAGCACCAGTGCCCGGCGCGTTGTCATGTCCTGATCAGCTCCATCCGAAGAAGACCCGCTCCACCACGGACCGGCAGTGTCGTGCCACCCGCAACCACTCGTCCTCCAGCGCCGACGCCGCGCCGGGCTCGAAGCCGAACAACCGCGCGATGCCGTCGAGGTCGCGCCGGTCGACGGGCAGCGACTCCATCGGCCGGCCTCGCCACAGCACCATGGCATCACGCAACCGGGCGGCGAAGCGCCATGCCGCCTCCAGCCGGGACGCGTCGTCGGGTGCCAGCAGTCCGGCGTCACGGGCGGCCAGCAGCGCCTGTCGGGTCGAGGGCGTGCGCAGCGCGGGGACCCGGTGCGCGTGCCGGGCCTGGATCAGCTGGACCGTCCACTCGACATCGGACAACGCGCCCCGGCCCAGTTTGACGTGACGGCGGGGGTCCGCGCCGCGGGGCAGCCGTTCCGCCTCGACCCGCGCCTTGATCCGGCGGATCTCGGCGACCGCTGGATCGCCGAGGCCCCCCGCCGGGTAACGCAACGGATCGGCGAGGGCGACGAACCGCTCGGCCAGGTCCGGTGGGCCGATCAGTGGCCGGGCGCGCAGCAGCGCCTGGTGCTCCCATGGTTGCGACCACCGCTCGTAGTACGCCGCCAGCGCACCCATCGACCGGATGAGCTCACCCGAGCGCCCCTCTGGACGTAGCGCCGAGTCCACGAGAATCGCCGGTACGCCACCGGGGGCGCGCAGTGCCTGCCGAGCGTCACTGAGCACCTCCCGGGCACACGTCGCCGCCTCGGCGGGATCGGTGCCGAGGCGCGGTTCGTGGACCGCGACGACGTCGAGATCGCTGCCATAGCTGCTCTCCTCCCCGGCGACACTGCCGAAGCCGACGATCAGCAGCCTGGTCGGCAGCTCGTCGAGGGCGTCGGCGAGTCGCACCGCCGTGGCACCGCGGCGGACCAGCCAGGCGCGCGCCGAGGCGCGCAGCGCCACATCCAGCGACACGGTCGCCGACACCGCCAGCGCCCGCCCCACCGACATCACCGTCAGGCCCTCGGTGACGTCGGCGACACCTGTGCGGATCAGCTCGCGGCGATGCAGCGACCTGATCGCCCGGGTCGCCTCGGTCAGGTCGGCGGAGCGTTCGGCGACGGCGACGACCTCGGCAAGCAGGCTGTCCGCGGCCGGCGGCCGCAACCGCTCGCCCCCGCCGAGCAGTACGGCCGCCTCGGGGGCCGCCGTGAGCAGGTCCGGCACCAGCCGCCCCGAGGCGAGCACGGTCGCGAAGCGCTCGGCGGCACCCGCGGCATCACGCAGCATCCCGAGGTACCAGTGGGTGTTGCCCAGGGCGTCACTGATCCGCCGGAACCCGAGCAGGCCGGCGTCCGGGTCGGCACCGTCAGCGAAATAACCCAGCAGCACAGGCAGCAGCGTCCGCTGGATGGCAGCGCGGCGGCTGACGCCCGAGGTGAGTGCACTCAAGTGCCGCAGCGCGCCCACCGGGTCCCGGTAGCCGAGCGCCCGCAACCTGGCACCGGCCGCCTCGGGGGTCAGTCGCACCTCGTCAGGACTCAACCGGGACACCGCGACCAGCAGCGGCCGGAAGAACAGCTTCTCGTGCAGCCGAGTCACCGCCACCTGGTGGACCAGCACCGCCTGGCGCAGTTGCTCCGGCCCGGTGCGTGGGCCGAACACCGACCGGGCGAGCCGCCGCCACGCCCCGATGTCCACGGGGAGGATGTGGGTCCGGGTGAGCCGGTGCAGCTGCAACCGGTGTTCGAGCACCCGCAGGAACCGGTAGGCCCGGTCCAGCTCCGCCCCGTCGTCGCGGCCCACGTAGCCGTGCGTCGTCAACGCCTCCAGGCCGGCCAGCGTCGACGGTGCCCGCACCCGCTGGTCGGTGCGGCCGTGGACCAGCTGCAGCAGTTGCACCGCGAACTCGACGTCGCGCAGTCCCCCCCGGCCCAGCTTGAGCTCACGGCCGGCCTCTCGCGCCGGGATGTGGTCCACCACCCGGCGCCGCATCGCTCGTGCCGCCTCGATGAAGCCGTCGCGCTCCGCGGCCGTCCACACCAGCGGCTCCACCTGCTCGCACCAGCGCTCGCCGAGCCCCGGGTCGCCAGCGACGAACCGTGCCTTGAGCATCGCCTGGAACTCCCACGGCTTCGCCCAGCGGTCGTAATAGGCGGCGTGGCTGGCCACCGTGCGGGTCAGCGGTCCCAGCCGACCCTCCGGGCGCAACCCCGCATCGACCTGCCACAGACTGCCCTCGGCGGTGACCCCGCCGCACACCTGCTGCAACCGGGCCGCCAACCGGGCACCGACGGCCATCGCCGCCGCCTCGTCCAGCCGGCCGCCCGCCGCGGGTTCGGCGACGTAGAGCACGTCGACGTCGCTGATGTAGTTGAGCTCGCGGGCGCCCGTCTTGCCCAGTGCGATCACCGCCAGCGCGACCTCTGCGCTGTCGCTCACGTCGGCCCGGGCGATGTCCAGGCCCACCACCAGTGCGGCGTCGGCCAGGTCGGCCAGCGCCACGCCGACCTGCTCCACCACCGCCGACGGGTCCGGGGCACTGAGGTCGTCAGCCGCGATCTCCAGCAGCAGGCCACGGTAGGCGGCCTTGAAGGCATCAACGGCGGCCACACCGGCCAGATCAGCAACTGCTGCGCGCAGCTCCGCGACGCGCCCACCGGGCGCCGACCGCAGGGCATCGCGCCCGGCGTCGCGGAGGTCGCCGGGGTGTCGGGCCAGGTGATCCCCCAGCGCCCGGCTGGCCCCGACCACCCGGATCACCCGACGCAGGGGCTCGCCGTCAGCGGCCACCAGCTCGGCGAGTTCGTGGCGGCCACGCTCGGCGATCCGGATCAGGCACGCCAGCGCCCCGTCCGGGTCCGCTGTCGGGTGACGCAGGCGCGATGGTCGATCTGCTGGCGGCTGCGGCGGACCCGGAC
>CAZEYA010000092.1:0-10672 GCA_964516515.1 uncultured Kineosporiaceae bacterium | reverse complement strand
CCAGCAGATCGACCATCGCGCCTGCGTCACCCGACAGCGGACCCGTATCGCCCAGCGTGGACCGCAGCGACGCCAGGTCCGCCGCCACCCGCCCAGGATCACCGAAGCCCGCCCGGAGCAACTGGGCGTTCAGGCTGGCCACGGCTATAACGGTGTCAACAGTGGAAAATGGTGAGCGGGATCGGCTGCAGACCGGTCAGAGGGCGGGCAGGTAACGGCGCAGCTCGAAGGGGGTGACCTCGCGGCGGTAGTCGTCCCATTCCGCCCGCTTGTTGCGCAGGAAAAAGTCGAATACCCCCTCGCCCAGGGTGTCCGCGATGAGGTCGCTGCGCTCCATGAGCGACACCGCTTCGGCCAGGCTGGCCGGCAGGGGGTCGATGCCCAGCGCTCGGCGCTCGGTCTCGGTCAGCGACCAGACGTCGTCCTCCGCGCCGGCCGGCAGGTCCAGGTTGTCCGCGACACCCTCGAGTCCGGCGTTGAGCATGACCGCGAAGGCCAGGTAGGGGTTGCAGGCGGAGTCCAGCGCCCGGTACTCGATCCGCGTGGACTGTCCTTTGTTCGGCTTGTACATCGGCACCCGGATCAGTGCCGAGCGATTGTTGTGACCCCAGCAGACGTAAGAGGGCGCCTCGTGACCGCTCCACAGCCGCTTGTAGGAGTTCACCCACTGGTTGGTCACGGCCGTCATCTCCGGTGCCCGGCGCAGCATCCCGGCGATGAACGAGCGGCCGATCGGTGAGAGCTGGTAGTCCGAGCCGTCGGAGCGGAACGCGTTGGTGTCCCCGCTGAACAATGACAGGTGGGTGTGCATGCCCGAACCCGGAAAGCCCGACAGCGGCTTGGGCATGAACGAGGCCCGCACCCCCATGCTCAGCGCCACCTCCTTGACCACGGTGCGGAAGGTCATGATGTTGTCCGCGGTGGACAGCGCATCGGCGTAGCGCAGGTCGATCTCGTTCTGACCAGGACCCCCCTCGTGGTGGGAGAACTCCACGGAGATGCCCAGCGCCTCCAGCATCGTGATCGCGGAGCGTCGGAAGTCGTGCCCGGCACCCGCGACGACATGATCGAAGTAGCCGCCGGTGTCGACCGGGACCGGACGGCCGTCGGGGCCGTCGGCGACCTCGAAGAGGTAGAACTCGATCTCGGGGTGCGTGTAGAAGCTGAACCCTGCCTCGGCGGCCTTGGACAGCGCGCGGCGCAACACGTGCCGCGGGTCGGCGGGGGCAGGCTCGCCGTCGGGGGTCAGCAGGTCGCAGAACATCCGCGCGGTCCCGGCCCGGCCGTCGGCGTCACCGCGCCACGGCAGCACGGCGAAGGTCGACGGGTCGGGGCGCACGAGCATGTCGGATTCGATGACCCGGGCCAGGCCCTGGATCGCGGAGCCGTCGAAACCGATGCCCTCGGTGAAGGCCGCTTCCAGCTCGGCCGGCGCGACCGCAACCGATTTCAGCGCACCGAGCACGTCGGTGAACCACAGCCGCACGAAGCGGACGTCGCGTTCCTCGACGGTACGCAGGACGAATTCTTGCTGCCGATCCATGCCCGCACGGTATCCGCTGCGGGGCGGCTCGATCGCTTCACTAGCCTCGTGGCATGGCATCGCTTCGCCTGGCCCTCGCCCAGGTCAACCCGACCCTGGGTGATCTGCCCGGCAACCTGACCCTGGTCAGGCAATGGACCGGGCGGGCGGTGGCAGCCGGTGCCGACCTGGTGGCGTTCCCGGAGATGACCCTGACCGGCTACCCGGTCGAGGACATGGCCCTGCGGCGTACGTTCGTCGCCGCCTCTCGGCAGGCGGTGGACACACTGGCGGGTGAACTGGCCGACGAGGAGCTGGGACACGTCACCGTCGTCGTCGGTTATCTCGACGCCGACGTCGATGTCGCCCCGGGCACGCACCTGATCGGCCATTCGGCGGGTGCGGTGCAGAACTGCGCGGCCGTCATCGCCGGCGGACGCGTCGTGGCCCGCTACGCCAAGCGGCACCTGCCCAACTACGGCGTCTTCGACGAGTACCGGATCTTCGTGCCGGGAACCGTCCCGCTGCGGCTGCCGCTGGGCAACCGGTTCGCCGGCGGCAACGGCATCGAGATCGCCGTCTGCGAGGACATCTGGGTGGACGGTCTCATCGACCGAATCGCGGCGGACTCGCCCGACCTGCTGCTGGTCATCAACGCCAGCCCGTACGAGCGCAACAAGGACGACGTCCGGTATGAGCTGTGCGCGCGTCGGGCGGCCGAGGTCGGCGCGCCCCTGGCCTACGTGAACCTGGTCGGCGGCCAGGACGACCTGGTCTTCGACGGTGGCTCGCTGGTGGTCGCCACCGACGGCACCGTGCTGGCCCGCGCGCCGCAGTTCGTCGAGCACCTGCTGCTGGCCGACATCGAGGTCGGCTCCGGCGCCCCCAGCGCCGTCGGGCGGGTCGCCGAACCGCTGCCCGACACCGCTGAGATCTGGCACGCCCTGGTCCTCGGCCTGCGTGACTACGCGCACAAGAACGGCTTCACCACGGCGGTCCTCGGCCTTTCGGGCGGCATCGACTCGGCCGTGACGGCCGCGCTGGCCTGCGACGCACTGGGTCCCGAGCGGGTCTTCGCCGTCTCGATGCCCAGCCGGTACTCCTCGCCGCATTCGCTCTCCGACGCCGAAGAACTGACCAAGCGGACGGGTTGCCAGTACCGGGTGGTGCCGATCCAACCCCTGGTGGAGTCCTTCGTCGAGGCGCTGGGACTGACCGGTCTGGCCGAGGAGAACGTCCAGGCCCGGGTGCGCGGCGTGATCCTGATGGGGATCAGCAATTCCGACGGTCACCTGGTGCTGGCTCCCGGCAATAAGTCCGAGCTCGCCACCGGGTACTCCACGATCTACGGCGACGCCGTCGGTGGCTTCGCGCCGATCAAGGACGTGGCCAAGACGCTGGTGTGGGACCTGGCGCGCTGGCGCAATGCCGAGGCCGAGCGCCTCGGCACCACGCCGCCGATCCCGGTCGCCTCGATCGAGAAGGCACCGTCGGCCGAACTGCGGCCCGGCCAGCTCGATGCCGATTCGCTACCCGATTACGAGGTGCTCGACGCTGTCGTCGACGGGTATGTCACAGGCGACCGGGGCCGCGCCGACCTGGTTGCCGCCGGCTTCGACGGCGAGTTGGTCGACCGCGTCGTCCGGCTGGTCGATCGCGCGGAGTGGAAGCGACGGCAATACCCGATCGGCACGAAGATCACCAGGAAGGCGTTCGGCCGTGACCGTCGGCTGCCGGTCACCAATCAGTGGCGCGAGCACCCGGTGGAACCCATGGGCGCGGATGCCTCCCAGCCGGTGACTAACGTGACGCCGTGAGCGCTTCGGAACCCTACGGTCCCTCCCCCACCGTCGTCCGGCTGCCGCATCTGGCCCGGTGGAAGGCCGAAGGCAAGCGGTGGGCAATGCTCACGGCATATGACGTCAATGCCGCCCAGGTGTTCGAGGAGGTGGGTATCCCGGCACTGCTGGTCGGAGATTCCGCCGCCAACACCGTCTTCGGCTACCGCACTTCGCTGCGGATCACCCTGGAGGAGATGCTGCCCCTGGTCTCGGCGGTCTCCCGCGCGGTGACGCGCCCGCTGATCGTCGCCGACCTGCCGTTCGGATCCTACGAGGCGTCCATCGAGCACGCGGTGACCTCCTCGGTCCGGCTGATGCGCGACGGTGGCGCCCAGGCGGTCAAGCTCGAGGGCGGGGTGCGGATGGCCGCCACGATCCGGCGACTGGTCGAGGCCGGCATTCCCGTGATGGGACACGTCGGGTTCACCCCGCAGAGTGAGCACCAGACGGGCGGATACCGCGTGGCCGGACGCGGGGACGCGGGGGAGGCGGTACTCGCCGACGCCCGGGCTGTTGCCGAGGCGGGCGCGTTCGCCGTGGTGCTGGAGATGGTGCCGGCCCCGGTCGCCGCGAAGATCACGGCCGAGCTGGCCATTGCGACCGTCGGCATCGGCGCCGGGCCGGACTGTGACGCGCAGGTGCTGGTCTGGCAGGACATGGCGGGGCTGTCCAGCGGACGGACCTTCACCTTCGTCAAGCGCTACGGGGACCTGCGCACCCAGCTCGCCCAGGCGGCTCGCGCCTTCGCGGCCGAGGTGGCGGCCGGGGACTTCCCTGACGAGGCTCACAGCTTCAGCTCCTGAGTGCGGTCACGGGACTACCGTGAGCAACATGAGGACCAGCTATGCGCTAGTCGCACTGATGGCGGCGCTCGCCGTCTCCGGTTGCGGCGGTGACGATCCAGCGCCCGCCCAGTCCTCGGCCACGTCATTGCAGTCGGCGTCGACCAGCACCGCGGCGGCCACCGGCACAGCCGGCGCCACCACCACCACGCCGCCCAATTCGGCCGGCTCGGCCACGCCTTTCCCGGCGAACACCAGCCAGGACACCGAGACCGCGGCCGACGGCCAGGCGCTGTTCACCGACGTCCGGATCAGCCGGCAGGACGGTTTCGATCAGGTGGTGTGGGAGTTCGCCGGCCCCGGCCTGCCAGGCTGGACCGCCGCCTACACCGACGACCCGAGCCGGCAGGGCAGTGGCGATCCGGTCGACCTGCCTGGCGAGGCGACGCTGGCCGTGGTGATCGACGGTGTCGGCATCCCGGGTGACGTCGAGGTACCCGCCGAGACGGTGCCGTACGACGGGCCGATGCAGCTGTCCTCGGCCGACACCGAGCTGATCACCGAGGTCATCGCCGGTGGCGCCTTCGAGGGGTACCAGGACGCCTTCGTGGGCGTCACCGATCAGGTGCCGTTTCGGATCTACCGTTTGGAATCTCCAACCCGGGTCGTCCTGGAAGTCCGCAGCTGATCACTCAGGATCGCTGCAACGTGATCCGGGGGCCGGCGCTCCCGCTCGACTGCAAATAGCGCGCCCGCATCGAGAAGCGTCGTCACGGCGGCGTTCGTTTGTGCGGATCGAGTCGACGGCTCGGTCACCACCGGAGCCTCGATGGAGGCCGAGGTCCGCTTTCGTGGCGGCAGTACGTTCATCCTACGAACCGGTGCACTGCAGCTGCCACACTCAGCGGGCTGTGGACGGCCGGATATTGTCACCTCCATGGCCTACCCAGCCCTCACCGACGGACTCGTCGGCTACGCCACGATGCTCGAGCAGTTTCACCCCACTGAGGCGGTCGACCTCACCGTCCTGGCAGAGCGGCACGGCTTCGTGGGCGCGATGGTGGCCGACCACTTCGCGCCGTGGGTGCCGCAGCAGGGCCAGGCAGCCTTCGTCTGGAATGTGCTGGCGGCCCTCGGCGAGCGGACCACCTCCGACATCGGGCCGGGCGTGACCTGCCCCAGCTTCCGGTTCCACCCGGCGATCGTCGCGCAGGCCTCGGCCAGCCTCGAAGCGATGTACCCGGGCCGGCACTGGCTCGGGCTGGGATCGGGCGAGGCGCTGAACGAGCACGTCGTCGCCGGGTACTGGCCGGAGGGGCCGCAACGCGTCTCGATGCTGTTCGAGGCGGTGCAACTGATCCGGGCGCTGTTCGACGCGAGCATCGCCGGCAAGGACACCAAGTGGTCGGGTGAGTACTTCCGGATGGAATCGACCCGGTTGTGGACCATGCCTGCCGCAGCCCCGCCGATCTACGTCGCGACGGCGGGCCCGGTCAGCTCGAAGAAGACCGGGCAGTTCTGTGACGGCCTGATCACGGTTGGCGCCCCGCTCGACAAGATCGACATGATCATCGGAAAGTTCGCCGAGGGGGCCCGAGCGGCTGGGAAGGACCCGGACGCCATGCCCAAGGTGCTGCAGTTGCACTTGTCGTGGGCCGCGACCGACGAGGAGGCCCTGGTCAATGCCATGACGGAGTGGCCCAACGGCGGCATGAAGTTCCCCAAGGCCGACATCCGCTCGCCGCAGGACTTCGCCGCCATGGCCAAGTTGGTCCGCCCGGAGGACTTTGAGGGCCGTATTATCATCTCCGCCGATCCGGATATCCATCGCGCCTACATCCAGCGCTTCTACGACGCGGGCATCGACAAGATCTACCTGCACAACGTAGGCCGGAACCAGGCTGAGTTCCTCGACGTGTTCGGTCGTGAGGTGCTGCCGGCGCTGCACCATTGACTTTCCACGCAGTCCATGTAGTACCACATGCGCACCGAGGGGAGACAACGATGAGCCCGACGGAGTTCTACTACAACGTCAGCACCGGCGAGATCGAGGAGGGCCGGCAGGGACCCTGGGGCGACCTGATGGGTCCCTACCCGACCCGAGAGGCCGCGGTCGCCGCGCTGGAGACCGCGGCCGAGCGCAACGAAGAGGCCGACGAGCTCGACCGGCGTTGGAACGACTGAGACCGCCTCCGGATCCAGCGCCCACCGGCACCTAGAATGAGCCGGTGCTGACCATCGCCCGCCAGGGCCCGCTCCTACCCGGGGTCGTGAGCCCGCAGCGCAGCGTCCCTGCCGCCATCCGGCGACCCGACTACGTCACCGCCAGACGCAAGGTGCCCTACACCGGCGGTCATGTGCTGAAGTCGGCGATGATCCATTCGACTCGGCAGGCGTCGGACCTTGCCGCCCGTGCGTTGCAGCAGGTCGGCTCGGCGGTTGCGCCTGGAGTCACGACCGATGATCTGGACCGGGTCGGGCACGAGTTCCTCGTCGAACACGGTGCCTACCCCTCGACGCTGGGCTACCCCGGCACGGTCATGGCGTTTCCGAAGTCGCTGTGCACCAGCGTCAACGAGGTCATCTGCCACGGCATCCCGGACTCGACGGTGCTGACCGACGGGGACATCGTCAACGTCGACATCACCGCGTACCTGGAGACCGACGGCGTGGCTGCTCACGGTGACACGAACGCAACCTTCCTGGTCGGTGACGTGGCCGAGGAGGTCCGGCTGCTCGTCGAGCGCACCCACGAGGCGATGATGCGAGGGATCAAGGCCATCGCCCCGGGCCGCCAGGTCAACGTCATCGGGCGCGCCATCGAGAAGTACGCCGCTCGGTTCGGGTATGGCGACGTCCGGGACTTCTGTGGCCACGGTGTCGGGCCCGCCTTCCACACCGGCCTGGTCATCCCCCACTACGACTCCCCCGATCACCACACCGTCATCGAACCCGGCATGGTGTTCACCGTCGAGCCGATGCTGACCCTCGGCGACTACACGCACGACATGTGGGACGACGGCTGGACCGCCGTCACGGTCGATCGCAGCTGGACCGCACAGTGGGAGCACACCGTCCTCGTCACCGAGACGGGCGCCGAGATCCTCACGATGGCGCCCGAGACCATCGGCGCTAGCTGATCAGGCCTGCCTGCCGTACCTGGTCCAGCCAGGCGCGGTACTCCACGAGCATCAGGTCGAACAGCGCGGGGTCAGGCAGGGACGCCAACTCACCCACTGCCTGGTAGTCCGCGTTGTCGATGAGGCGGCCCGTGAGATCGTCGAGCTTCTGCAGAAAGGGAATCTCCTCCGCGCCGATGCTGATGAACTTCCAGAAGATGGGGTGTTCGGCGGCTTCCCGCAATGCCACCTCGGCCGCGCTGCGGCTCGTCGGCGCACCGTCGGTGAGAAACACGACGTAAACCGGCAGCGCCGTCGGCTGGGGATCGCCCGACATGCCGAAGTGGGCGCGGACGGCGGCGATCGCCTCGGCGTAGTTGGTCCTCCCCAAGCGATGGCCGTCCCGGAACCGTTCGATCGCCCCCTCGCGACGGCCGACCCCGACCTCACCCCCATACCAGGCTTCGGTACCGAAGAAGAAGACGTCGATGTTCCCGTCGTCATCGAGCTGCGTCGAGAGCGCAAGGACGCGGTCGGCCAGCGCCTGCATGTGTCCCTCGGCGTAGGCGGCCCGCATCGACCCCGAATGGTCCAGGCACAACGCTACCCGTGCGGCCTGCCCGTCGACCCCGTGCTTGCTCAGACTGAACTGCGCCTTGCGTGCCAGCCTTGCGATGTCGGGGTCTGCTTCGTGAAGCTTCTCGAACGAGATCGGCACCGGCCCTCCTTGGCCTCGTGGTGGTGCGGACGAGCCGGCCTGTAAGCCGGATCCTGTGCCCGCCGGTCTCCCGGCGGCGGCGACCATCCATCTACGGACGCCGTTGCCGACGCCCTCCAGCGGTCTACCCGGATGCTCGGGCGGGCCACCCTCGAACGCATCCTGTCTGACCTTGCTCCCAGTGGGGTTTACCGAGCCGTGCCGGTCACCCGGCACGCTGGTGGTCTCTTACACCACCGTTTCACCCTTACCGGCCCCGTTGCCGAGCCCGGCGGTCTGTTCTCTGTGGCACTGTCCCGCGGGTCACCCCGGGTGGGTGTTACCCACCACCGTGCCCTGTGGAGTCCGGACTTTCCTCGGCAGGCCCGAAGCCTGACGCGGCCGCCCGGCCGGCTCGTCCGGGGTTGATGGTATGCCCTGCGTGTGATCGCGGGGGCCGAATGGAGCTTCCCTCATCGGGTCAGGCGGAGGCGCTGCGCACAAGGATCCGGCCGCACTCCTCGCACCGCACGACCGCGTCCGGCGCGGCGGCCCGGGCGGTGGCCAAGTCCGAGGGCGGTAGGTCCAGGTGGCAGCCCTCGCAGCGGGCTCCGTGGAGCTTGGCCGCCCCCACTCCGTCGCGCGCCGCGCGGATCTTGTCATAGAGGGCCAGCAGCGTCGGGACCAGCGCTCTTGCCAGCTGCTCCCGAGACCCGCGCGCCTCCCGGTACTGCGCACCGAGCGCCGCGATGGCGGCGTCACGGCGGGCACTGACATCGGCGAGAGCCTGTCTCGCCGCATCGAGCTGCTCGGTCGCCCTGGCCAGCATCGCGACATCCGCTTCACGCCGTTCCAGGATCTCCAGCTCGATGTCTTCGAGGTCACTCTGTCGTTTGGCCAGGGAATCGAGCTCGTGCTGTAGCCCCAGCAGGTCCTTGGCATGGCCGGTGCCCGCCTGCAGCCGGGCATGGTCACGATCGGCCCGGGCCCGCACGGTCGCCACGTCGTTCTCCGCCCGCGCCACCTCGCGGTCGAGGTCGCCGACCCGGGTCTGCAGCACCACCACGTCGCTGCTCAGTCCGCGGACCCGGGCCTCCAGAGCAGTGGCCTCGGCGGCCTCGGGCAACCTCGCGCGGCGGTGCTCCAGCTGGGCGAGTCTGGAGTCAAGCGCCTGCACCTCGAGCAGTCGCGCCTGGTCGGCCGGCGCTGCCGTGGTCACAGCCTCGCCGTCCACGGGTCGGTACTGGTCGCCGAGACCCGGGCGTCGACGACCTGGCCATAGCCGTCCAGGCCGGACAGCAGGCGTTCCCTCGCACCCAGCAGCCACGGCCACTCACTCGCCCAGTGAGCGACGTCGATCAGCCACGGCCGCCCGGTTTCAAGTGACTCTCCGGCGGCGTGATGGCGCAGGTCGGAGGTGACGAAGACATCGGCCTCCGCCGCACGGGCGGCATCCAGCAGCGAGTCGCCCGCCCCGCCGCAGACCGCCACACGATGGACGACAGCGTCCATCGGCCCCGCGATCCGCACCCCCGACATCGTACGGGGCAGCGCGCGGGCCACCTGTTCGGCGAAGGCCCGCAGCAGGGTCGGGGCCCGCAGTGTGCCGATCCGCCCGAAGCCCGTAGCTGAGGCGTCCTCGGCGCCCCCGCGGCTCGCCATGACCTCCGACGCAGGACTCGGCACAGGTTCCAGCGGCGCGAGATCGGTCAGCCCCAGCACCCGCGCGAGCGCGTCACTCACCCCAGGTGTCGCCGTGTCAGCGTTGGTGTGGGCGCTGAAGAGTGCGCACTTGGCCCGCATCAACCGGTGCAGCAACCGCCCCTTGGGGGTGTCGGTGCCGACGCCGTGCACCGGCCGAAGGAACAGCGGGTGGTGGACCAGTAGCAGGTCGGCCCGGGCATCGAGCGCCTCCTCGACGACCACGTCCGTGACGTCCACCGCGAGCAACACGGTCGACACGTCCTGATCCAGATCGCCGCAGACCAACCCGACCGCGTCCCATGGCGCTGCGAGCGACCGCGGGTACACGCTGTCGAGCACGGTGATGATCTCGCGCAGACTCGGCGCCCGCCACTGTGGTGCGCCGACCGCCGCCTTGACGTCCACGTGCTCGACGTCGCGAACGGCCCCGTGGTGTTGCGTCATCCGGCGAGACTAACCCGCTCCTGGCCTGGGGCAGCGGCACTCCCCCCACTCGACGGAACGGCCCTTCCTCTTGCTTCTCAGACTCTTGCGAGCCCTGCCTAGGCTTGTCACATGTCTCGCGTCCTCGTCACCGGTATGTCGGCGCTGGGAAATCGACGCTCCTCGGCGAGCTCGCCCGGCGCGGGCATCGCACCGTAGACACGGATGACGACGGCTGGGAGCCGGAGGGGGCCGTCTGGGACGAGGGGCGGATGGGTGAGCTTCTCGCGCATCACGATGACGTGGTGATCTCGGGGACCGTGGAGAACCAAGGCTGCTTCTATGACCGTTTCGAGCACGTCGTTTTGCTGAGCGCGCCGGTCGAGGTGCTGATCGAGCGCGTCGCCACCCGATCGAACAACCCCTACGGTCGCTCAGTGCAGGAACAGGCCGAGATGCGCCACTACGTCCTGACGGTCGAGCCTTTGCTGCGACGTGGGGCAAGCCTCGCGCTCGACAGCCGCCGCCCGATCGCCGAGTTGGCCGACGACATCGAAGAGCTGTTGTGAGGCGCCCGGTGCTTA
>CAZEYA010000091.1:0-15122 GCA_964516515.1 uncultured Kineosporiaceae bacterium | reverse complement strand
CTCGCGGTCAGCCACCGACACCTCCGGTCTCGTCGTCTTCGTCGTCGTAGCGGGCCAGCCAGGTCGCCAGCCGCTCGACGGGGACCTCGAAGTCGGGGTGGTCGTCGGTGAACTCGCGCAGCTTCGCGGCCAGCCAGGCCAGGGTCACCAGCTCCTCGCCGCGGCGCGCGTCCAGTTCTTCGATGCCCCGGTCGGTGAAGTACACCGGGGCATTCTGCCCGCTCAGCCGCTGAAGGCACGCTCTACGAGGGCGGCCTGTTCCGCGGCGTGTGTCTTGTGGGACCCGGTGGCCGGCGACGCCGACGCCGGGCGCGTGACCGAGCGCAGTGACCTCCCGAGCTCCGGCATCAGGCCCATCGCGATGTGGGTCCAGGCCCCCTGGTTAGCGGGCTCCTCTTGAACCCAGACGAGGTCCACGCCGTCATGACCGGCCAGGGCTTCACGGATCGACTCCACCGGCAGTGGCGCCAACTGCTCCAGCCGGATGATCGCGGTGCGGGTATCACCGGTGCGCTGCCGATGGCCGAGGAGGTCGTGGTAGATCTTCCCGGTGCACAGCAGCACCCGTTCGGCCTGACCCGGGGCCGGGCCTGCAGGATCGGCAAGGACCGGCTCGAACCGGCCACCGGTCAACTCCGCCACCTCGCTCGTCGCGGTCTTCAATCGCAGCATGGACTTGGGGGTGAGAACCACCAGGGGCACGCTGGGGCGGTGGTAGGCCTGGCGGCGCAGCAGGTGGAAGTACGAGGCCGGCGTGCTGGGGTAGGCGACGGTCAGATTGTCCTCGGCGCACATCTGCAGGAACCGCTCGACCCGCGCGGAGGAGTGGTCGGGGCCCTGCCCCTCGTAGCCGTGCGGCAGCAGCAGCACGACCGAGGAACGCTGCGCCCACTTGGTGGCGCCGGCGCTGATGAACTGGTCGATGATGGTCTGCGCGCCGTTGACGAAGTCACCGAACTGCGCCTCCCAGCAGACCAGCGCGTCGGGCCGTTCGACGGAGTAGCCGTACTCGAAACCCATTGCGGCGTATTCGCTCAGCAGCGAGTCGTAGGCCCAGAACTTGGCCGTCTCGGTGCCGAGATGGCGGCCGAGATAGATCAACGGCGTCCACTCCTCGCCGGTGATCCGGTCGGTGAGCACAGCGTGGCGCTGCACGAACGTGCCGCGCCGCGAATCCTGACCGGCGAGGCGGACCGGGGTTCCCTCGGCAAGCAGCGAACCGAAGGCCAGCAGCTCGGCGAATGCCCAGTCGATACCACCTTGCCGTGACATGACGCGACGGCGCTCGATGAGCGACGCCAGTTTGGGGTGGATGTTGAAGCCGTCGGGCGGGGTGCTGAACGCGTCGCCGATGCGGTGGATCAGGGTCAGGGGCACGCTTCGAGGCGTGATGGTCGGGGTCGCGTCAACCTGCTGGGCGGCCGGGCGTTCCAGGCCGCCGGGGTCGCTCGACTCCGAGGCCTTCCGGACCTCCGCGAAGACGTGCTCGAGCCGGTCGGAGTAGTCGCGGACAGCGGCCTCGGCCTCGGCCGTGGTGATGTCACCGTGGGCGACCAGGGTGTCGGTGTAGAGCTTGCGGACACTGCGCTTGCCTTCGATGATCTCGTACATCTTGGGCTGCGTCATCGAGGGGTCGTCGCCCTCGTTGTGGCCCCGGCGGCGGTAGCAGATCATGTCGATGACGACGTCCTTGTCGAACTCCTGCCGGAAGTCGAAGGCCAGTCGCGCCATCCGTACGCACGCCTCGGGGTCGTCGCCGTTGACGTGGAAGATCGGTGCCTGGATCATCCGGGCGACGTCGGTGGCGTAGTATGACGAGCGGCTGGAGTCCGGGGCGGTCGTGAAACCCACCTGGTTGTTCACGACCACGTGGATGGTGCCGCCGGTGCGGTAACCGCGCAGCTGGGACAGGTTGAGGGTCTCGGCGACCACGCCCTGCCCGGCGAAGGCGGCGTCGCCGTGGACCAGCACCGGCAGCACCGGGAACGACTCACCGCCGAGGTTGATCCGGTCCTGCTTGGCGCGGGCGATGCCTTCGAGCACCGGGTCCACGGCCTCGAGATGGCTGGGGTTGGCCGCCAGATAGACCTTGGTGGTCTTGCCCGACGCGGCCGTGAAGGTGCCCTCGGTGCCGAGGTGGTACTTGACGTCACCTGACCCCTGGACGGTCCTGGGGTCCGCGGTCCCCTCGAACTCCGCGAAGATCTGGCGATAGGTCTTGCCGGCGATGTTGGCCAGCACGTTGAGCCGGCCGCGGTGGGCCATGCCGATGCACACCTCGGCCAGGCCGCCGTCTGCCGCCTCGGACAGGATCCCGTCGAGGACGGCGATCATGGATTCGCTGCCTTCGAGGCTGAACCGCTTCTGCCCGACGAACTTCGTCTGCAGGAAGGTCTCGAATGCCTCGGCGGCATTCAGCCGGCCCAGGATCCGCAGCTGCTCCTCGCGATGCGGTTTCTCCGGCCGCCCCTCCACGTGCGACTGGATCCAGCTCCGCTGCTCGGGGTCCTGGATGTGCATGTACTCGATGCCGACCGTGCGGCAGTAGGAGTCGCGCAGCACGCCCAGGATCTGCCGCAGCTGCATCACCGGCTTGCCGCCGAAGCCGCCGGTGGGGAACTCGCGGTCGAGGTCCCACAACGTCAGTCCGTGGGTCTGCACGTCGAGGTCGGGGTGACGGCGCTGGCGGTACTCCAGCGGGTCGGTATCGGCCATCAGATGGCCGCGCACCCGGTAGGCGTGGATCAGCTCGACCACGCGGGCGGTCTTGTTGATGTCCAGATCGTCGTCCGCGGAGATGTCACGGACCCAGGCGATGGGCTCGTAGGGCACCCGCAGAGCGCTGAAAAGTCGCTGGTAGAAGCCGTCCTCGCCCAGCAGCTTGGTGTGGATGACCCGCAGGAACTCACCGGACTGCGCGCCCTGGATGACGCGGTGGTCGTAGGTGGAGGTCAGCGTGATGGTCTTGCTGACGGCCAGGCGTGCCAGGGTCTCCTCGCTGGCCCCGGCGTACTCGGCGGGGTACTCCAGGGCGCCGACGCCGAGGATCGCGCTCTGCCCGGGCATCAGCCGTGGCACGGAGTGGGCGGTGCCGATCGTGCCCGGGTTGGTGAGACTGACGGTGGTCCCGGCGAAGTCGGAGGGGCTCAGCGAGCCGCCGCGTGCCCGACGGATGACGTCCTCGTAGGCCGACCACCACTGCTGGAAGTCCATTCCCTCGGCGTGGGCAACATTTGGCACCAGCAGTTGGCGGGTGCCGTCGGGCTTGGTCAGGTCGATGGCGATCCCGACGTTGATCGAGCGCGGCTTGACCAGTGTCGGCTTGCCATCCACGTCGGTGTAGGAGTAGTTGAGCTCAGGCAGCTCCCGCAACGCCTCGACCAGGGCATAGCCGATGATGTGGGTGAAGGAGACCTTTCCGCCGCGCCGACGCCTCAGGTGGTTGTTGATGACGATCCGGTTGTCGATGAGCAGCTTTGCGGGGACGGTGCGCACGCTGGTGGCGGTGGGCACGGCAAGAGACGCCGTCATGTTGACCGCCACCCGCGCGGCGGGACCACGCAATCTGACGTTGTCGTCCTCGGCCTGCGGGGCGGTGGGCGGCGGCGAGGTGGGCTCAGTGGCCGGTGGCACGGCAGGGGGAGTCCGGGGCCGGTCGGGGACCCCTCGAGGCGTGCGCTGCGCCGGTGCCGTCGGGGCGGGAGCCCCGCTGCTGACGGCACCATTGGTGCCCGCCGGGTCGCCGGCCACCGGTTTGACGGCCGGTGCGGTCACCGGCTTCGGCTGGGCAGGCGAGCCGTTGCCACTGCCCGGCGTGCCGTTGCCCGTACCGTCGGTGTCCGTGCCGAAGAGCCGGCGCCATTCCGGGCTCACCGATGAAGGGTCTCGTAGGTAGCGTTCCCGCTGCTCATCGACGAGCCACTGGTTGGCGCCGAAGACATCCAGGGGGTCACCCACCTGGGGTTGCTGTGACACGCGTCGTCGCCTTCTTCCTAATATCGTGGCGGGATCGACGATCCTGTTCACTGTAGTCCGAGCGGCACGGGCCCGGCACGAGTGACGTGACGAGGTTACGTCATGGTGACCGCCGGCGGCCCCGTGACCGACACTGTGGCGTGTGAGATTCCTGCCCGGACACGCCCTTGCCACCGGTCAACGGTGGGACCTGACGTACGACGATGTGTTCCTCGTGCCCGGCCGCTCCGACGTCGTCTCCCGGTTCGACGTGGATCTGGCGGTGGCCGACGGCACCGGCACCACCATCCCCGTCGTGGTGGCCAACATGACCGCGGTCTCCGGCCGCCGGATGGCCGAGACGATCGCCCGTCGTGGCGGGATGGCGGTGCTGCCCCAGGACGTACCGCACGCCGTCTTGCGCGACGTGGTGGCGTGGATCAAGAAGCGGCACGTGGTCTACGACACCGCGCTCACGCTGTCGCCGGACGACACTGTGATCTCTGCGCTGCACCTGCTGGGCAAGCGGTGTCACGGCGCGGTCGTGGTGGTGGAGCCCTCCTCGGCCGGGCAGGTCGTTGTCGGCGTGGTCAGCGCCGCCGAGTTGGCCGGCGTGGATCGCTACACGTCGTTGGGTTCGGTGATGGCCGACGACCCGCTGATGCTGGAGGCCGACGAGATCGACAGGTCCGGTCCCCGCGCGGCCTACGACGCCTTCGACACCGCTCGGCGTAGCTTCGCGCCGGTGGTGCGCGACGGCCTGCTCGTGGGCGCGCTGACCCGTACCGGAGCGCTGCGCTCGACGCTGTACACGCCGGCGCTGGACGATCACGGCCGGCTGCGGGTGGCGGCGGCGATCGGCATCAACGGCGACGTCGAGACCAAGGCCGCGGCGGTCATCGGTGCGGGCGTCGACTGCCTCGTCGTCGACACGGCGCACGGCCACCAGGAGAAGATGCTGAGCGCGGTCAAGGCGGTTTCCGGTCCCGCCGGTGCCGTTGGGCTGCCGCTGGTGGCGGGCAACGTGGTCACCGCCGAGGGCGTCGCCGATCTGCTGGGCGCGGGCGCCGGAATCGTCAAGGTCGGTGTCGGCCCGGGAGCGATGTGCACGACCCGGATGATGACCGCGGTGGGGCGGCCGCAGTTGTCCGCGATCATCGACTGCGCCGCGGCAGCGGCTGACCTGGGTGGCCACGTCTGGGCCGACGGCGGGGTGCGGCACCCGCGTGACGTCGCCCTCGCGCTCGCCGCCGGGGCCAGCCAGGTCATGATCGGCTCGTGGTTCGCGGGCACGTACGAGAGTCCTGGTGATCTGCTGGTGGCGGCGGACGGACGCGAGTACAAGGAGAGCTTCGGTATGGCCTCCGCGCGGGCGGTGACCGCGCGGACGTCGCAGGACCCACCCTTCGAACGGGCTCGCAAGGCCTTGTTCGAGGAGGGCATCTCCACGAGTCGGATGTATCTGGACCCGCAGCGCCCTGGTGTCGAGGATCTGCTCGACTACATCACGAGCGGCCTGCGGTCCTCGTGCACGTATGCGGGTGCCCGCACCCTGGTGGAGTTCGCCGAGAAGTCGGTGGCCGGGGTCCAGTCGCGCGCCGGTTACGACGAGGGAAGGCCGCTCCCGGCAGGCTGGTGACGCCCCCTTGCGGCGGTTCGCGGTGACTGTCTGTGAATGTCGTCGTCGCGAACGTCGGCTTTGTCCCAACGCTCCGACACGAACGAACAGTTGAGAATACGATGCGTGGCCGTTATGGTCAGCCCTCGATGGAGATCAATCGGGCGTACCGGTGGCTGCCGGTGAGTCCAGCCGAGATCAACTACCCCACTCGCCGGAGCATCCGTCTGGCGCGTGAGGTCGAATCGAACTCGGTTGAGCCGGGAATCGTGAGCTCGTCCGCCCCAGCGCCCGTCGACCCGGTGCCCGCCGCCCCCGTGGCGACGGTCCGTCCCCCATTTCCCACTCGTCGCGCCACGCGCGAGGCGATGGCGGCGACCGCCGATATGGCCGCTCACGAGGCTCACGGGGATGGGCAAGTGGTCGAGGTGGTCATCGAACAGCAGCCGGTGCACGCGGGCACCATCGACGCGTCGATCGAGACCGACGGCGAGGGTTTCGCGGCCGTGCCCGTCGGGTCCCGGCTCGACTGGCTGGCACCCGCCCAGGCCGAGACGAAGGACGAGCCTGACGTCGCCGCGGCGGCGCGCCCGCCCGTTCCAGCCTGGCTCTCCAGCGTTCGCGCCACAGTGGCCGGCGTCGACCTGCGCTCGCCCGACGCTCGCCGGCGGCTGCCCCAGATCGGTGTGGTCGTCGTCATGGCCGCCGCGACCATGGGGAACGCATACGCCGGGCACTTCACCCCGGCGGCATCCTCTATCGGTGGGCCTTCCGCCGAGTTCGCACGGGCGCAGGTCGCGATCCTGCCCGGCTCCGACGGCGGCACCGCGGTGACCTCGGACCTGGACAACTCCGGCGACCTCGTCGCGGGTGAGGACGGGGTGTTGCGGGTTCGAGCGGCCGAGGATGCTTCCCGAGGTGGCGCCCGCGATCCACTGCCCGGCTGCGACGGGGTCCCGCCCGAGGTGCTGACGACCAATGGCAACGTCGCGGAGGAGTACCTGTGTGTGCTCCCCAACAGCTCCCACATGCTGCGTGCCGATGCCGCTGAGGCGTTTGCCTTGATGGACGAGGCCTATGTCGCCAACTTCGGGACAGCGATGTGCGTGACGTCGGGTTACCGCTCGTATGCCCAGCAGGCCGCCCTGCGTCGTCAGAAGCCCGGTCTGGCCGCACCTGCCGGCTCCAGCGAGCATGGCAACGGTCTCGCCGTCGATCTGTGCGGCGGTGTCCAGGATGAGGGCGCGGGCTACTGGTGGCTACGCGAGAACGGGCCTGCATTCGGTTTCGACAACCCGCCGTGGGCCCGGCGAGGCGGTTCGAAGTACGAGCCCTGGCACTGGGAGTACGTCGCCGGGCAGTGGTGAGGTGAGGGCTCGCGGCTACTGCGCGCTGCCCTGGGCGTCGGCGGTCAGCTTCTCACCGGCGGGGTCGCCCAGCGAACACAGGATCTCGCGGTCACCTGCGGCCCAGGTGTCGGGCGTGGGGTAGAGGTACGACAAGCCGTACCGGGACGAGGCAAAGTCAAGACCCACGAAGGCCTCGAAACGATCCACACAACCCGTGTCGGCTTGATCGACGAGGGCCGTCTCGCCCGGGTACTCCGTTGCATCAGACACATCGAACTGGCCGAACACCTGGAAGTCGTGCGGCGTGTCGCAGGGAACGGCGGAGACTTCCTCGATCTCGGCTGCCTCGTCCGCCACGGTGGCGCCGGAGAGGCTGGGATCGTTGAAGCAGTCTGCGAGCTGTAACGCGAAGACCCCGACATCGCCCGCGCTCTCGACCGCGCCGGAAGGGTCCCGCACCGTCGCATCCTGCTCCGAGGTCGCACTGCACGATGCGCTCAGGATTGCGAGCAGTGGCACCAACGCGGCCATGTGACAGCGGTGCAGCATGACCTTCTCCCTTTGTCTGCGCAGTTAGCGGTTCCGGCGACTGCCCCCGGCGGCGGCCGGACAGTAGCAGTCGGGGCACTCAGCGGTGGTCGAGTTCGATGCCGTAGACGCGGGTCTCGCCGTGATTGCTCTCGCTACATGGCGCGGAGCGGGTGCAGTTCGCCTGTGTATAGGCGCCCACCTTGAAGTAGGCGCCCTCGAAGTCACTGGTCAGGGTGCCTATGAGGCTGTCGTTGTAGAACGCCTTCACGTGACCTCCGGCGACCTCGAAGCCGCCGCGGAACCTGGTGCCGAGGCGATACTGATCGGTCACGAGTGCCCAATGTGTCTCGTCGCCATTGGTCAGCCAGAGACTGCTGCCCTCCAACCGGAAGACGATGATGTCGTCGTTCGCATCGTGGATCTGCATGCCGACGACGTGCGGCTTGTCGTTCGGTAGCCGTGTGAACGCCATGTCCACGCGCAGCACATGAACACCGGTGCCCGATGACCACGCCGCCGCTGCGCCGCTGCCGGTCATCTCGCGCAGTTCCGAGCGGGGATAGGTCGAGCCGGTCGTCGTAGCCGCGCTCACCGGAGCCCGGAACACCACCGAGCTGCAGTCCTCGGAGGTGCTGAAGTACGGCGGCAGCTGGTACTCGGTCAGGGCGGGTTGCCGCACTTCCAGGGCGTCCCCATCGGCATCACCGACCGGAAGTGTGAGCTTCCACTCGCTCAGGTCGATCACAGCGGCCGGTGGGTCGCAGTCTGTTGCGACGACGTCGGTCAGACCCGCATCGGGGTGCGTTGCCGCCGTGCTGCTGGTCGCAGAGACCCCGACGAGTGTCCCCGGGATGCTCGGCGTCGCCGCGGTGCCGTCCGATGCTGCCCCCGTGCCGTTCGGCGGTGCCGCGGACATGGGCGCCGACGGCGAAGCCGGCGAAGTCGGGCTCGGCCATGACGTGGTGGGCCCTGGGGTCGACCTGCCTTGCTCGTCCGGCGGCGACGTGCAGGCGACGCATCCGACGATGATGATCACCCCGCCGACAAGGCCCCTGATCACCCTTTCGGTAGCCGTGACCACTGACGTGACAATACCTGGTCGAAACAGTCCCCGGACAAGTATTCACAGCGGCGTGCTGCGGCTTGTGCGGCTATACGAGATGTGGGCGCGGAGTCTGGTAAGCCCGACGTGTCCGACTCGGAGATACTTTATGCAGATAAAGGAGTGCACGATTGGCCACAGCTCTTCCACCTTTTGGCGAACTGCCTTGACACCACGTGGGCCGCTACTTAGCGTCGACCGCGATCCGGTGCCGACGCTGTCGCCAGCCGACCGACATCAATTGCCCCGAGAAGGGGCCGACGAGTAGGGACACTCCGCCATGGCAAGAATCTTCATCGTGGGCAGCGGCGTCGTGGGGTCCGCCACCGGCCGCGGTTTCGCCAACGCTGGTCACGACGTGACGTTCATCGATATCGCTGAGTCGCGGCTCGCGGTATTGACCGCCGAGGGCCAGGACGCGCGACGGTTCCTGGACCTGGATACCGAGGACCCTTCATACATCTTCCTGACCCTACCGACACCGAACAGCGGGCATTCCTACGACCTCCGTGCTTTCGAGCGAGGCGTTCGTGACGTCGGCCGCGCGCTGGCGACGGCGGTCAACCCTCACACGGTGGTGGTCCGTTCCACAGTACCTCCGGGGACCTCGACCACCATGGTGACGCCGGCACTGCAAGCGGAATCAGGCAAGCAAGAGGGCGCCGGATTCTCGGTTGCCGCCAACCCTGAATTCCTGCGCGCGGCCAGTGCCGACGACGATTTCCGCTGGCCGTGGATGACGATCGTCGGGGCCCGAAGCAAGCGAGTGGGGGAGCGGTTGAGTGAGCTTCTCCGTCCGTTCGGCGGGGAGCTGAGGGTTTTCGAAAACCCGGAGACGGCCGAAATGATCAAGTGCGCACACAACCTTTACAACGCGGCGAAGATCAGTTTCTGGAACGAGATGTGGATGGTCTGCCAGGCCCTCGACGTCGATCACGACCAAGTCGCGTCGGCGGTGGCCAACAGTGCTGAGGGGTCGTACAACCGCAACTACGGGATCAGGGGTGGCGCACCGTACGGCGGGGTCTGCCTGCCCAAGGACACCCAGGGCTTCCTCGGCTTCGCTCGCCGGATCGAGGTGCCGATGCCGCTGCTGGAGGCGGTCGTCGAGGTCAATGACCGCATCGGGAGTGTCGTGGCGTCGGAGTTCGAGTGGGCGGAGAAGCACGCCCCGGTCCGTGCCGGCGCAGGCCCGACCGTCGTCGACCTCACCACGGCAGAGGCGGGGGCCGCGCAGCCCGTGGCGGCCCCGGCTCGCTGACTGCCGCCGCCCGATGACGGACTACCTCTATTACCTGCCCATCGGCGTCCTCGGCATCATCCGGTGGCTGGCGTGGCTGGTGCGCCGGGTGCCGGCCTCGATGTACAAGACCGTGGTCAACAACTTCGAATGCCCGCTGTCCATCGTGGTTCCCGTGTACCAGGAGAATCCGGAGATCTTCGAGAAGGCCATCCAGTCCTGGTTGGACAACGACGTCGCTGAGATAATCCTCGTCATCGACGTCGGGGACGGCGTCTGCCAGGAGATCGCGGCTCAGTATCCCGTAACGGTCATCATCACAGATGTCCCGGGTAAGCGGGACGCGTTGCGCCGGGGCTGGGAAGCAGCGACCACGCCGTTGGTCGCCCTCGTCGATTCCGATACCATCTGGGCTCCAGACGTTGCCCGGATCGTCGCGATGCCGTTCGTGGACCCCGTCGTCGGGGGTGTGGCGACACGGCAGAACGTCTACCACGGGCACGGTTTCCTGCAGCGGGTCAACGACATGTACCTGGACTACCGGTACTTCGACGAGAACGCCGCCCAGAGCGCTGTCAGTAGGACACTGTCGTGCCTGAGCGGTCGGACTGCCGTCTATCGCCGCGACATCCTGCTCGCGATATCGGATGAATTCATGACCGAGCACTTCATGGGCGTCCAATGCATGTCGGGAGATGACAAGCGCCTGACGTCCCTGACCATCAAGCGCGGCTACCGAACGGTATTGCAGCGGAGTGCGAGGGTCTGGTCCACCTTCCCGGACCGGACCTCGACGTTCTTCAAGCAGCGGCTCCGGTGGTCGCGCAACACCTGGCGGTCGGATATCCGCGCAACGGTGCTCGAGCGGTGGGCATGGCGACACCCGTTCCTGGCCTTCACCATGGTCGACAAGGGAATCAGCAGCTTCACCCTACTGCTGTCGCCCATATACATGACCCTGGCGATCGTGCGGCAGGACTGGCTGTTTGTCGGGCTGCTGACGGCATGGTGGTATGTCAGCCGATCAGTGAAGCTGCTGCCTCACCTGCGGCGCCGGCCCTCGTCGTTCTTCTTCATCATGCCGTTCGTCGGGCTGTCCTTCGTCATGGCCTTGATCAAGATCTGGGCGTTGCTGACAGTGCGACGGCAGCGTTGGCTGACTCGGGACGTCGAGGTCGTGGGTGACGAGGTGGTGCGCGTCGGCTCCGGCGCCGACCAGGCGGCTGGCGCGATGTCCAGTGGCGTCGCCTCGATCATCGGCGCGCGGATCGACCTGACCCGCGCCGACAGCGATCGCAGGGTGTCGTCGTGAGCCGGCGGCTGTGGGCCCGACTCGCGGGTGCCCTGGCCCTGGCTGCCGTCCTGGTCACCGGGCTGACCACGTCGGTCGCCGTGACCGGCGTGCGGACCGCAAGGCCCACCGTGGCCGACGTTCCGGCTGACTTGCTGGTGGGTCAGGTGCTGGTGGTGCGGCCCAAGCGCATCGACGTGGTCCGCGACGGCACGCTGCTGCGCTCGATCGCCGTGGCCAACCCCGTGGATCTCGCGGCGCTGCCGGTGCTCGTCGACGACCCGGCGTTCGTGTCCTCTCCCGCCGTGGGGGTGGTGCGGCTCTCGGCGCTCCTGGCGCAACGACCAGGAACCGTGGTGACCGCATCCGCACCCACGGTGAGCCGGGTGGAGTTCGCTGCCGGTAGCACCGGGATCCGCGGCACCAATGCGGTGCTGTCGATGTCGGGCATCACCATGCAGGCTGTCGGGGGGGACTTCACCGCTGCTCCTCCCTCGGTCGACCGGGCAGCTGTCGAATTCACCAACGCCGCGACCGTCGATCTCACCGACGTCGGCCTGGAAGACATGGGTGGCACCGGTGCCGGGACGCCGGCGCTGCGCGTCGGCGAGGGCTCCACGGCGAAGCTGACACGAGTGACCCTGCAGCGCAGTGGTGATGCGGTGCAACTCAGCGCTGTCGACAGCGCTGTGCTGCGCGATGTGCGGGTGACGCGGTCGGTAGGCATCGGTCTAGTCGTGCGCGGCGGCCGATCGGTGTCCCTGAGCAGCGTCAACGTGGTCGGTGGCGGTGCCGACGGCATCCGGATCGACGGGCCGATCGAGACTCTGGACGTGTCGGGTGGTCTGGTCGCGAACCGCAACGGCGGCGACGGCGTCAAGCTGGTGGACGTCCGCGACGCCACGGTGTCACTGGTGTCCACGGCAGGCAACGGTGGCACCGGCCTCGACATGCGCGACGTCGCGGGCCTGACAGTGACCAACGTCACGGCACGCAACGACGAGACCGCTGTCGCCGTGCGCAACTCCTCGGACGTCCGGCTCCTCAGCGTCGCTGCCATCGGCGCCGCGGTGTCGATCAAGGACAGCAACCGAGTGGCGATGCCCAAGCTCTCGGTGACGGACAGTGGCCGAGAGGCCCTGTACATCTCAGGTCGATCCGTGACGGTCACCGGCGCGAGCCTCGTGGGCGGCGCCGGGGGAATCGAGATCGGGCCCCAGAGCAGTGACGTCACGGTGCGCGACACCACGGTCGAGGCCACCGGCGACGCCGTCCGGGTGTCCGCCCAGGCGCGCAGCATCGTGCTGGATCACGTGACGGCCAGCGCGGCGTCCGGGACGGCGGTGTCCACCTCGGGATCAGACGTGATCGTGCGTGACAGCACGCTGAGCGGCGCCGTCGGTGTCCGCGTGCGTGGCTCGGCGGATGCGGTCGTGATCGAGGGAACATCGGTGCGAGCCACGGGTGCCGCCCTTGACGCGGCACGAGGGACGGTGAGCGTCACCGTGACGTCGTCCGAACTCACCTCCGGCGGTCCCCGGGCGGTCATCTCCGGCGCCGCATCGCTGACCCTCGAGGGGACGACGGTGGACGGCTCGGACCTCGGTCTCGACGTTCTCGGCCAGGCAACTCTGTCGGATGTCGGGATAACGGCCGAATATCAGGCTGTCCGGGCCGGGCAGGGGAGCGAGATATCGATCACGGGCAGTCGGCTGGCGGCCGCCGAAATCGGGGTATCCGGGAGAGACGGCGCGCGCGTGACAATCGCGGACAGCCTCGTCAGTGCCCGGCTCGCTCGCACCGGCGATGTCACACTCATCGGAGACAACGATATTTCGCCGCTGCCATTGCGATGGCTCGGGCTGGCGGTGGCGGCCGCCATCGCGCTGGCCATAGGACTGGAATTGCTGCGCAAGTTCCGCGACACCGACCCCCGTCCGTCACCGCCGCCCGCGCACGTGGGAAATCGCGCGTGACTACCAATCGAACAGGAGCACATCAGATGTCCGTTCATCGAATCGCGGTCGTGGTGGCCGTATGCGCACTCGGGGTCGCGGGCGGCCTCGCCGGGGGGGTGGGTGCGGCATCGGCGGCGTCCTGTACCGGTCAGGTTCGGTACGCGGCGTCGTCCAACACCCTGTACCTCACGTCGGGCGATGTCACCCTGCGAGAGCTGGCAGCGCTGTGTCCGTCGGCACCGCTGGCAGCTGCCGACTCGGCCGGGACCTGGGACCTGGGCGCGAATCTGGTGGTACAGAACGGCGCCACATTGCGGGTCAAAGGGCCCTCAGCCGGTGGCGAAGTGGCGACGTTGCGATTGCGTTCCCGCGCCACGGGTACCCGGGTGGACGTCGTTGAGGTGACAGCGAATTACGGGAACCTGGTGTTCGACTCGGTGGCGGTGACCTCGTGGGACGACGTCGCGGGATCAATCGATATCAATCCCGAGCTGGCGGCGGGCGCTCCCGCCGGGTCACGGGGGCGGGCGTTCGTCCGGGCGCTGTCCTTCATCGACCCGGCCACCGGCCTCGCGCGGGAGTCACGGATGGACATCACGGACTCCGACTTCGGCTACCTGGGATGGTACGGCGGTGAATCCTACGGCGTGTCCTACAAGGCCCGGGGCTGTGAGATCACCCGTCCCGACCTGTGCGACAAGGTGGCGGTCTATGGCAGCCAGGTGAACAGCCGCTTCCACCACCTGTACTTCGGCACCTACACCTGGGGCGCCGAAGGCATGCTGTTCGACGGAAACGAGTACGACCACAACGTCATGTACGGGCTGGACCCGCACGACGACTCCGACAACCTGACGATCACCGACAACCATTTCCACAACAACGGCACGCACGGCTTCATCTGCTCCCAGCGATGCAACAACCTCTACATCGCGAGGAATGTCAGCAACAACAACGGGAACCCGCCGCACGTGGCGGCCGCCGACGACAACCCCGCCGACAATCAGGTGCACGGCATCATGCTCCACCGGGGCGTGACGGACAGCATCGTCGAGAACAACCTGGTCTACGACAACATCAACGGTGCTGGCATCGCCGTCTTCGACAGCATGCGGAACACCGTGCGCAACAACGAGATACGCGGCAACGAGTACGGGATCCGGGTGTCCGTGGGCAGCCGCGACAATCAATTCGTCGGCAACCTGGTGGCGGATTCGTCACAGTACGCCGTCTTCACCTTCGCTGGCTCCGACCAGGCGGTCTATGGCAATCTGAACGGCCGCAACACAGATCTGGTCTTCACCGACAACACTTTCTCGGGCAGCGGCAGCGACCTGATCAAACTGCGCGAGGCCGACCGGGTGAGCTTCATTGGCAACACTGTCGCCGGGGTTGTGGGCCCGATGCGGATCGACTCCTCGACCGGCATCGACTGGCAGGGGACGACCTTGCCAGGCCGCGATGTGATGCTGCGCAACACGACGGGGCCGGCGTCCGGAACGCTGCGCAACCTCGGCGTACCGGTCAAGGTCAGCCTGGGGTCTGCGGGCACGTACGACATCGTCAATGACACCGGCCGGCTCATGGCGCCGAGCCGGGGGCCGGCCACCAATACGGTCGACCCCGCCAATGCCCGGCTGTCGATGTCCACTGCCTCCCAGGGCGCGGCGTCACTGACCGTCAGGCCATTGGCTGTCCGTGTTCGGCCGACCGCAGGAACAGTCACGATCACTCCGGGAGCGCAGTCCGCCACCCAGTCGACATTCGTCGTGGCCGGCGGGCAACCAGGGTCGCCACTGGCCTGGACCGCGGGCGGCATGACCGCGGGGCGCCGGTACTCGGTGGTCGTTGATGCCGTCACGCTGACGACCGTCACTGCTGACTCGCAGGGCACGGTGCGGTGGAGCCTGCCGGTCACCAGCACGGCCTCGCGGAGCCTGGTGCTGACCCGCCTTGCCTGAGCTGCGCGCCGTCAATCGCCGGGTGCGGCTGGGCGTGCTGGCGATCCCCGTGCTCGTCCTCGCCGTGGTCGGGACGGGCGGGTGGGGGCAGAGCCGGGTCGAGCGGGTGCCGGTAGAC
>CAZEYA010000090.1:0-15182 GCA_964516515.1 uncultured Kineosporiaceae bacterium | reverse complement strand
GCGGCAGCGACTCCACGAGCTTCGACGAGGTCCTCGAACTGCTGCACCTGGGGGGCCGGACGCTGCCGCACGCGGTCCTCATGATGATTCCCGAGGCCTGGGAGAACCACGCCGAGATGGACCCTGCGCGGCGGGCCTTCTACGCCTACCACAGTTCGATCATGGAACCGTGGGACGGGCCGGCCTCGGTGACGTTCTCCGACGGTGACGTCATCGGTGCGGTGCTGGACCGCAACGGGCTGCGCCCAGCCCGCTATTGGGTGACCACTGACGGCCTGGTCGTCATGGCCAGCGAGGTCGGTGTGCTCGACATCGAGCCGTCTCGCATCGTCCGCAAGGGCCGGCTGCAGCCGGGCCGGATGTTCCTCGTCGACACCCGGCACGGTCGGATCATCGACGACGCCGAGATCAAGGCCGAACTCGCCGCCCAGCAGCCCTACGAGCAGTGGCTGGCCGACAACGTCATCCACCTCTCGGATCTGCCCGACCGGGTGCACGTCGTATACACCCCCGCCTCGGTCACCCGGCGGCAGCAGGCCTTCGGCTACACCGAGGAGGAACTGCGGGTGCTGCTCGCACCGATGGCACGCGCCGGTAGCGAACCGTTGGGCTCGATGGGCACCGATACCCCGTTGGCTGTGCTGTCGTCGCGGCCGCGACTGCTCTTCGACTACTTCGCGCAGTTGTTCGCCCAGGTCACCAACCCGCCACTGGACGCCATCCGGGAACAGCTCGTGACCAGCCTCGAAGCGAGCATGGGCCCCGAGCTGAACATCCTCACCGCTACGCCGGAGCACGCCCGGCAGCTCGTGCTGCCCTTCCCGATCATCGACAACGACCAGTTGGCCAAGATCGTGCACATCAGCGCCGAGACCGCCGGCGCCGCCCCGGGCACCCCGGCCACGCTCGTCATCCGCGGCCTGTACCGGGTCGACGGCGGCGGTCAGGCACTGGCGGAGCGGCTACAGGGCGTCTGCCATGAGGTGGACCAGGCGATCGCGGCCGGCGCGCGTTATGTCGTGCTGTCCGACCGCGACGCCACCGCCGACCTCGCCGCGATCCCGTCCCTGCTGCTGACATCCGCGGTCCACCATCACCTGATCCGCAGCCGCACCCGGCTCGGTGTCGGCCTGGTGGTCGAGACCGGGGATGTCCGCGAGGTGCACCACGCCGCCCTGCTGCTGGCTTACGGGGCGGCCGCGATCAACCCGTACCTGGCGATGGAGAGCGTCGAGGATCTGGTGCGCCGGGGCACGGTGACCACGGTCACCCCCGAGCAGGCCGTCGCCAACCTCATCGTCGGGCTCGGCAAGGGCGTGCTCAAGGTGATGAGCAAGATGGGGATCTCCACGGTCGCCTCCTACCGCGGCTCGCAGGTCTTCGAGGCGCTCGGGCTGTCGGCGGACCTCGTGGACCGCTACTTCACCGGCACCACGAGCCAGCTGGACGGCATCACCCTCGACGTCATCGCCGAGGAGGTGGCGCGCCGGCACGCCGACGCCTACCCGCCCGAAGGGGCCACCCCCGCCGATCGGCGGCTGGCGGTCGGGGGGGAGTACCAATGGCGCCGCGACGGCGAGATCCACCTGTTCGACCCGGAGACGGTGTTCCGCCTGCAGCACGCCACCCGCAGCGGCCGCGAGGATGTCTATCGCGAGTACTCCCGGCGCATCGATGAGCAGGCGCACCGGATCGGCACGCTGCGCGGGCTGTTCAGGTTCCGTGCCGCCTCGCCGGTGCCGCTGTCGGAGGTGGAGAGCGTCGAGTCCATCATGCGGCGCTTCACGACGGGCGCGATGAGCTTCGGTTCGATCAGTCCGGAGGCGCACGAGACGCTCGCCATCGCGATGAACCGGATCGGCGGGCGGTCCAACACCGGCGAGGGCGGGGAGGCCGTCGAGCGGTTGCTGGACCCGCAACGGCGCAGCGCCGTCAAGCAGGTGGCCTCGGGCAGGTTCGGCGTCACCAGCCTCTACCTGAGCAGCGCCACCGACATCCAGATCAAGATGGCGCAGGGCGCCAAGCCGGGGGAGGGCGGCCAGTTGCCGGGCCACAAGGTCTCGCCGATGATCGCCGACGTCCGGCACTCGACCCCCGGCGTGGGCCTGATCAGCCCGCCGCCGCACCACGACATCTACTCCATCGAGGATCTGGCTCAGCTGATCCACGACCTCAAGAACGCCAACCCGGCCGCCCGCATCCACGTCAAGCTGGTCAGCGAGATCGGCGTCGGCACGGTCGCGGCCGGGGTGACGAAGGCGCACGCCGACGTCGTCCTGATCTCGGGAAACGACGGCGGGACCGGTGCCTCGCCGCTGAACAGCCTCAAGCACGCGGGAGCGCCATGGGAGCTGGGACTGGCCGAGACCCAGCAGACGCTGGTGCTCAACGGCCTGCGCGACCGGATCACCGTCCAGGTCGACGGGGCGCTGAAGACCGGTCGTGACGTCGTGGTGGCGGCCCTGCTGGGTGCGGAGGAGTACGGGTTCTCCACCGCGCCGCTCATCGTGTCGGGCTGCATCATGATGCGGGTCTGCCACCTCAACACCTGCCCGGTCGGCGTGGCCACGATGGACCCGAAGCTGCGGGCCAAGTACTCCGGGCAGGCCGACCACGTGGAGGCGTTCTTCCGCTTCGTCGCCGCCGAGGTGCGGGAGCAGTTGGGTGCGCTCGGGCTGCGCAGCGTCGACGAGGCGATCGGGCGAGCCGATCTGCTCGACGTCGAGGGCGCCGTCGGGCGGTGGAAGACCGAGGGACTCGACCTGCGGCCGGTCCTCGCCGTCCCGGGGCCGCCGCACGTGGCTGCGGACGCGCCGCGCCGGCGGCTGGTGGAGCAGGACCACGGCCTGGAGAAGGCGCTGGACGTCAGTCTGCTGCAGCTGTCCTCGGACGCCCTGGACCATGGCCGGCCGGTCCGGCTCGAGGTCGCGGTCCGCAACATCAACCGCACCGTCGGCACCATGCTGGGGCACGAGGTGACGTCTCGCTACGGCGCCGCGGGGCTGCCTGACGGCACCATCGACATCACCCTGACCGGGTCGGCGGGGCAGTCGCTGGGCGCGTTCCTGCCCCGGGGCATCACGCTGCGGCTGTGGGGCGACGCCAACGACTACGTCGGCAAGGGACTCTCGGGCGGGCGGATCGTGGTGCGCCCGCCACGCGGCAGCCGCTTCAACACCCAGCGCAACATCATCGCCGGAAACGTCATCGCCTACGGGGCGACCAGCGGCGAGATCCTCATCCAGGGCGAGGTGGGCGAGCGGTTCTGTGTCCGCAACTCCGGTGCGACGGCCGTCGTCGAGGGCATCGGCGACCACGGCTGCGAGTACATGACCGGAGGCACGGTGGTGGTGCTGGGCCGGACCGGGCGCAACTTCGCCGCCGGGATGTCCGGCGGCATCGCCTACGTGCTGGACATGCGCGAGGCACGCATCAACACCGAACTGGTCGACATCCTGGAGCTCGACGACACCGACGTTGAGACGCTGCTGCCCCTGCTGCGACGCCACGTCGAGCAGACCGGGTCGCTGGTGGCCGAGGACCTGGTGCTCGAACCGGTGCTGCTTCGGCAGCGGCTGCGCAAGGTCGTGGCGCGCGAGTACGCGCGGGTCGTGGGCATCCGGCAGGCGGCGGTGGCCGAGGGGCTGGACCCGGACGGGGAGGTCGTGTGGCAGCGCATCGTGGCCGCCGACTGACGCGGTGCCGACTCCTACGGGGCGCGCTATGGTCGCGCATATGCGTCGAGCCAAAATCGTCTGCACCCTCGGCCCTGCAGTGGCCGGCCCGGAGCGCATCACCCGCCTGGTGACGGCGGGCATGGACGTCGCCCGGATGAACTTCAGCCACGGCTCGCACGCCGAGCACGAGCGGAACTACCACGACGTCCGGGCCGCGTCGAATGCGACGGGTCGAAGCGTCGCCCTGCTGCAGGATCTGCAGGGCCCCAAGATCCGGCTCGGCCGCTTCGCCAACGGGCCGGTCCTGCTGGTGCCGGGGGCGCGGTTCGCGATCACCGTCGAAGACGTCCCGGGCACCGTCGAGCGGTGCTCCACGACGCACAAGGGGTTGCTGGGCGACGTCAACGTCGGTGACCCGCTGCTCGTCGACGACGGCCGGATCATGCTGCGCGCGGTGGAGGTGACCGACACCGACGTCGTCACCGAGGTCGTCGTGGGCGGGACCGCATCGAACAACAAGGGCATCAACCTGCCCGGGGTCGCCGTCAGTGTGCCCGCGCTGGATGTCAAGGACATCGACGACCTGCGGTTCGGGCTGCGGCTCGGGGTGGACATCGTGGCGCTGTCGTTCGTCCGCAACGCGCGCGATGTCGACGACGTTCGGGCGATCATGGCCGAGGAGGGCGTCCGGGTGCCGGTGCTCGCCAAGATCGAGAAGCCGCAGGCGGTGGAGAACCTCGCCGAGATCATCGACGCCTTCGACGGCATCATGGTCGCCCGCGGCGACCTGGGGGTCGAGCTGCCGCTGGAGGACGTCCCGCTGGTGCAGAAGCAGGCGGTCGAGCTCGCCCGCCGGCAGGCGAAGCCGGTGATCGTGGCCACCCAGATGCTGGAGTCGATGATCTCCGCCGGCCGGCCCACCCGGGCCGAGGCCTCCGACGTGGCCAATGCGGTGCTGGACGGCGCCGACGCCCTGATGCTGTCCGGCGAGACGAGTGTCGGGGAGTACCCGTTGGTCGCCGTGGAGACGATGGCGCGGATCATCACCGTGACCGAGGAGCGGGGGCACGAACGGATCCCGCCGCTCGGCACGAAGCCGCGCACCCAGGGCGGTGCCATCACCCGCGCGGCCGCCGAGGTCGGTGAATTGCTGGGGGTGTCCTTCCTGGTCTGCTTCAGCCAGAGCGGTGACTCCGGGCGCCGGATGTCACGGCTGCGCAGCCGGATCCCGCTGCTGGTCTTCACGCCTGAAGCCGCGGTGCGGTCCCAGCTCAGCCTGTCCTGGGGCATCGAGACCTTCCTGACGCCCTACGTCAAGCACACCGACGAGATGGTCCGCCAGGTCGACGAGGCGCTGCTGGACATCGGCCGATGCCAGCGCGGTGACCTCGTGGTCATCGTCGCCGGGTCACCGCCCGGCATTCCGGGATCCACCAACGCGATGCGGGTGCACCGCATCGGCGATGCCGTCGACGCGGTCGTCCCCGCCTACGCCTGAGGGACTCAGACGAGGTCGACCGGGGGGCTGTGCCCCGGCGATCGGGCCAACCGCCCGTCCAGCGTGACCAGGGGTGCGGACAGTACCTCTACCCGGTGCCGGCTGCGGGACTCGAACCCGCACACCCGAAGGCAACGCATTTTGAGTGCGCCGTGTCTGCCGATTCCACCAAGCCGGCCGGGGGAGCGCACCTAGGGTAGCGGCCCTTACTATCGGGCGGTGAGCAGCGACGGCGCCGTCCCTACGGCTGACTTCCTTCCCCCCGAACCCAGCGCGGTGACCTCGCCGGACCCGGTAGCGGCCCCAGCGGCCGCGGCCGCGGGCACGGGCGGTCGGCGTGTGGTCGTGGCCGAGGACGAGGCACTGATCCGCCTGGACCTGGTCGAGATGCTGACCGAGGCGGGCTACGACGTCGTCGGCGAGGCCGGCAACGGCGAGAGCGCGCTGCGGCTGGCCGAGGAGCTGCGGCCGGACGTCGTCATCCTCGACATCAAGATGCCCAAGCTGGACGGGATCTCCGCCGCCGAGCGGATCGCCGCGGCTCGGATCGCTCCGGTGGTGCTGCTGACGGCGTTCAGCCAGACCGAGCTCGTGGAGCGGGCCCGCGACGCCGGTGCCATGGCCTATGTCGTCAAGCCGTTCACCGCCGCCGACCTGTTGCCGGCCATCGAGATCGCGGTCAGCCGGCACGGTGAGATCGCGGCCCTGGAGGCCGAGGTCGCGGACCTGGCCGACCGGCTGGAGACGCGCAAACTGGTCGAGCGTGCGAAGGCTGCGCTGCAGACCACCTACAAGATGAGCGAGCCCGAGGCGTTCCGCTGGATCCAGAAGACGTCCATGGACCGCCGGCTCTCCATGCGCGAGGTGGCTGCCGGGGTGCTTGCGGCGGCGGGTGCCAAGCGAGGCGGCCAGCCGGCGGCGGCTTCCACCGGTCCCGGCGAGGGGTAGGGAAGCCTCCGCAGGTCACGACTCGGCAACGGCTGGTCGATTCGGCTACTGCCGCAACCTTGTCGTGACCCGGCTTGGGTAGGTTGCCCGTCGAGCCCGCGAGTACCCGCGGTCCGACACGAAGGAGACCATCGATGATCCGACGCGCTCGCGGATGGCGTTCAATCGCCGTCCTCGGCATTGCCGGCCTCGCACTCGCTGCCTGTGGCGGCGACGATGAAGGTTCCGGCGAAGCCACCAGTTCGGACACCTCCGAAGCGCCCGAGTCCAGCGCAGAGAGCAGTGCGCCCGAGAGCTCGGCGGAAGCGGCCCCGCCCGTCAACGAGGCGGACGGCACCCTCACCGTCGGGACCCTGCTGCCCGAGACCGGCGGCTTGGCCTTCCTCGGGCCGCCCGAGTTCGCGGGTGTCGACCTGGCCGCGGCCGAGATCAACGCGGCCGGAGGTGTGCTGGGACAGGACGTCGTGGTCAGCGACTCCGACTCCGGCGATACCTCGACCGACATCGCCAACCAGTCGGTCGACAGGTTGCTGGGTGAAGGCGTCGACGCCATCATCGGCGCCGCGTCATCGGGCGTCACGCTGACCGTCATCGACAAGATCGCTGCGGCCCAGGTCGTCCAGATGTCCCCGGCCAACACTTCCCCGACCTTGACCGACTACGCCGACGACGGGTTCTACTTCCGTACCGCGCCGTCCGACGTGCTGCAGGGCCGCGTGCTCGGGGACCTGGTCGCGACCGACGGCTGCACCGCGGTTGCCATCATGGCGCTGGACGACTCCTACGGTGAGGGCCTGACCGAGAACGCCACGCTGTCATTGGAGGCCAGCGGCGCGGCGCTCGCGCTCGACCCGGTGGTCTACGACCCCGAGGCCAGCACCTTCTCGGCCGAGGTCACCCAGGTCGCCGCGGCCAACCCGGACTGCCTGATCATCATCGGCTTCGCCGAGACCGTCCAGGTCATCCAGGAACTCGTGGCGCAGGGCATCGGCCCGTCGGCGCTGCCTACCTATTTCGTCGACGGCAACCTGGCGGACTACTCGGCCGACGCCGACCCCAACCTGCCCCCGGGCACGCTGACCGGCGTCAAGGGCACCCTCCCGGGCGCGGACACCTCGGATGACTTCCAGGCTCGGTTGCTCGAGACCGACCCGTCGCTGACCTCGTTCGCCTACGCACCCGAGTCCTACGACGCGACCATCCTCATCGCGCTGGCTGCTGTCGCCGGTGGCTCTGACGACGGCGTCACCATTCGCGACAACCTCGTCGCGGTGTCCCGTGACGGCGAGAAGTGCACAGACTTCGCCGCCTGCATCGCCCTGCTCGATGCCGGCACGGACATCGACTACGACGGCCAGTCCGGTCCTATCGAGTTCGCCGAGTCCGGTGACCCGTCCTCGGCCACCATCGGCATCTACCAGTACGACGACCAGAACAAGAACACTCCGCTCGAGTTCCTCCCCGGCACCGTCGAGTGACCTGCTGACGGCTTGTCACTGATCGACGAAGCCCCCCGGCCCTTGGGGCCGGGGGGCTTCTGGTCGCCCTGGACCGCGGCTCAGACGACCGCCAGCGTTCCCAGGTACAGCTCGATGACCTTCGGGTCCTTGGCGAGGTCCGCCCCGGTGCCGGTGTAGGCATTGCGCCCCTGGTCGAGGACGTAGCCTCGGTCGCAGATCTGAAGGCAGCGGCGGGCGTTCTGTTCCACCATGATCACTGATGTGCCGGTGCGGTTGATCTCTCGGGTTCGCAGGAAGACCTCGTCCTGCATGACGGGGCTCAGACCTGCCGACGGTTCGTCCAGCAGCAGCACCGAGGGCCCCATCATCAGCGCCCGGCCCATGGCCACCATCTGGCGCTCCCCGCCGGACAGTGACCCGGCCCGCTGCGAGCGGCGCTCCGCCAGCTTGGGAAACAAGTCGGCGACGACGGCGAACCTCTCGGTGAACACTCTGGGGGACTGGTAGCAGCCCATCTGCAGGTTCTCCTCGATGGTCAACGAGGGGAACACGTTGTTGGTCTGCGGAACGAAGCCGACTCCCTTGCTCACGAGTCGATTGGCCTTGAGTCCGGTGATGTCGTCACCGCGCAGCGTCACCGTGCCGGTCCGCACCTTGACAAGGCCGAAGATCGCCTTGAGCAGGGTGGACTTGCCCGCCCCGTTCGGACCGATGATGCCGACCAGCTCGCCCTCGCGGACGTACAGGTCGGCGCCGTTGAGGATGTTGACGCCCGGCACGTAGCCGGCGACCATCTCATCGGCCCGCAGCAGCGCGCCGTCGGCGCCGGCGAGATGATCGGCCCGCGGGTCCGGGCCGGTGATGACGGCGTCCGCCCCCGCGCGGGTATAAAGGGCGGGGTCAGTGCCCGGCTCGACCCCGGGATCGACGGTGGGGTCGGTGGTCATCCTCGCTCCTCCTTGTCCACGGCCGGCGCCGACACCAGGGGTTGATCGTGGTGACCACCCAGGTAGGCGTCGATGACGGCGGGGTTGGTCATCACGGACTCCGGCGGGCCCTCGGCGATGATGCGCCCCTCGGCCATCACCACCACCCAGTCGGAGATGTCGCGGACCATGTCCATGTCGTGCTCGACGAACAACACTGTCATGCCTTGCTCGCGCAGGTCCTTCACGTGGCCGAGCAGGGACTGGGTCAGCGCCGGGTTCACGCCGGCCATCGGTTCGTCGAGCATGACCATCGTCGGATTGGTCATCAGGGCCCGCGCCATCTCCAGCAGCTTGCGCTGCCCGCCCGACAGCGAGCCGGCGAAGTCGCCGCGCTTGGTGTCCAGCTTGAAGCGGGCCAGCAGGTCATCGGCCTGTGCCGTGATCGCGGCCTCCTGGCTGCGCCACAGTGGTCGCAGCAGCGCGGCAGCGAAGTTCTCGCCACGCTGACCGGTAGCGCCCAGCCGCATGTTCTCCAGCACCGTCAGCCGTGACAGCGCCTTGGTCAGCTGGAAGGTCCGCACCATGCCACGGCGGGCCACCCGGTGGGCGGCGACCTTCTGCACCGGCTTGCCCTCGAAGGTCCACTCCCCGCTGTCCGGCTGGTCGAAACCCGTGAGGAGGTTGAAGAACGTCGTCTTGCCGGCCCCGTTCGGTCCGATCAGCGCGGTGATCGCCCCGCGCTGCACCTCGAAGTGGTCGACGTCGACGGCGGTGAGTCCGCCGAATCGGCGCACCACGGTGTCGGCGACGAGGATGGGATCGGGCTTGGCCACGCCGGGTTCGGTCGCGACGCCTGCCAGAGCGGCAGTCGCGACGTCTTTGCGACTGGTGGTCCGCGACTGTGCCTGCTCATCGTGCATCGAGCATCAACTCCCGTCGATCGCCGAAGATGCCTTGCGGCCGGTAGATCATCAGCAGCATCAAGGCGAGTCCCACCAGCATGAAGCGGACCTGACCGACCTGCGTGCCATTGAGGATGTAGCTGGGGATGATGTCGTTGTTGACGCCCTGACGGAGCAACGTGTCGGTCAGCGAGATCACCAGCCAGAAGATCATCGCACCGAGCACCGGCCCGAACACTCTGGCGGCGCCACCCAATAACAACACGGTGTAGGCGAAGAACGTGAACGCTGTGCCGTAGTTGTCCGGCTGTACCGAGGACCGGCTCAGGCTGTAGACGAAACCGGCCAGGCAGCCGATGACCCCACCGATGATGAGCGCCTGCATCTTGTAGGAGAAGACGTTCTTGCCGAGGCTCCGGACGGCGTCCTCGTCCTCGCGAATCGCCTTGAGGACGCGGCCCCAGGGACTGCGCATCCACAGGAAGACGGCCAGCACCGAGATCGCCACCAGCGACCAGCCGACGACGATGTTGTAGAAGCCCCGCTCGTCGAACGTCAGGTAACCGAAACCGTAGTCGCCCGGCGGAAAGGGATTGAGTGCGAAGTAGGAGCCCGCGAAACCACTGAGCCCGTCTGACCCACCGGAGACGTCCCGGAAGGAGTTGGCCCGGGCCACCAATCGCAGGATCTCGGCCGCAGCAATGGTCACGATCGCCAGGTAGTCGGCGCGCAATCGCAATGTCGGGATACCCAGCAGCAGGGCCAGCACGATCGAGCCCGCCAACCCCAACAACAGGGCGACACCCAGCGGCAGGCCGAGGTAGACCACGCCGATACCGATGCCGTAGGCCCCGACCAGTACGAAAGCCGCCTGGCCGAAGTTGAGCAGGCCGGCATAACCGAAGTGGACGTTGAGGCCGATGGCCGCCAGTGCGAAGACGATCGCGTCGACGCCGACCGCGGCCTGCAGGCCGTTGCGCAACACGCTGTCGAAGTCCACGGTCAGCCCACTCTCACGCGACGGCCGAGGATCCCCTGCGGTCGGAACAACAGGATGATGATAAGGACCACGAGCGCACCGACGTACTTGAGTTCGGTCGGGATTCCCAGGGTGATACCGCCGAGTTCGATCCGGGCCGTGCTGACATCGATGAGGATGCCGACAATGAGGGCACCGATGACGGCTCCGAACGCGGTGCCAAGACCGCCCAGGGTGACGGCCGCGAAGATCAGCAACAGCAGCACCTGCCCCAGGTTCCACGACACGCCCTGGTTGATCCCCAACAGGACCCCCGCCAACCCGGCCATGCCACCACCCACCATCCATACCACGCGGATCACCCGGTCGACGTCGATGCCGGATGCTGCCGCCAGCGCGGGGTTGTCCGCCACCGCGCGAGTGGCCTTGCCGATCCGGGTGTACAGCAGGGCCAGGCCGGCCAGGATCAACACGACGACCGCGATGCCCATGCCGATCGCGTCCGCCGGCTTCAGGCTCACGGGGCCGAATTGAATCCCTGCCTGGATGGCGTACTCGCGGTACTGGAAGGTCTCGGTGCCGAAGAAGAAGGCGACGACATAGCGCGCCAGGATCCCGAATCCGATGGACACGATCATCATGGCAATGAGCCCAGCCCCGCGTCGTCGCAGCGGCTTCCACAGGCCCGCGTCGTTGGCCCATCCGAAGGCTGCCGTCAGCGCGATCGCCAGCAATCCTGCGACGATGAACGGCAATTCCAGGAGGTTGTTGAACACATACGTGAGCACCGCGCCGACGGTCACGAACTCGCCGTGCGCGAAGTTGGTCAGCCCGGTGGTGCCGAAGATCATCGACAGTCCGAGGGCCGCAAGGGCGATCAACAGGCCGAACCGCAACCCGGAGACGAAGAGCTGAGGGATGGTCGACCAGCCGCTGGAGGTCCGGCGCTCACCGCCCGGATCAGAGGAGAACAGCAGGTTGAGGTTGCGGGGCGTTCCTGGATCGACCTGGGTATCCCGTGGGTTCTGGGCCAGCGACTGGCCTTCGAGTTCCGGCGGCAGCGTGGTGACGTCGACCTCGACGGTGTAGGGGCCTGGTGCCGGCACGTCGAAGCTGGCGACCCCCTCGGCGTCGCTCTCGGTTCGGCCGATCTCCTCGCCTTCCGAGGTCACGATGACCGTGACGCCCTCGACAGGTGCCCGGTCCTCGCCGCGCAGCCTGACGTTGAGGACCTCCCCACCGCTGGTGGACTCCTCGGCCGAGGGGGCGGGGGTGGCTTGTGTGACCGCCCCGACTGCTACGGAGGTGGGCAGCAGCGTGGCCGCCAGGGCCACCGCCAACAGCAGGGCCCGAAGGGTTCGGGGCACGCGGCCTCCTCGTCTGGATCGAGCGGGATCAGGAGGTCGGTCCTGACCGATGTGGCATTGGCGGCGCAGCATAGTCCTGTCGTGTCACCCTGCAGAGGCATCAGTGTGACGCGCAACACCAGGTGTTGACTCGCGCACGGAACGTCATGCGGGAGGGACAGCCCTGATCAGACAGGTCAGCCGAGCGCTGCACACCCGCCGGTCGGACTCGTCACGGATCTCGATGGCATAGGTCGCCACGGTGCCACCGAGGTGCAGCGCGGTGGCGGTACCCGTAACCAGGCCCTGACGCACCGCTCGATGGTGCGTCGCGTTCAGCTCGATTCCCACCGCTATGCGGTCCACGCCGGCGTGCAGGGCGGCCGCATAAGAACCCAGCGTTTCGGCGAGCACGGCGCTGGCCCCGCCGTGCAGCAGCCCATAGGGCTGGGTGTTGCCGGCCACCGGCATCGTGGCGACGATGCGGTCCGGTGCGGCTTCGGTGATTCGGATACCCATCCGCTCGATGAGGGTGCCGGCGGTCGATGACCCGTCGGGCAGCAGCCCCGCCGTCGTCTGCAATGACCCCGTGCCCACCTCGTCGCTCACCCGCGCAGTGTAGGCAGCGCGCCGTAGGGTGGCGGTCGTGCCGAGGTTGCTCCTGGTGGACGGTCATTCGATGGCGTACCGGGCGTTCTACGCCCTGCCCGTCGAGAACTTCTCGACGTCGACGGGGCAGGTGACGAATGCGGTGTACGGCTTCACCGCGATGCTCATCAACGTGCTGCGGGACGAGAAACCGACGCACGTCGCGGTGGCGTTCGACGTCTCCCGCACGACGTTCCGCACCGCCGTCTACAAGGAGTACAAAGCGACCCGTTCGGCTGCACCGGCGGAGTTCGGCGGGCAGGTGCCGCTGATCCGTGAGGTCCTCGACGCCCTCGCCGTGTCGACCCTCAGCCTGGAGGGGTACGAGGCGGACGACATCATCGCCACATTGGTCCGGCGCGCCCGGGCGATCGAGGACGCCGGCGCGCCCATGGACGTCGTCATCTGTTCTGGGGACCGCGACTCGTTTCAGCTGATCGGCCCGGACGTCACCGTGCTCTACCCGGTTCGCGGGGTCTCGGAGATGACCCGGATGACACCCGACGGGGTGCTCGCCAAGTACGGCATCGGGCCGGAGCTCTACAGCGACCTGGCGGCGCTGGTGGGGGAGAGCAGCGACAACCTTCCCGGGGTGCCGGGTGTCGGGCCCAAGACGGCCGCGAAGTGGCTGCTGGCCTACGACGGCCTGGACGGCGTGGTCGGCGCCGCGGACCGGATCACCGGCAAGGCGGGCGGGAGCCTGCGCGATCACCTCTCGGACGTGCTGCGCAACCGGCAGCTCAATCGCCTCGTGGACGACTTGGACCTGCCGCTGGCCATCGATGACCTGCACTGGAAGGGATGGGACCGCGACGCGGTGCACCGGGTGTTCGACGGCCTGGAGTTCCGGGTGCTGCGTGACCGGCTGTTCGCCACGCTGAGCGCGCCGGAGCCGGAGGCGAGCGAGGGTTTCGACGTCCACGGCGGCCCACTGAGCGGTGCCGAGGCAGCAGCGTGGCTGGACGCGCACGCGCGTGGGACACGGGTGGCGCTGGCGGTGCACACCCTCGGCGCCGGCTTCGCGGCCCGGGCCGCCGGGGTAGCCGTCGCCGCGGGCGACGACGCCTCGGTGTACCTCCCACTGGACGAGGAGACGACTCCGGTCGTCACTGCGTGGCTGGCCGACCCGGGCACTCGGGTGGTGCTGCACGACGCGAAGCCGCAACTGCACGCGCTGGACGTGGCCGGCGTCAAGGTCACCGGGCTGGACGCCGACACCGCGCTTTCGGCGTATCTGTCCCGGCCCGACCAGCGGTCCTACGACCTGGCGGACCTCGCCGTGCGCCACCTCGGGCGGGCGCTGCGGCTGGATGCGCCGGCCACCGAGCCGGTGGCGGCCGCTACCACCGACGAGCTGGACCTCGGCCTGGGGACGGAAGCGGACGACGCCGCCGCGGTCGCCTCGGCGGCGATGGTGCGGGCCGCGGGGGTGCTGGCGCTGGACCCTGTACTGGCGGCCGAGCTGGCCGAGCGGGAGGCGACCGACCTGCTCCGCGACGTGGAGCTGCCCCTGGTCGGGGTGCTGCTGCGGATGGAACGCACGGGGATCGCCGTCGACGGTGATCACCTCGCCGATCTCGAATCGCACTACGGGATGCTGGTGTCGCAGGCCGCGAAGCACGCCTATGAGGTGATCGAGGGCGAGATCAATCTGGGCTCGCCCAAGCAGCTGCAGGTCGTGCTCTTCGACCAACTGGGCCTGCCCAAGACCAAGAAGATCAAGACCGGGTACACCACCGACGCCGAATCGCTGCAGGATCTGTACACCCGCACCGAGCACCCCTTCTTGCTGCATCTGCTGGCCCATCGCGATGCAAGCCGGTTGCGGCAGACGGTGGAGGGCCTGCTCGGTTCGGTGGCCCCCGACGGCCGGATCCACACCACCTTCCAGCAGACCATCGCGGCGACCGGCCGGCTGTCCAGCGTCGATCCCAACCTGCAGAACATCCCGATCCGAACCGAGGAGGGCCGCCGGATCCGGTCCGGCTTCGTCGTCGGAGAGGGCTACGAGTGCCTGATGAGCTCGGATTATTCGCAGATCGAGATGCGGATCATGGCTCATCTGTCGGGTGACGAAGGTCTGATCGAGGCGTTCCGTAGCGGCGAGGACCTGCACCGCTTCGTCGGCTCGCGGGTCTTCAGCGTGGAGCCGGCGGACGTCACTGCCCCGATGCGGGCCAAGGTCAAGGCGATGTCCTATGGGCTGGCCTACGGGTTGTCGGCCTTCGGGCTGTCACGGCAGCTGACCGTCGACGTCGAGGAGGCGCGGGGGCTGATGGGGGAGTACTTCGAGCGCTTCGGCGGGGTCCGCGACTACCTGCGGACAGTGGTCGACGAGGCCCGCCGCACCGGGTGGACCGCCACCATCCTGGGCCGGCGGCGGTACCTGCCGGACCTGACGTCGGACAACCGGCAGCGCCGCGAGATCGCGGAACGGATGGCGCTGAACGCACCCATCCAGGGATCGGCGGCGGACCTGATCAAGGTCGCCATGCTCGGCGTCGACGCCCGGCTGCGCGATGGCGGGCTGGGCAGCCGGATGCTGCTCCAGGTGCACGACGAGCTGGTGCTGGAGGTCGCGACCGGCGAGCGGGAGGCCGTCGAGTCGCTCGTCCGCGAGCAGATGGCCGGCGCTGCCCAGCTGACCGTCCCCCTTGACGTGTCCGTCGGCGTCGGCCACTCCTGGTTCGACGCCGCCCACTGAACCTCCCCTTCACCGCCATTTGTCGACTAGTGGCTACTGGGTGGGCCTCCCTGCCCGCCATTTGTCGACTAGTGGCTGCTGGGTGGGCCTC